>NZ_CP128606.1:3412500-3737500 GCF_051132405.1 Tabrizicola sp. M-4
TTGGGCAGGGAAAGCCCCAATCCCGCCCCGGACGACCCTCCCGCCATCCCGGAAAAAGACCCAAACCCATCGTTGCGCTTCGGCCCTGCGCCAACCGCCTCCCGCGCCGCCTGCTTTGCCCGCACGGCCTCCAGTGGCGACCACTCACCCGAGGCAGGCGAAGCGACCTTCGCCTGATCCGTGCCGCCCTCCGTCTCGGCCAAGGTTTCCGCCGTCCGCGCATTGATATCCGGCACGACCGCTCCACCGCGCGGCGCCTCATCCGCCCAGACGGACCCATTCGCCTTCCGCGCCCGCCGCCGCGCCGCGACGAATTTCAGCACGGCCAGCAAGGCCACGAACAGCCCCGCACCGCCAATGATCTTCATATTCCGGGTGGGCGCATCCGGGTCAGCGGCAAGCGCCACCTCCCGCCCCTCCAAATAGGGCTGCACCACAAGGAAATCCGCATCCTTCTCCAGCCCGCGCTCCCGCAGGGCATTATCCACCATCCCCGAAAGATCGGCCCGCGATTCCCGCGATCCGTTCAGGTTGAACAGCAGCCTCGGATCGTTCTCTTCCGTCAGGTTCAACATCAGGTAGGCGACAAAGTCATCCACCTTGTCGGGATGCAGCACCACCACGCCCCGCGCCACGGTGCTTTCCGGCCCATCTCCCGGCCCGAACAGAACGAACATGCGCCGCACCGTGTCGACGGTCTTCCCCTCGCGCGTCAGTTCGTAATTGTGCTCCGTGTTGACCCATGCGGTGACATGCACCTCATCGGCCAAGCCCACATCCGCCGCCGTGAAGGCATCCAGCGCAACAGGCTCCGGTGCCCCGATCAAAAGCGCCTCCGCCTTCTCCGCCTCATGTTCGGCAACCCATTGGCCGCTCTGCTGCGCCAGCCAGAACAGACCGGCCGCAATCACCGCCATCACAGGCCATGTCAGCCCGAAAAGCACACGGAACATACCCCACCCCTCCGCACGATCGAAGGTGCAGCCTGCGCCCGCATCATGCCGCCATCGCGACGAAGTCAGGAAATTTTTGCGGCTTTTCGGGGAAACGGGGCGATGCGGTCCACCGCATCCGGCCTGGCAGGGGCAGCAGGACTCGAACCCGCGACCCTCGGTTTTGGAGACCGATGCTCTACCAACTGAGCTATACCCCTAGGCCTGCGGCGGGGTTACGGCATGGTGGGGGGGAAATCAAGGGGGCCGCGCAGGGGAATCCCCCGCGCGCACCGATTTTCCTGCATCGGGGTCAACACCGCGCCAAGGCGGCAAGGTCCGCGCCCAGCAAAGCGGGCAAGGCGACCTTTATCCGTGCCGGCTCCCAGTCCCACCACCGGATATGCAGCAACCGCTCCACCTCGCCCGCGTCAAAGCGCGCTCGGATCACCCGTGCCGGATTGCCTGCAACAATCGCATAGGGTGCCACCTCCCCCGCCACCACCGCCCCCGCGCCGATGATCGCCCCGCTGCCGATCCGCGCACCCGGCAGGATCATCGCACCATGCCCGATCCAGACATCATGCCCCACCACGGTATCCGGCAACGCGCTGAACCCGTCGCGGAACGCCGCAAGCGTTCCCGGGTCGAAGACGCCGAAGGGATAGGTCGAAATCCCCCCCATCGCATGATTGGCCGAGGCGGTGATGAACCGCACGCCATGCGCGATCTGGCAGAAGCGCCCGATCACCAACCGTTCCGGCGCGCCGGGGTACAGATAGGGCGCCAGCCGCGCCGCCCATCCGCCGGGCGCGGGCGGATCGAAATCATTGGCATAGCTGTAATCGCCCACCGTGATGTTCGGATGGTCGATGACGCGCGCCAGATGCACCATGTCACGGTGTACGCTGCCATCGGGAAACGTCAGGGGATGCACGGCATCCGCGTTCAGGAACGGCATGGGATGAACCTTTCTGATCTTCGCTTCAGGTGAAAACGCAGGTCAGATCGTCAGGTCCATCGGTGCCTCCCTCGCAGGTCGTGCCATCCTAAAAGAAAAAACGCGCGGGGTCACCCCCGCGCGTTTCCGTAGGGCGGGGTTCACCCCGCCCTGCCAATCACATCACTTGATGATCTTCGAGACGACGCCTGCGCCGACGGTGCGGCCGCCTTCACGGATGGCGAAGCGCAGCTTCTCTTCCATCGCGATCGGGGCGATCAGCTCGACCTCGAACTTCAGGTTGTCGCCCGGCATCACCATCTCGGTGCCTTCCGGAAGCTTCACCGTCCCCGTCACGTCCGTCGTGCGGAAATAGAACTGCGGGCGGTAGTTCGCGAAGAACGGCGTGTGACGGCCGCCTTCTTCCTTCGTCAGGATGTAGGCCTCGGCTTCGAAATGCGTGTGCGGGTTCACCGACTTCGGCTTGCACAGAACCTGACCGCGCTCCACGCCGTCACGGTCGATGCCGCGCAGCAGCACGCCCACGTTGTCGCCGGCTTCCCCGCGGTCCAGCAGCTTGCGGAACATTTCCACGCCCGTGCAGACCGACTTCTTCGTCTCGCGGATGCCCACGATCTCGACTTCGTCGCCGACGTTGATCACGCCACGCTCCACACGACCGGTCACAACCGTGCCGCGGCCCGAGATCGAGAACACGTCCTCGATCGGCATCAGGAAGGGCTGGTCGATCGCACGCGCCGGCGTCGGGATGTAGCTGTCGACCGCCGCCATCAGCGCGCGGATCGAGTCTTCGCCGATGTCCTTGCGCTCGCCGATCATGGCCTGGTGGGCCGAGCCCTTGATGATCGGGATGTCGTCGCCGGGATAGTCGTAGGACGAGAACAGCTCGCGCACTTCCATCTCGACCAGTTCCAGCAGCTCCTCGTCATCGACGAGGTCGACCTTGTTCATGTAGCAGACCATGTACGGAATGCCCACCTGACGGCCAAGCAGGATGTGCTCGCGCGTCTGCGGCATCGGGCCGTCCGAGGCCGCGCAAACCAGGATCGCGCCGTCCATCTGCGCCGCACCCGTGATCATGTTCTTCACATAGTCGGCGTGGCCGGGGCAGTCGACATGCGCGTAGTGACGGTTCTCCGTCTCGTATTCCACATGCGCGGTCGAGATCGTGATCCCACGCGCACGCTCTTCCGGCGCGCCGTCGATCTGGTCATAGGCGCGGAATTCGCCGAAATACTTCGTGATCGCAGCCGTCAGCGTCGTCTTGCCGTGGTCAACGTGGCCGATCGTGCCGATGTTGACGTGCGGTTTCGTCCGTTCAAACTTTGCCTTTGCCATGTCCTCGGGCCTTCGGATTGGGGGGCCGCGACGGCCCTTTGATAGATGGGCGGCGACTTAAGCCGCCCACGGGGGAAAATCAAGCCGAAAGGGCACGCTCCTGCCCGCGTCTCAGGGCAGCGACGGCCCCGGAATCGGAACCGGCGGCTGCGGCGGCGGCAGGGGCAGGCGCGTCGTGGCCGCAGCCCCTGTCGAAGCCCCCGTCGCTTGGGTCGGCGCAGCCGGGGCCGGCGCGGCCGAAGCCGCCGCCGCAGCCCCCTCCGCCGGCAGCGGGACCGGCAACGCCCCGCCCTTGGGGAACCATTCCGGATGCTCCAGCAACCACTGCTCCACCCGTTTCACGGCGTTGTAGGACAGCGCTTCCATCTGCTTCTTCTTCGTGCGCGTGATGCCCGTCCCGATCACCGTCTCGCCCGACATGCCCTCGAAAACGGTGAACCGCTCCCCTTCCGGGTTCAGCTTCGTCTGCGTCGCGTCGTCCCAGATATTGGCCGTGATCACCAGAACCGACTTCGGCGCCGCCACCACCGGAATGCCGGGCGGGGCCAGCGCATAGCCGTCGATCGAGATGCCGATATTGTAAAGCCGCGTCCCGTTGTACCGCCCAAAGCGGTCATCGACCGCCTTCTTCATCGCCGCTTCCCATTCATCCGCGCTCGCCTCGCGCGAGATCGGCACCTTCTGCGCATTGTCCGCCACCGCGATGTTCAGGCCCAGCGCGAAATCCCCAAGGGGCACAGGCGGTTCCGCCAGATCGTTCCGCCCGCAGGCAGCCAGCAGGGAAAGGCCAAGGATAAAGGCCGCTCGGCGCAGGGTCAGCATGGAATCTCCCGTCGATCTCGGCCCGCAGGCCCCCACCCCGCATATCGGCAGACGCCCCTGCGCGCAACGGTCGCCCTTTGCCCGCCGCCCCTGCCCGCCTATCTCCCGCCGAAAGGAGCCGCCATGTCCGCCGTCCCCGACACCCCCCTCCCAGTCCGCGTCCCCCTTGCGACCGAACCGCTGGGCATCCTCGGCACGCTGCGCGCGGGCCGCCGCAACGTTCTGGAACTCATCCCCGAAATCGCCACCCACGCCCCGATCATCTCCAACCCGCGCGGCAAGCGCTGGCACATGGTGATGGACCCCGAAGCCCTGCGCCGCGTCCTGCGCGACAGGGTGGAGGATTACCCCAAATCCGACGTCACGAAACTCATGCTCTCGCCCGCCATAGGCCGCTCCCTCTTCATCGCCGAGGGGCAGGACTGGCTCTGGCAGCGCCGCACCGCCGCCCCCGTCTTCTCCCACCGCAACGTGGCGAACCTCGCCCCCGTGATGACCGCCGCCGCCGAACGCGCCTCCGCCCGCTTCGCCGCCGCCGCAGGACGCGCCGCCGATGCCTTCGACGAGATGGTCACCGCCACCTTCGAGGTGATCTCCGACGTCACCTTCTCGGGCGGCGAAGGCTTCGACCGCGACGCCGTCCACAAGGCCATCGATGCCTATATCGGCCAGACCGCCAAGATATCCCTCCTCGACATCATCGGCGCGCCCGCATGGGTGCCCCGCCCCTCCCGCGTCATCGCAGGCCCCGGCCTGCGTGAAATGAAACGCATGGCCGATACCACCATCGACCGCCGCCGCAGCGATGCCGCCGACAAGGCGATGCCCGACCTGCTCGATCTGCTGATGGCAGGCGAAGACCCCAAATCCGGCCGCAAGATGACGACCGAGGAAATCCGCGACAACCTCCTCACCTTCATCGTGGCGGGCCACGAAACCACGGCCCTCACCCTGTCATGGGCGCTCTACCTCTGCGCCTTCGACCAGACCGTGCAGGACCGCGCGCGGGCCGAGGCGCAGGCGATCCTCGACACCCGCGCCGCCACCGCCGAAGACGTCCCCCGCCTGCCCTATATCCGCCAGATCATCGACGAAACGCTCCGCCTCTATCCCCCCGCCGCCTTCCTGTCGCGCACCGCGCAAAAGGCCGACGAACTCTGCGGGCGCGAGGTGCGGCGCGGCGATACCGTCATCCTGCCGATCTACGCGCTGCATCGGCACAAGAAGCTCTGGACTGATCCCGACCGCTTCGATCCCGACCGCTTCGCCCCCGGTCACCAGACCGACCGCTTCTCCTTCCTCCCCTTCGGCGACGGCCCCCGCATCTGCATCGGCGCCAATTTCGCCGTGCAGGAGGCCGTCATCATCCTCGCCACCCTGCTGGCCCGCTTCCGCTTTGCCCCGATCCCCGGCAAGGCCCCCAAACCCGTGATGATACTGACCCTCCGCCCCGAAGGCGGCGTCTGGCTTTCGGTCGAGAACGCCTGATCTTCGGGCAGATCCGTCGAATGCGGCCCGAATAATTTCGGAATGCGAAAATACGGTCGGGTTTTCCCTTGAATGGTGGGACTCCATCCCTACCATCACGATAGGCAGCTAAGGCTCCGTGCCTCATCCGCCTTGTGTGGTAACGAGTGCTGTCCGGGGCGGTTTCCGTTCCCGGACGTTTCCGCCCGCTCAGCCGCGGCCCTATCCGCAGATGCCGCGCAGCGCCTCCCACTCCGCCGCCGTCAGCACAGGCTCCACCGCCCCGCCCCCGGCCCCACGCGCGGCCTCCGCGCGGTTCCCGCTTGCCGGATGGGTCGATAAAATCTCCGGCAGATCGCCCCCCATCCCCTCGATCCGCTCGAAAAACGCCGCCAGCCCCTCCGTCCCCACCGACGTCCGCGCCAGCAGCGCAAAGGCGAATTCATCCGCCGCCGCCTCCGCCTCCCGCGTGTAGGACGCGCTCAGCAGATGGTCGCCCAGCAGGCCGATCACCGCCCCCCCGGTCACATCCCCCAGAACCAGCGCCAATATCCCCGCCGATCCCGCGCTGCGAAAGGCCAGCCGCACCGGGTCGCGCGCCTCCACATGGCCGATCTCATGCGCCAGAACCCCGGCCACCTCCTCCGCCGCCTCCGCCTCGTCCAGCAAGCCGCGCAGGATCACGATCCGCCCCCCCGGCGCGGCGAAGGCATTCACCATCTCATGGTCCATGACCGACAGTTCGATGTCATAGGTCAGCCCCTGCCCCTCGGTCAGCCGACGCTCCATCTTCTCCAGCGCCGCCAGACCCTCCGGCTTGCGGCACAGCGGCACCTCCTCGTCGCCCAGCCAGACCTGCACCTGCCGCACCACGGCATCGCCGAAGGCCACCTCCTGCTCCAAGGGCATCTGATCGGCCAGAAGGTCGGAAATCCGCGGCAGGAAGACGAACAGGATCGCCGCCAACGCCACCCCGGCCAGCGCCACGCGCCCCGCAACCCGCCCCCAAGTCCCGCGCCGCAGATCGCGCCGGTCCAGCGCGGGCGCAGCGCCCCGCACCCATTCCGCCAAAGGCCCCTCCGCCAGCACCAGCCGCGCCGGATCATGGGGCAACTCGTCACCCGCCCCGGTCAGATGCGCCAGAACCAGCCCCTCGCCCTCGATCCGCCGCAACCGGTACAGCGGCCAGACCTCGCGACCAAAGCGCAGGGCGCGCCCGTCGGAGGACGGCTCCACCATCACCACCTGCCGCCGGGCCGAGACGCCGTCGAAGAACACCGCCTCCTCCGCCCCGGGCAGCATCAGAACGCACCCCCCATGTCCAAGGCATCGGCAAGGCCCTCGGCATCCGCGCCCCGGTCCGAAACCCGCTGCCGCACCGCCTCCAACGCCTCCGCCCCCGTCACCGTCACGCTGCCCACGAAATGCCCAAGGATCGGCTGGCTCACGAAAACCAGCGTCAGCGCCCCGAACACCGTCAGCATCAGCAGATAGGACAGCACCCCCAGCACCGCGATCTCGATCTGCACCAGTTCCGACGCCTCCTCGATCCCCACCATCAGCGTCCCCAAAGGCGCGAAGATCACGGCCGAGGCGATGCCGCCCAGCAGACCCACGATGAACACGCCCTTGAGATAGAGCCACACCACCGATCCGGCCCGCGGTTCCGCCCTGAAACCAAGCCCCCCGTCCATCTCCTTGTGCGACATGAGATAGGCAAAGGCCCGCACCCGGTAGAGGATCAGCCCGACCATCCCCCAGATCACCCCGACGAAACCCAACAGCCCCGCCATCCAGCCTTCCTCCATCGCGCCGAAGACCACCGCCAGCACCAGCAGCCCCATCCCCACCAGCACATGGAAATAGGCCCCGTACAGCGCGCTCCACCGCCCGCCCTGCCGGAACCGCGCCGTGCCGTACCATGTCCGCTCGGTCATGAAGGCCTCCAGCCGGAAGGTCATCAGCGGCCACAAAAGCCCCGCCGTCCCCACCGTCAGCGCCAGATAGAACAACCCCCGCAGCATGTATCCGCCCGCCGCATTCTCCATCGCGAAACGGATGCCCCGGAACCGCGTCCGCGCCAGCTTGTAGCGCCGCGCCCGATAGGCCGCGAACAGCATCAGGGGCAGCACGGCAAGAAAGGACAGCCCGATGGAAACCCCCTGCGCAAGCTCCTCCATCTCGTTCTGCGGATCAAAGATGAACCTTATGCCAAAGGCGAACAGGATCACCTGCACCACCGCCAGATAGACAGCCAGCGCCACCACCGCCATCAGGAAGCCAAGGAACATCTCCAGCCCGGTCCCGGTAAACTCGAACCCGTCCTCACCCAGTTGCACCTTGCTCCAGACATGCCGCCGGATACGCGCCTTGGCCCAGAACCGATAGATGCCCAGCGTGACGACACCCAGCACACCCGTGCCCAGCGCCAAGGGAAACAGCTTCGCCGGATCACCCCGGTAGGCGACCCTCATCTCCCCGGCGTGATCCATGAAACACCATCCTTGAAAACACTCAGTTGAATCTGTTGTCGCGCGGGAAACCACGCGGGGCCATCTTGCCCGCCCCGGCACGCGGGCCCTGCCATTCGGTCAGGTCCGTCTCCGTCCGCGTCCGCCCCGCAGGGTCCTTCCACGACAGCCCCTCGGCCAGCGTGAAGGTCATCGCGTCCGAAAGCCCGCCATCCTTGTATTTCTGCAGCCGCACGCCCTTGCCCTTGGCCATCTCCGGCAGTTCCGCCAGCGGGAAGACCAGCAGCTTGCGGTTGTCGCCGACGACCGCGACCGTATCCCCCGCCACACGGCGGCACAGCGCAGTCTTCACCCCGTCCCGCACCGTCAGCACCTGCTTGCCCGCCCGCGTCTGCGCCAGCACCTCGTCCGAAGGCACCACGAACCCGTCACCCGCCGTGGACGCGACCAGCAATTTCTCGCCCGGACGGAAGATCATCAATTCCACGATCTCCGCCTCGTTCGGCAGATCGACCATCAGGCGCACGGGTTCCCCCATGCCCCGCCCGCCGGGCAGGTTCGCCCCCAGCAGCGTGTAGAACCGCCCATTGCTGCCAACCAGCAATATCTTGTCCGTCGTCTCGGCGTGGAAGATGAACCGCCCCTCGTCCCCGTCCTTGAATTTCACGTCCGAATCCAGCGCGACATGCCCCTTCATCGCGCGGATCCAGCCCATCTTTGAGCAGATCACCGTGATCGGCTCCCGCTCGATCATCGCCTCGAAGGGCACCTCCTCCACATCGCCCATCTCGGCGAATGTGGTGCGCCGCTTGCCCTCCACCGTGTCCTTCCCAAACTTCTTGCGGATATCCTCCAACTCCGCCCCGATCTTCTTCCACTGGCGCTTCTCGCTCTCCAGCAGATCGGCCAGATCGGCGCGTTCCTTCATCAACTCATCCCGCTCGCGGATAAGCTCCATCTCCTCCAGCCGCCGCAAGGACCGCAGCCGCATGTTCAGGATGGATTCCGCCTGAAGCTCCGTCAGCTCCCCCTCGCCCGCTGGCGGAGAGACATAGTCCTTCTCCGACGTCGCCCGCTTGTGGTCCTTGGACCAGTCCTCCGCCATCAACGCCCGCTTCGGATCGTCGTCATAGCGGATGATGTCGATCACCCGGTCCAGATTCAGGAAGGCGATGATGAAGCCTTCCAGCACCTCCAGCCGGTGGTCGATCTTCTCCATCCGGTGTTCCGACCGCCGCCGCAGCACGTCGCGCCGATGGTCGAGGAAGGCGCGCAGCACCTCCTTCAACGAACAGACCTTCGGCACCTTGCCATCGATCAGCACGTTCATGTTCAGGCTGAACCGGATCTCCAGATCGCTGTTCTTGAACAGCGTCCCCATCAGCACATCGGGTTCCACCGTCCGCGCCCGCGGCTCCAGCACGATCCGCACGTCATCGGCGGATTCATCGCGCACATCGGCCAGCAGCGGGATCTTCTTCGTCGTGATCAGTTCCGCCAGCTTCTCGATCAGCTTGGACTTCTGGACCTGATAAGGGATCTCCGTGACCACGATCTGCCACGTCCCGCGCCCCAGATCCTCCACCTCCCACTTCGCGCGCAGCCGGAACGACCCGCGCCCCGTGCGATAGGCGTCGAGGATGCTGTCCTTCGGCTCCACCAGAACCCCGCCCGTCGGGAAATCCGGCCCCGGCACAAAGGCCACCAACTCCTCGTCCGTGATACCGGGATTGCCCAGCATCGCATGGCAGGCCCCGATCAATTCGTCGAGGTTGTGCGGCGGAATGTTCGTCGCCATCCCCACGGCAATTCCCGACGCGCCATTTGCCAGCAGGTTCGGGAAGGCCGCCGGCATCACCACCGGCTCTTCCAGCGTGCCGTCATAGTTCGGGCGGAAGTCCACGGCGTTCTCCGCCAGCCCTTCCATCAGCACCTCGGCAATCGCCGTCAGCCGCGCCTCGGTATAGCGGGAGGCCGCCGGGTTGTCCCCGTCGATATTGCCGAAATTGCCCTGCCCATCGACCAACGGATAACGGACGTTGAAATCCTGCGCCAGACGCGCCATCGCGTCATAGATCGCGGCATCGCCATGCGGGTGATAGTTCCCCATCACGTCGCCCGAAATCTTGGCCGACTTCCGGAATCCCCCCGTCGCCGTCAGCCGCAATTCCCGCATCGCATAGAGGATGCGCCGATGCACCGGCTTCAACCCGTCCCGCGCATCGGGCAGCGCGCGGTGCATGATCGTGGACAGCGCATAGGTCAGATACCGCTCCCCGATCGCGCGGCTCAACGGCTCGGCAACAAGGATGGGCTCTATCTTGGGGCTATCGGGCGTGTCTGACATGGATGTTGTGTAATTCGCCCCGCGCCCCCGGTCCAGCCGAAACAGCACGACGACATGCCGCGGAAAATCGGTCCGAAAACTGCAAGAATCCCGCGCGACTCACCCCAACCCATGCTAATCGACCCGCATTGCGTGCAAGTTACGGACACTGCCATGTTTCGTTATCTCCTGTTCTTTTCCATCGGCCTTTACCTCACCCTTCTCATTGGCGGCGAAGATCGCGGCCAACTCCGCGCCGGTCTGCGCGGCGAATATGCGATCGACCTCACACCCCCCGCCCTGCCCCCGGTGACCACGGCTGAGGCCGAGGAACCCCCCGCCGCTACCCTCGCAAGCACCGCGCCCACCGACACGATCCGCATCCTTCCCGCGCCCGAACGGCCGGAACCCGCCAGCCTGACGCTTGCCCCGTCCGAACCGGCCCTCGCCCTGCTCGAAGATCCTGCCCTCCCCATGGGCACCATCACCGCACAGGCCGCCAATGTCCGCGCCGGTGCAGGCGGCAGCGCCGCCATCATCGGCCGCGTCGAACGCGGCGAAATCGTCCAGATCGTCGAACAGGTGGGCGACTGGATGCATGTCCGCATCGAAGGCGACGGTGTCGAAGGCTTCGTCCACCGCAGCCTCATCGCCGAGGCAGGCCCCTCGCTCGGCAACGCGACCCTCTTCCCCGCCATCGACTAGGGCAAAGCCCACGCCTTTTCATTGCAAATCGCCCGATTCTGCGTGTTAATCGCCGAAACGAGCAGAAAAACGAAAAGACGCGGGCAGCACATCATGCGTTCCATCCTGATCACCGGATGCTCTTCGGGCATCGGTCACGACGCCGCGCATGCGCTCAAGGCGCGCGGTTGGCGCGTCTTCGCCACCTGCCGCCAGCAGGGCGATTGCGACCGCCTGATCGGCGAGGGCCTCGAAAGCTTCCCCCTCGATTACGCGTCCGAGGACAGCATCGCCGCCGCGGTTGACGAAACCCTCTCCCGCACGGGCGGCAAACTCGACGCCCTCTTCAACAACGGCGCCTTCGCCTGCCCCGGCGCGGTCGAAGACCTTCCCCGCGGCGCATTGCGCGAGATCTTCGAAACCAACCTCTTCGGCTATCACGACCTCTCCCGCCGCCTCATCCCCACCTTCCGCGCGCAGGGCGCGGGCCGCATTGTCCAATGCTCCTCCGTCCTCGGCATCGTCGGCGCGAAATGGCGCGGGGCCTATGTCTCCACCAAATTCGCGCTCGAAGGCCTCTCCGACGTCCTCCGCCTTGAAATGGCGGGCACCGGGGTCGAGGTCATCCTCATCGAACCCGGCCCCATCGGCACCCGCATCCGCCAGAACGCCATCCCCCATTTCGAAAAATGGATCGACTGGGAATCCTCCGCCCGGCGCGAGGAATACACGGCCCTCCTCGACCGTCTCTACAAACCGCAGGTCAAGAAGGACCGCTTCGAACTCCCCCCTTCCGCCGTGACCGAAAAACTGATCCACGCGCTGGAAAGCCCACGCCCCCGCGCGCGCTATTACGTCACCACCCCCACCCATATCGCGGGCCTCCTGCGCCGCCTCCTGCCCACCCGGCTTCTGGATCTCGCCATCGCCAAGGGCTGATCCTCTGGCAAGGGCGCGGCGAAATGGGCATTCGCTTTTGCGGCAATCCCCGCTAGATCACGCCCGACACGAAGGAAAACGCCATGCTCTCCGATCCGCTTTTCATCATCGCGGCCCTCGCAGCCCTAGCCGTCCTCGCCATCCTGATGGTGGGCATCGGCGGCTTCGCCAAGGGCGGCGACTTCAACCGCAAGCACGCCAACCGCATCATGCGCTATCGCATCATCGCACAGGCCGTGGCCGTCGCGCTGATCGTGGCTTTCGCCTATTTCCACGCAAAGGGTTAACCGATGGTCGTCCTCTCCAAGATCTACACGAAAACCGGCGACGCCGGGGAAACCGCCCTCGGCAACGGCGCCCGCGTGGCCAAACACGCCACCCGCGTCTCGGCCTATGGCACCGTGGATGAAACCAACGCCACCGTCGGCCTCGCCCGCCAGCACGCCACCGGCGACATGGACGCGGCCCTCGCCCGCATCTCGAACGACCTCTTCGACCTCGGTGCCGATCTCTGCACCCCCGACATGCACCTCGACGCCACGCTCCCCTACACGCCGCTCCGGATGCAAGAGGCGCAGGTGCTTCGTCTGGAACGCGAGATCGACGTGATGAACGCGCGCCTTGAACCCCTGCGCAGCTTCATCCTGCCGGGCGGTTCCGCCCTCGCCGCCCATCTCCACCTCTGCCGCACCGTCTGCCGCCGCGCCGAACGGCTTACGGTCGAACTCGCCACCATGGAATCGGTCAACCCCGAGGCGGTCAAATACCTCAACCGCCTCTCCGACTGGTTCTTCGTCGCGGGCCGCATCGCCAATGACGACGGCCGCGCCGACGTCCTCTGGGTCCCCGGCCTCACCCGCGAAGGCTGACCCAAACGGGAAACGCGACGTCGCGACGCGTTTCCCTGTCGCATTTGGTCTGTTGCATCGCAGCGTGACGGTCTAGTTACTCTGCCGAGAGCTTGGGAGGTCCGCCCGGCGGGCCGGCAATAGTGGAGAATTGCGCGATGAAGGTCCTTGTGCCTGTCAAACGTGTGATCGACTACAACGTGAAGGTCCGCGTCAAGGCGGACGGTTCCGGCGTCGATCTCGCCAACGTCAAGATGTCGATGAACCCCTTCGACGAAATCGCCGTCGAAGAGGCGATCCGGCTGAAGGAAAAGGGCGTCGCGACCGAGGTCGTCGTCGTCTCCATCGGCGTAAAGCAGGCGCAGGAAACGCTCCGCACCGCGCTCGCCATGGGCGCAGACCGCGCGATCCTGATCGAAGCCACAGCCGACGTGCATACCGACATCGAACCCCTCGCCGTCGCCAAGCTGCTCGCTGGCGTGGTGAAGGAAGAGGCCCCCGGCCTCGTCCTCTGCGGCAAACAGGCGATCGACAATGACATGAACGCCACCGGCCAGATGCTCTCGGCCCTGCTCGGCTGGTCGCAGGCGACCTTCGCCTCCGAAGTCGCCATCGAAGGCGACACCGCAAAGGTGACGCGCGAAGTCGATGGCGGCCTGCAGACCATCGCGGTGAAACTGCCCACCATCATCTCGGTCGACCTGCGCCTGAACGAACCGCGCTACGCCTCTCTGCCGAACATCATGAAGGCCAAGACCAAGCCGCTCGCGACCAAGACCCCCGCCGATTACGGCGTGGACGTGGCCCCGCGCCTCTCGGTCGTCAAGACCGTGGAACCGGCAGGCCGCAAGGCAGGCGTCAAGGTGGGCTCCATCGAGGAACTCATCGCGAAACTCAAAGACGAAGCAGGGGTGATCTGAGATGGCCGTTCTTCTTCTCGCCGATGTGAATGATGGCCAACTGGCCACCGACGCGGTCGCCAAGGCCCTCTCCGCCGTGAAAGGTCTGGGCGAGGTGCATATCCTCGTCGCCGGCACCTCCGCCGCCGCCGCGGCCGAGGCCGCGAAACTCGACGGTGCCTCCAAGGTCCTCCACGCCGATGACGCCGCCTACGATCACGGCATGGCCGAAGCCACCGCCGCGCTGATCGTCTCGCTGGCGGGTGGCTACAGCCACATCGCCGCCGCCGCGACCGCCTTCTCCAAGAACGTCCTGCCGCGCGCCGCCGCGCTGCTCGACGTGATGGTGATCTCGGACGTGACCGCCGTGGTGGATGCCGACACGTTCGAACGTCCCATCTACGCGGGCAACGCGATCCAGACGGTGAAATCCTCCGACGGCAAGAAGGTCCTCACCGTCCGCACCGCCTCCTTCAACGCCGCCGCCTCCACCGGCAGCGCCGCCGTTGAAAAGGTGGCCGTGGCCGCCGACGGGTCGCTGTCGAAATGGGTCGAAGACAAGGTCGCCGCGTCGGACCGCCCCGAACTCACCTCGGCGGGCATCGTCGTCTCCGGCGGCCGCGGCGTGGGCTCTCAGGCCGACTTCGCGCTGATCGAGAAACTGGCAGACAAGCTTGGCGCCGCCGTCGGCGCCTCGCGTGCCGCCGTCGACTCTGGCTATGCCCCGAACGACTGGCAGGTCGGCCAGACCGGCAAGGTCGTCGCCCCCACGCTCTACGTCGCCGTGGGCATCTCGGGCGCGATCCAGCACCTTGCCGGGATGAAGGACTCCAAGGTCATCGTCGCCATCAACAAGGACGAAGAGGCCCCGATCTTCCAGGTGGCCGATTATGGCCTCGTGGCCGACCTCTTCACCGCCGTGCCAGAAATGATCGAAAAGCTCTGATCCCCGCGCGGATCGGCAAAGACAGGGGCGCGGGGCCAACCCGCGCCCTTTTCACATCATCTCCCGCACCACGGGCAGCAGGGCCGCCGCCACCTCCTCATGCACCGCGACGCCCGGCAGGCCCCGCGCCGCAAGCTCGGCCAAGAGCGGAAAGACCATCCCCTCCGTCCCCCGATCCCGCGCCGCCGCACTCGGCACAGCCGTCACCACCCCTGCGCCAAGCCGCGCCACCCGTTCCATCATCCCCGCATCGACCAGCACAGGTTCACCCAAAGGCGCCTCCCGACGCTGCCCCGGCGCGGCATCGGCCATCCACAACAACAGCCGCCGCCCCGGTATCCCCGCCAGCAACAGCGCCATCCGCGCCTCCCAAGCCGCCCGCAATTCCTGCGCCACCAGCGCAAACCGCTCCGGCCCCGCCTCGAACAGCGATTGCAGCAGGTGGTGCGTAAAGCTGAAATCCGTGAAATCCACCCCGCGATAGATCGCCTGCAACACCGGCGAGGCCCGCAAGAACCGGTCGTTCCGCCGCGGATGCACCGTATACAGCCGGTTCGACAGGTTCGCCGCCCCCGGCACCTGCACCACCACCAGCGCCGCCCGCGCCACCACCTCCATCACCGCCGGATCGGCCAGCCATGCATCCGGCCCCGCATGCGGACAGCCCAGATTGACCACCGTCATCCCCAACCCCTCCTCCAGCAGCGCCGGATAGGGCCGGGGAATGTATCGCCCATAGGCTTCGATCCCGCCCAGCACCGCGACATAGCGCCCGGAAAGATCGCGCCGCGGCCCACGGAACATCAACCGCGACCGCCCATAGCGGCACGGAAAGTAATCAAGCGACCCCTCGCCCGCAAAATCATAGGTCATGACCCACCCCACATGACGTCACCCGCCGCGATCATGCCCGCCCATTCGTCACCAGCCGGTTAAGGTCGCAATTCGCCTAAAGCTTCACGCAACTCGCCCCGCACCGCTTGCACCTGCCCGCCCGCGATGGATAAGGTTCCGCCCGGAATGAAGGAGTGCTGAACGATGGCAGATATCCGCAGCGTGGGCGTCGTGGGCGCGGGCCAGATGGGCAACGGCATCGCCCATGTCTTCGCGCTGGCAGGCTATGACGTCCTGCTGAACGACATCAGCCAGGCCAGCATCGACAAGGCCCTCGCCACCATCGAAAAGAACCTCGACCGTCAGGTCACGCGCGGCAAGATCACGGCGGAAGACAAGGCCGCCGCCCAAGGCCGCATCCGCACCACCCTCAAACTCGCCGATCTCGGCGCGACCGATCTCATCATCGAGGCCGCGACAGAACGCGAAACGGTAAAGCAGGCCATCTTCGAGGACCTCCTCCCCCATCTGAAACCCTCCACGATCCTGACGTCGAACACCTCTTCCATCTCCATCACCCGCCTCGCCAGCCGCACCGACCGGCCCGAGAAATTCATGGGCTTCCACTTCATGAACCCGGTCCCGGTGATGCAGCTCGTGGAACTCATCCGCGGCATCGCCACCGATCAGGACACATGGGACAGCCTGCACGAGGTGGTACGGAAACTCGGCAAGACCGCCGCCAGCGCCGAGGATTTCCCCGCCTTCATCGTCAACCGCATCCTGATGCCCATGATCAACGAGGCGGTCTACACCCTCTACGAAGGCGTGGGGAACGTGAAATCCATCGACGAATCGCTGAAACTCGGCGCGAACCACCCGATGGGTCCGCTGGAACTGGCCGATTTCATCGGGCTCGACACCTGCCTTGCCATCATGAACGTCCTGCATGACGGTCTGGCCGACACCAAATACCGCCCCTGCCCCCTGCTGACGAAATATGTCGAGGCCGGATGGCTTGGCCGCAAGACGCAACGCGGCTTCTACGACTATCGCGGCGAAACCCCGGTCCCCACCCGGTAACCCCGCCGCATGGCCAAGGTCCCGACCTCGCGCATCGACAGGCTCCTGTCCTCCATGGGCTACGGCTCGCGGGCCGAGATGGCGCGCATGGCCAAGGCAGGCGGCATCACGCTCGACGGTGCGGACCTCACCGATGTCAGCCAGCGCATCCCCCTCACCCCCGACCTGCCCGCGCGCCTGTCGATCGACGGGGCACCGCTCGACCCGCTGCCGGGATTGGTGATCCTCCTCCACAAACCCCTCGGCATGACCTGCTCGCACAAGGAGGAGGGGCCGCTCGTCCATGACCTCCTGCCGAAACGCTGGCGCGCGCGCGATCCCGCGATCTCCACCGTCGGACGGCTGGACAAGCAGACCTCCGGCCTCCTCCTCCTCACCGATGACGGGGACCTCCTGCACCGCATCATCAGCCCCCGCCGCCACATCCGCAAAACCTACCGCGCCCGCCTCGCCCGCCCGCTCAAGGGAACCGAAGCCGCCACCTTCGCCTCCGGCACCCTCATGCTGGAGGGAGAGGAGAAACCCCTCGCCCCCGCCGACCTGACCGTGATCTCGGAAACCGAGGCCCTGCTGACCGTGACCGAGGGCCGCTACCATCAGGTCCGCCGCATGTTCGCGGCAACGGGAAACCATGTGGAGGCGCTGCACCGCGAAAGCCTTGGCGGCCTGACCCTGCCCGCCGACCTTGCCCCCGGCAAATGGACGCTTCTGGATGCCGCAGGCATCGCGTCGATCTTCACCGGCGAAGGCGGAAACTGACGCAGTTTCCGCGACGATTTCCGACACGGAAATCGGACCCACGCCGCGACAGCGGAATTTGCGTCAAATTCCGCCGCGATTTCTGCGCCAGAAATCGCCGCCCCGCCGGAAACCGCCAGCGGACCAAAATCCTTCTGCGAAGGATTTCCGATTTTTCGCAGAAAAATCGGGCGGGCCTTCCATCGGAAGGCCCGCCCCAAAGACCTCAACCGATCGCAGCCGCTTTCACATCAGCGTCGATGAAAGGCACATATTGCTCGAAATTCTTCGAGAACATCTCCACCAGCTTCGCCGCCTGCGCATCATAGGCCGCCTTGTCGGCCCATGTGTTGCGCGGGTCCAACAGCGCGGTATCCACGCCCGGCACCGCCACCGGCACGTCGAAGCCGAAATTCGCGTCGCGCCGGAATTCCACCGTCGCCAGCGATCCGTCCAGCGCCGCCGACAGCAGCGCGCGCGTCGCCTTGATCGGCATCCGCTTGCCCGTGCCATAGGCCCCGCCGGTCCAGCCCGTGTTCACCAGCCAGCAATTCGCCCCGTGCTTGGCGATCTTCGCCTGCAGCAGCTTGCCATAGACCTCCGGCCGGCGCGGCATGAAGGGCGCGCCGAAGCAGGTGGAGAAGGTGGGCTGCGGCTCGGTCACCCCCCGCTCGGTCCCCGCCACCTTGGCGGTGAAGCCCGACAGGAAGTGATACATCGCCTGCGCCGGCGTCAGCCGCGAGATCGGCGGCAGCACCCCGAAGGCGTCGCAGGTCAGCATGATGATGTTCTTCGGATGCCCGCCCAGCCCCGTGGACGAGGCGTTCGAGATGAAGTCCAGCGGATAGGCGCAGCGCGTGTTGGCCGTCAGGCTGTCATCCGTGAAATCCAGTTCCAGCGTCTCGGGGTCATAGACCATGTTCTCCACCACGGTCGAGAAGTGGTGTGTCGTGGCATAGATCTCCGGCTCCGCCTCCGGGTCCAGATTGATGGTCTTGGCATAGCAGCCGCCTTCGAAATTGAAGGACCCGCGATCCGACCAGCCATGTTCGTCATCGCCGATCAGCGTGCGGTCCGGCGCGGCCGAAAGCGTCGTCTTGCCGGTTCCCGACAGGCCGAAGAACACCGCCGTATCCACCGGATTGCCGATGGCATGGTTCGCGCTGCAATGCATCGGCATCACGCCCTTTTCCGGCAGGATGTAGTTCAGCAGCGTGAAGACCGACTTCTTGTTCTCGCCCGCATAGGCCGTGTTGGCGATCAGGATCAGCTTCTTGTCGAAATGGAAGGCGATCACTGTCTCGCTGCGGCAGGAATGCCGCGCCGGGTCCGCCTTGAAGCTGGGGCAGTTGATGATGGTCCATTCCGGAACGAACCCGTCCAGCTCCTCCCGCGCCGGGCGGCGCAGCAGATGCCGGATGAACAGCCCGTGCCAGGCCAGTTCCGTCACCACCCGCACATCCAGCCGATGCACGGGGTCCGCGCCGGCATAAAGGTCCTGCACGAAATAGTCGCGCCCCTTCATATGGGCCAGCATGTCCTCATGCAGCCGGTCGAACCCTTCGGGCGACATCGGCGCGTTGTTCTCCCACCAGATCGTCTTTTCCACCGACGGCGTGCGCACGACATGCTTGTCCTTGGGCGAGCGTCCGGTGAACTGCCCGGTCGACACGAGAAAAGCCCCACCCTTGCCCAGACGCCCCTCGCCGCGCTTCACGGCCTCCTCCACGAGGCTGTGCTCAAGGAAGTTGTAATAGACGTTCCCCAGACCGGTGATGCCTTGATGTGCCAATTCCTGCGCGGGGTTCACGCGACCGTTCGTCATACTGCAAGCTCCTCCGTCCGGGCGGTGCCCGGCACTCTGCGTTCCCGAATTGCCAACCCGGGCCAATGGGTTGGATGGCCATCCCCGGGCCAAGGGGGAGGACATGTTTTCGCTATAACACGTCGCTCGCGCCTGAGAACAGGATGCTTTCGCACAGTTAGCGCAACCATCGCGGGTTTAGCGCAATCATGCGGCGAGACGTCCCCGCCAATGCACCGCAACGGGCGTCAAGCTGCTGGAATGTGCGGCAATTTCGCCATCCCTGTGGGTTTTCCGTGACGGTTGCGCCGCGCAAATGACGTGATTCGCACATATCGGTTGATTCCCGATGGCGGAAAAATGATCATGCCCGACAAAAATAAAATCCAATGACACACGGGCAGTATAGGGAAACCACCATGGCAAGGATTGCGCTTGTCGACGATGACAGGAACATCCTGACTTCCGTCGCGATGACCTTGGAAGCCGAAGGGTTCGAGGTCGAAACCTACAACGATGGCCAATCGGCACTGGATGCCTTCAACCGCCGCCTGCCGGACATGGCGGTGCTGGACATCAAGATGCCCCGCATGGACGGGATGGATCTGCTGCAGCGCCTGCGGCAGAAGACGACGATGCCGGTCATCTTCCTCACATCCAAGGATGACGAGATCGACGAGGTGCTCGGCCTGCGCATGGGCGCCGACGATTACGTCAAGAAACCCTTCAGCCAGCGCCTTCTGGTCGAACGCATCCGCGCGCTCCTGCGCCGTCAGGACGCCATCGCCAGCGGCGAGGTCGCGGTCACCGAAGAGACCAAGATCATGGAACGCGGCCACCTCCGGATGGACCCGCTCCGCCATTCCGTGACGTGGAAGGGCATGGACGTCGCTCTCACCGTCACCGAATTCATGCTGCTTCAGGCACTGGCGCAGCGCCCCGGCTTCGTGAAAAGCCGCGACCAACTCATGGACGTGGCCTATGACGATCAGGTCTATGTCGACGACCGCACGATCGACAGCCACATCAAGCGGCTGCGCAAGAAGATGCGCGCGGTCGATGACAGCTTCTCCGCCATCGAAACCCTCTATGGCATCGGCTACAGGTACAACGAAGAGTAAATGACCGCCGCACCACGCATGGGAAAAGAGGACCGCCCGGCTCGTTCGGGCGATGTCGTCCTCGGTGAAGACTGGACCTCGGGCGAGGGGCTGGTCGATCCTGCCTTGCGTGAAAGCCGCGACAGGCGCGGGCTGGTGTCCCTGAACCGCTCGCCTCTGGCCCGCAAGATCATCCTGTTCAACCTGCTGGCACTCCTCGTGCTGGCAGGCGGGGTGCTCTTCCTCAACCCGTTCCGCGAAACCCTCGTCTCGCTGCGCGGCACCGCGCTGGAGAACGAGGCCCGCCTCGTCTCCGACGTGTTCGAGGCCGTGGCGACCGAGGCACCGGGTCCGCTCGATGCGCCCCGCCTCTCCCGCGTCCTCTCCGACATTGACCTTAGCCCCGGCGTCGAAGCCTTCGCCATCACCCCCGATGGCGAAATCGCGGCACGGCGCATCGGCGAAGGCTCCTCCGCCGATGCCGTCCCCGCCCGCGCCACGCCCATCGTCGACACGCTCACCGGCGCATGGAACGGCATCAGCGGCCTCTTCAGCCACACCGACGACACCGGCGCCACGGTCGATCCGGCGGAAGTCGTCAAGACCCTTCTCCCCGCCGCGCAAAAGGGCGAGGCCGTCCGCATCGACAGCCGCGCCCCGGATGGCAGCCGCCTCTTCGCCGTGGCCGAACCCGTCACCGTCAACGGGCAAGTCGTGGCCGTTATCGCCCTCGCCGGCGATCAGGGTGGCATCGACGCGCTGGTGCGTAGCGAACGCGAACAGGTGCTGCTCATCTTCATCGCCTCGCTCATGGTCTCCTTCGGGCTCAGCCTGATCCTCGCCTCCACCATCGCCAACCCGCTCTCCGACCTCGCGGCGGCGGCGGAACTCGGCCGCGACCGCGACGCCCGCAAGATGGCCCCCGGCCGCGTCCGCATCCCCGACCTCGCCGCCCGCCCCGACGAGATCGGCCGCCTCTCCGTCGCCATGCGCGGCATGGTCGCCGCGCTCTACGACCGGATCGACGCGAACGAACAATTCGCCGCCGACGTGGCGCATGAAATCAAGAACCCGCTGGCCAGCCTGCGCTCCGCCGTCGGCACCCTCCGCCTCGCCAAGCGCGAGGATCAGAAGGACAAGCTGCTCGACGTCATCGAACATGACGTCCGCCGCCTCGACCGACTGGTCAGCGACATCTCCAACGCCTCCCGCCTCGACAGCGAACTGGTCAAGGAAGAGGAAGAGGAATTCAACCTCGTCCGCACCCTCACCAACCTGTCGGAATATCTCGGCGCGCAGGCGCGCGAGAAGGGCGTCGAATTCATCACCGACTTCCCCTCCGAACCCATCATGCTGCGCGGTCTCGAGGCGCGGCTGGCGCAGGTCTTCGTCAACCTCATCACCAATGCCGTCAGCTTCTGCGAAGACGGCGACGCGGTCCGCATCTGGGCCCGCCGCCGCGACAACCGCGTGCTGGTGGTGGTCGAGGATACGGGTCCCGGCATCCCCGAACAGGCCCTGACCAAGGTCTTCAAGCGCTTCTACAGCGAACGCCCGCAAGGCCAGTTCGGCGAACATTCGGGGCTGGGTCTGGCGATCTCCAAACAGATCGTCGAGGCGCATGGCGGCGTCATCTGGGCGGAAAACATCCGCCCCACCCATGCCGACGTCACCTCCGATCCGCTCGGCGCGCGCTTCGTGGTGGGCCTGCCGGTTTGACCGAAACGCTCACGCTGCACGCCACCTGCGTGGCGGTGGACGGTCGCGGATGCCTCATCACCGGCCCCTCCGGCAGCGGCAAATCCTCCCTCGCCCTGCAACTCATGGCCTTGGGCGCAAGGCTCGTCGCCGATGACCGCGTCATCCTCTCCGCCCATGGCGACGCCCTCCGCGCCACCTGCCCCGCCCCCATCCGCGGCATGATCGAGGCGCGCGGTCTGGGCCTCCTCAACGCCGATCCCCTCGACGCCGCCGACATCGCCCTCGCCGTCGACCTTGCCGGAACCGCCCCCGACCGCCTGCCCCCACACCATGAAGTGACCTACCTCGGACGGACAGTCACCCTTGTGCATGGTCACCAAAGGCCCCATTTCCCGGCGGCGCTCCTGCTCTATCTGCGACAGGGGCGGCGCGAATGACGGAAGGCTTCTGATGCAGGACGGACTGCCGGTTCAAGAGCATCATCTGGTGCTGGTGACCGGGCCTTCGGGGGCCGGGCGCTCCACCGCGATCCATGCCTTCGAGGATCTCGGATACGAGGTGATCGACAACCTCCCCCTCTCCCTCGTCCCGCGCCTCGTCGAAGGCGCGCCCTTGGGCCGCCCCATCGCCCTCGGCCTCGACGTCCGCAACCGCGACTTCAACGCCTCCACCCTCATCGAACTCATCGACCGCCTCACCCGCGACCCGCGCATCGCGCTCGATGTCGTCTATGTCGATTGCGGCACCCCCGAACTCATCCGCCGCTACAGCCAGACCAAACGCCGCCACCCGCTCGCCCCCGCCGAAACCCCCGCCGAAGGCATCGCGCGCGAGATCGACCTCCTCGCCCCCATCCGCGCCCGCGCCGACCACCTCATCGACACCAGCGAGATGACGCCCTACGACCTCAAGGCCGAACTCGCCCGCTGGTTCGACCAAAGCCGCAGCCCAGCCCAGCGCCTCGCCGTCTCCCTGCAAAGCTTCAGCTACAAGCGCGGCCTCCCGCGCGGCGTGGACATGGTCTTCGACTGCCGTTTCCTCCGCAATCCCTACTGGGACGCCGCCCTGCGCGACCTCGACGGTCGCGACCCGGCGGTGGTGGCCCATGTCCGCGCCGACCCGCGCTTTGCCGAATTCTTCGCCCGGTTGCAGGACCTTCTCACCTTTCTCCTCCCGGCTACGGTGGACGAGGGCAAGGCCCACCTCACCATCGGCTTTGGCTGCACCGGCGGGCAACATCGCAGCGTTGCCGTCGCGGAAATGATGGCCAAAGCGCTTGCAGAGGCGGGCTGGCCGGTGTCAAAACGGCACCGGGAACTGGAACGCAGGGCGGCCGTCACGCCGCCTTCGCAAACGGGGTGACAGGCGCGTGATCGGCATCGTGATCGTGGCACATGGCGGCTTGGCGCGGGAATATCTTTCCGCGGTCGAACATGTCGTGGGCAAACAGGATGCGATGCGCGCCATCGCCATCGAGGATGATCACGACCGCAAGGCGAAACAGGCGGAAATCTGCGCCGCCGCCGATGCGGTCGACATGGGCCAAGGCGTCGTCGTCGTGACCGACATGTTCGGCGGCTCGCCCTCCAACCTCTCGCTCATGGCCTGCGTCGGCGCGGATCGGCGCATCGTCTATGGCGCGAACCTGCCCATGCTCATCAAGCTGGCCAAGTCGCGCGACCTCACCGTCCCCGAGGCCGTCGCCGCGGCGCTTGACGCGGGACGCAAGTATATCAACAGTCTGGATCTGGGCGGCGGGGCATAAGCTGGACATCATGACGACGGCACGTGTGTTGCGGATCATCAACGAAAAAGGGCTGCACGCCCGCGCCTCCGCCAAATTCGTGGAAGTGGTCGAAGACCATGACGCACAGGCGCAGGTGACGAAGGACGGCATGACGGTGTCGGGCGATTCCATCATGGGCCTCCTCATGCTCGCCGCCTCCCGCGGCACCGAGATCGAGGTCGCCACCACCGGCCCCGAGGCGGCAAAGCTTGCCGATGCGCTCGAGGCGCTTGTTGCAAACCGCTTCGGCGAAGACTACTGAGGCGCGTCAGACGCGAAAGGCAACCCGCCGTGACCGAGATGTCGCCCCGCGATACCCTCCGCACCCTCGAGGTGACCGAGGAAGAGCTGGCCCGTCGCCGGGCCGAACGCGCCGAGCGTCCCTATGACATGCGCCGCCTCTCCTATGCGGGCACCTTCAAGAACCCGTTCAAGGCGAACACGATCCGCACGCTGGAATGGCTGACCGCCAAGGTCACCCTCCTGCGCCTGATCCGCGAATTCGAAAAGACCGGCGCCCCCGTCGGCGCGCCCTTCTGGCCCAAGGCCATCCGCCAGATGGGCATCCGCATCGACACCCCGCCCGAGGAAATCGCCCTCATCCCCAAGACCGGCCCCCTCGTCGTCGTCTCCAACCATCCCTCAGGGCTGGTCGACGGCATGGTGCTGGCCGAAATGGTCACCCGCGTCCGCGACGACTTCAAGATCCTCACCCGCTCCCTCCTCACGGGCATCCCGGAAGTCGAGATGTTCATGATCCCCGTGCCCTTCCCGCACGAGGACAATGCCCGCGAACTGGGCCTCCAGATGCGGGACGAGACGATGAAGCATCTCAAGGCGGGCGGCGTCATCATCCTCTTCCCGGCGGGCAAGGTTGCCATGTCCGAAGGCTGGTGGGGCCCCGCGGTCGAGGCGGAATGGAACGTCTTCACCCACAAGATCGTCAAATCCTCCGGCGCGACGATCCTGCCCGTCTACTTCCCCGGCCAGAACTCCCGCGCCTTCCAGATCGCCAACCAGCTTTCCGACACGCTGCGTCAGGGCCTCCTGCTCTACGAAATCAAGCGCTGCCTCTTCCGCCCCACCCGCCCCGTGATCGGCGAACCCATCCCGGCGGATGAACTGAAGAAATGGGAAGGCAACCCGCGCGGCTTCCTCGCATGGCTGCGCGAACACACCCTCAGCCTGCGCCACCGCGCCTAAAGCAGCGCCTGCCGCACAAGGTTCAACCCCGTCAGCACCAGCAGCGCCTGCGTCAGCCGCCGGAACCGCGCCTGATCCAGCCGGTCCTGCACGCGATACCCGACCACCATCCCCAGCAGCGCAGGCACCACCAGCGCCGCCGAAAACAAAAGGCTCTCCGCATCCGCCACCCCCGTCCGCAGATGCGCCACCAGCAGGGCCACCGCCCCGATCAGGAACACCACCCCCTGCACCCGCACCGTCTCGGCCTTCTCCGCCCCCACCGACAGCAGATACACCAACAGCGGCGGCCCCCAGATGCCCGACACCCCCCCGATCAGCCCGCCCACGATCCCCAGACCCCATTCCGCCCGCGCCCGATGCCGCAGGGGCAGCGCAAGCGGAACCCCCGCCAGTTGCGCCGCCGCAAAGGCCGTCACCGGCACGCCAAGCAACAGCAGATAGGCCACCCGCGGAATGACCGTCAGGAAGGGCGCCGACACCACGATGAACACCACCGTCCCGATCAGGAACCGCCGATAGGCCACCACCGACCCGATGGCCGCCGCCATCCCCTGCCGCGTCGCCTGCAACAGGTTCGTCACCAGCGTCGGCAGGATCAGCCCCGCCACCGCCATCTCCGGCGGCAGGAACCCGTTGAAGGCCGACACCATGATCAGGGGCATGGCAAAGCCCACCGCCCCCTTCACGAAGCCCGCAAACAGCGTCACCGCCATCGCCGCCCATAAGGCCAGAGGGTCCATCCCTCCCATCGCCCAGTCCATGCCCGCACCCTGCCCTTTTGGCCGGACCTTGCCCCGCCACCCCGCCAAAGCCAAGGCCCGACTCGCCCCCTCCGCGCCCAAGGCACAACAGGGTTAACGCCTCCTCACCGTTCGCTGCGTATGTACAGTTTGCGGCACAGTTTCCGGCACAGAACCCGGCACGGCCCGCCCCGCCCCTTTCCCCGAATTAACCCAGCGCCCGCAGGCACTTGCCCCGAAAACACGCCCTCCCCCCAGATTTCCCCCCACCCCCCAGCCCGCACCACCACGAAAATTCCGTTGCGACATTTTCCTTCACTTGATCTTTTCCCGGCGAAATTAAGTTGCTCTGCGACCGCAAACATCCTACCTATCTCGCAACCGCAGAATATCGCCCAAGGGTGCCCAGCATGCCGCACGATGGCCAGCCGATGACGACCTCCCCCCTCCTCGCCAACCTCCTCGCCCTCACCACCGAAGCACTCCCCGAGGTCGAGGCGCTTTTCGCCCAAGCCCGCGAAAACCTTCGCGAAATGGTCACCGTGGCGGGCAAGGTCTCCTCTCAGGCGCTGGAAGAACACCAGTATTCCGCCCATGCGCTGGCATGGCTCGCCACCTACACCGAATCCCTGCGCCAGATGCAGGCATGGGCGACCCGCCTCGATGCAGCGGGCCAGTTCTCGGAAATGGAGGCCCTCCTCCTCCAGATCGCCTTTGGCGAATACCTCAACCAGATCCACGGCGGCATTCCGATGAGCCAGGGGGAGGTCGCGCGCTTGCAGGACCTCGGCCTCACCCCGGCCAACCCCGGCGCGGCGGCGGTCAGCCTCATGGCCCGAGGCAACACCGCCGCCGCCCGCACCCGCCTTGTCGAACTGATGCGCGACAACGCGGGCCGTGCCACCTTCGGTGCGTCCGGGCTGGACGAAGAACTGGAAATGATCCGCGACCAGTTCCGCCGCTTCGCCGATGAAAAGGTCACGCCCCACGCCCATGAATGGCACCTGCGGGATGAACTCATTCCGATGGAAATCATTGATTCCCTTGCAGAAATGGGCGTCTTCGGCCTGACCATCCCCGAAGAATTCGGCGGCTTCGGCCTGTCCAAAGCCTCCATGGTCGTGGTGTCCGAAGAACTCTCGCGCGGCTATATCGGCGTGGGCTCCCTCGGCACGCGCAGCGAAATCGCCGCCGAACTCATCCTCTGCGGCGGCACGGCGGAACAGAAGGCCAAATGGCTTCCCAAACTGGCCTCCGGCGAGATCCTCCCCACCGCCGTCTTCACCGAACCGAACACCGGCTCCGACCTCGGCAGCTTGCGCACCCGCGCCCGCCGCGATGGCGACGACTGGGTCGTCAACGGCAACAAGACATGGATCACCCACGCCGCCCGCACCCATGTGATGACCGTCCTCGCTCGCACGATCGAAGGCACGACCGACTATCGCGGCCTCTCCATGTTCCTCGCCGAAAAAACCCCTGGCACCGATGAAACGCCCTTTGTCGACAAGGGCCTGTCGGGTGGCGAGATCGAAGTGCTCGGCTATCGCGGCATGAAGGAATACACGGTCAACTTCGACGATTTCCGCGTGAAGGGCGAAAACCTCCTCGGCGGGGTCGAAGGCCAAGGCTTCAAGCAACTCATGCAGACCTTCGAATCCGCACGCATCCAGACAGCCGCCCGCGCCGTGGGCGTGGCGCAATCGGCGCTGGAGGTCGGCATGAAATACGCCGAAGACCGCAAGCAATTCGGCAAATCCCTGATCGAATTCCCGCGCGTCGCAGGCAAACTCGCCATGATGGCCGTGGAAATCATGGTGGCCCGCCAGCTCACCTATTTCTCCGCATGGCAGAAGGACCACGACAAGCGTTGTGACCTCGAGGCGGGGATGGCCAAACTCCTCGGCGCCCGCGTAGCATGGGCCTCCGCCGACAACGCGCTGCAGATCCACGGCGGCAATGGCTTCGCGCTGGAATACCAGATCAGCCGCATCCTCTGCGACGCGCGCATCCTGAACATCTTCGAAGGTGCCGCCGAAATACAGGCGCAGGTCATCGCCCGCCGCCTACTGGATTGATTAACCCCTCCAAGTGAGGATGGCGGATGAAACGCGGACCGGCCCCCCCGGCCCGCGTTTTTTCATGGCCCGAACCGCCCGCCCCGTTAACCAACCGTTAAGGAAAGCGATTTCTGACGCAGAAATCGCCCCGTTTTCTGCACACAGAAAACGGCCCCTGACCGCCGCTCTCCAACCGATTTCTGCGTGCAGAAATCGTCGCGATCTTTGCGTCAAAGATCGCCTGCGACGCGTCCCCCATGCGACGGCCTCACCGTCCCCAGCCTGGGATGCAACCGCGACGCCACCCCGAACGCCCCCAGCATCCCCGCCCCAGTCACCGCAAAGAACGCCGCCAGCGGCGCCCCGAACGGGACCAGCACCACCCAAGCCGCCGCAGGCGTCAGGATCCCGCTCACATCCCGGAAACTCGAATAGACCGCCGACATCTCCGTCCGCTCCGACGGCTTCACCGCCATCAGGAAGGGCAGCCCCCCCACCACATCCAGCAGCACGAGGAAGACCGAAGCCCCCATCATCGCCACCACCACCACCCAGGGCAAAGGCGCAAACACCGCGCTCGCCATGAAGCACAGCCCGCACAGGCCGAAGGCCATCCGCACCGCCCGCCGTACCGATGTCCGCCGCGCATAGCGCAGCATCAGGGGCGAGATGAACAGAAGCGCATTCGACACAGACAGCGCCACGCCCCCCACCTTGTTCCCCAACCCCGCCTCGATGCAGAAGATCGGCAGGTAAACGACATAGACCCACCACCCCGACGACCGCATCACCGCGAACATCCACCCCGCGATCAACCGTGGCTGCCGGAAGAACCGCCCCAGATAGGCCAGCGGGTTCAACGCAGGCCCCTTCGCTCGCTGGATCTGCTTCCCGTTCCCCAGCCGGAGCACCCAGAACACCACGAGCAGCAAGACCGCGAACGTCCCGGCCAACAGGAACGGCGCAGGCGCCCACCAGTCATGCAGCGTCACGCCCAGCATCGGCCCCACAGCCCAAGGCCCCGCCGCATAGACCATCTGCGTCGACTGGCTGCGACCCAAATCCGTCCGGTCAATGTAATCAAGCACATAGGCGTTGAAACAGACGAATGTCGTCGCCGTCGCCGCCGACAGGCACATCAGCGCGAAAGGCACCAGAACCGCGACCCCGGAAATCGCCAGCCCCATCCCGACAAGGTAAAGCAGACACCCCGACGTATACATCCACCGCCGCGGCAGATGCCGCGTGAACCACGGCACCATCAGCCCCCAGCACAGCGCTACCACCCCCGCCCAGAAATAGGCCGAAGACGTCGCCTCCGCGCTGCCCAAGGCGTCATAGACCACCAGAGGCATGGCCGAGATCAGCGTCCCCCGCACGCTCGCCTCGATCCCCGCCAGAAGGGCGAAGTTCTGGACCTTGGGCGTGGGGGAATGCCTCAGGAAAAGCGGAAGGTAACGGGTTGCCATGTCATGCCGGAATTATCACCGCGATTGCACAACCCTTGGGCGCGCCCGTCTGTGACAGCCGCGACAGAAGGCGTCGCGAACGGCCTAACCCCGCAACTCCCCCGTCACATTCACCGGCCCCGACGACCCGCGCAGGATGGCGCGATAGATCACAAGGCTCTCCGTCACCCGCATCACATAGGTCCGCGTCTCGGTAAACGGGATCATCTCCACCCAATCCACCACATCGACCGACGGATCGCGCGGGTCCCCGAACATCCCCATCCACCGCTTCGGCCGCCCCGGCCCCGCATTGTAGCCCGACGCGATCAGCGCGACCGAAGGTCCGAATTGTTCAACCAATTGCGCCAGATAGCCCGTCCCGATCCGGACGTTGTATCCCGGATCGTTCAGCTTCCCCACATCATAGGAAAGCCCCACCCGCGGCGCGACCAACTTCGCCGTCGACGGCAGCACCTGCATCAACCCCCGCGCATCCGCCGCCGATCGCGCCGCCGGGTCGAACTCCGACTCCCGCCGCGAAATCGCCAGCGCAAGCGCCCGGCTCACCGCCAGACCCTCGCCCGGAACGAAGGACGGCACGGGGTAATAGGCGCGCGGCAGGATCACACCCTTCTCCGCCGCCTGCTTGGCCACGACCAGCGCGATATGCGGCTCGTCCATCTGCAGGGCAAGGTCCGCCAACTGATGCAACTCGGTCGCGTCAAGGCTCTCGGACAGATGTAGGAAGAACCGCTTTGCCAGCGTCCGATTCCCCGCACGGGACAGCATCATCGCCGCCTCCAGCACGGAGGAGGACGCAAACCCCGCCCCCCGCCAATCCGCAGGCCGCGCATCGGAAAGCAACGCAGGATCAAGCGATTGCCCAAGCGCCTCCGCAGCCAAAAGCCCGTAATAGGCCGAGTGGTGCTTCGCCGCCTGCTGCAATTCCGCCGTGCCGCCCGCCCGGTCCCCCGCCGCCAGCAGCGCGCGCCCCGCCCAGTAATGCGCGCGGGAAACGGAAATCGGCGTCGCCACCCCTTCCCTCAGGTTCCGGAAATGCCTGAGCGCCGTCTCGGCATCCCCCAGTTTCCGCAGCGCGATGAACCCCGCCAGAAACTCCAGATCGGCGTAATCGCTCCCCCCGGTCAGGAAATGGTTCGCCGCCACGCGATAGGCCGCCTGCGGCTTGCCATCCCGCATCAACACCCGCGCCAGACCGGCCCGCCGGTCCGCCCACATCGCCGGATCACCCAAGGCCTCCGCCGATTGCGACGTGGCAATCACGATCTCCGCCGCGTCATCGTCGCGGTCGCGGCGGAAGCGCCAGTCGAACCGTTCATAGGCCAGCCCCGGATCGCCCTGCAATTCCGCCGGAATCCGGTCGATCAGCGCATTCACCCCGTCCGCATCCGCCCGCAGCGCCATCCGCGCCTGCGCCAAGGCCTGCCAGCCTGGCCCCACGCGCGGCAGCATCCGCTTGGCCTCGGCCACCCGGTTCTGCCACAGCAGACGGTCCAGCCGCACCTCATGCGCGACCTTCAGAGCATCGCCATAAAGCCCAAGGATTTCAGCCTCTTCATCCGGACCGAAGGGCAACTCCGTCCATGCCCGGAATGCCTCCGCCTCCGCCTGCTGCCCGCGACCCAAGGCACGCAAGGCATTGATCAGCGCCAGCGACCCCTCCGCCGTCTCCGGCAAACCACCCCCGAAATAGGCCACCACGCGCTTCGGATCGGTGGATCGCGCCACCGCCTCCTCGCCCTTCTCCTTCAGCAGCGGCATCCCCGGCCAATCCGGCCGCCGCGCAAGGAAATCCTCATATTCTCCCAGCCGCCCCTCGCCAGCGCGCAGCCTCTGCCATTCGATGATGTCGGCTGCGACCTGCCCACCGCCCCGCGCCGCCGCAGCAGCCCCGGACCAATCCCCCGCCGCCGCGCGATCCAGCGCCGCCCGCAGCGCCCCCGCATCCGCCAGCGCCACGCCCGGCGCAGCCATCAGAAATGCCGAAAAAAGCCACCCGAGGCGGCGCATCCTTGCCATCATCTGCCCGATCATCTTTTTCTTGTGATCCTTTGCGCGAACTTTGCCGCACCCCGCCCCGCCCCGCAACCCACAAGCGCGTCAACGCCCGCCCCGCTTGGCAAGGCTTTGCCACAAGGCTAGGAAGGGCGCGTTTGCAACCGGGGCGACTCATCGCCCCACGACAGGAGACGCGTTCCATGATCAAAGGGTCCATTCCCGCGCTGGTGACGCCGTTCAAGAACGGCGAACTTGATCTGGACACGCTGAAGAAACTTGTCGACTGGCAGATCGAAAGCGGCTCCACCGGCCTCGTCCCCGTCGGCACCACGGGCGAAAGCCCGACCCTCAGCCACGAGGAACACGAAGCCGTCATCGAAGCGGTCGTGAAATTCGCCGCAGGCCGCGTTCCGGTCATCGCGGGCGCTGGGTCGAACAACACCGTCGAAGGCATCCGCCTAATCCAGCACGCAGAACGCGTCGGCGCCGATGCCGCGCTGGTCGTGACGCCCTATTACAACAAGCCCACGCAGGCAGGGCTTATCGCCCATTACACGGCGCTGCACGACTGCTGCAAACTGCCCATCGTCATCTACAACATCCCCGGCCGCTCCGTCGTGGACATGACGCCCGAGACGATGGGCAAGCTCGCGCAACTCCCCCGCATCATCGGCGTCAAGGACGCGACGGGGAAGATCGAGCGTGTCTCCATGCAGCGCGCCTCCTGCGGCCCCGACTTCATCCAGCTTTCAGGTGAAGACGCGACGGCATTGGGCTTCAACGCCCACGGCGGTGTCGGCTGCATCTCGGTCACCGCCAATGTCGCCCCCAAACTCTGCGCCGAATTCCAGGCCGCCACGCTGGCAGGCGACTACCGCAAGGCGCTGGAATATCAGGACCGCCTGATGCCCCTGCACGAGGCGATCTTCCTCGAACCCGGCCTCGCCGGCGCGAAGTACGGCCTCTCCCTCCTCGGCCGCTGCTCCGAAGAGGTGCGCTTGCCGCTGGTCGGCCTGACCGACGGCACCAAGGCCCGCATCAAGGCCGCGATGGAACACGCAGGCATCCTGTGATGGGACAGGGTCGCCGCAAAGCGGCGATCTACGCCTTCATCCTGACTTTCGGGCTGCTCGCCGGTTTCGCGATCCGGGCGAATGTCGACCGCCTGCTCGCCCGGCAGCACCTCGCCCTCGCCGAAGGGGACCGAGCCACCGTGGCGCTGCAACTGTTCGAAGCGTTCTGCATCGGCGCCTTGCGCGGCAAACCGTTGGACCCGCAGCCGTCCCTCAAGCCCGCCAACCTTCAGGGCGAAGCGATCTGGTATGAACCCGGCACCGACCTGCACCTTTCCCTCAAACTGCCGCTGACCTGCTCCGTCTCCGATGCCCTGCGCCCCCTGTCCGCGCCCGAAAAGGAACGTCTCGCAAAAGCCATTGCTGACAGCATCCCGGTCTGGACGCCAGAACTGTCGCCGCGTGTGCCCGACGATCTGGGCTTCTTCGTTCTGAAGGCGTGGACGACACCAGACGATCATCCGAAACCCCGCTGGGGCATCGTCATGTCGCAGGTCGAGGAGTCCGGTCCGAACGCCTTCACCGTGCTATCGCTGGGGCTCCCGCATGACTGAACCGGTTCCGCAAGGCCGCAGCGACAACCTGCGCGGGTCGCTCTGGATGGTCACCGCGATGGCGGGCTTCGCGGTTGAGGACATGTTCCTCAAGGCCGCGACCGCCCATATCCCCGTGGGTCAGGCTCTCCTGATCTTCGGCCTCACGGGTGCCACCTTCTTCGCCATACTCACGAAACGGGCAGGCGAAACGATCCTCCACCCCGCCCTCCTCTCCCGCCCCCTCCTCATCCGCTCCAGCTTCGAGGTCGCAGGCCGCCTCTTCTACTCCCTCGCCATCGCCCTGACCCCCCTCTCCACGGCGTCGGCCATCCTGCAAGCCACCCCCCTCGTCGTCGTGGCAGGCGCGGCGATCCTCTTCGGCGAAACCGTGGGGTGGCGGCGCTGGACCGCCATCACCGTGGGCTTCGCGGGCGTCCTCCTGATCCTGCGACCGGGCGTCGAAGGCTTCACCCTCCTCTCCCTCGTCACGGTCGCGGGCATGGCAGGCTTCGCCGGACGCGACCTCGCCACCCGCGCGGCACCGCCGGCGCTCTCCAACCGCCAACTCGGCATGATCGGCATGACCATGCTCGCCGTCGCAGGTGCCGTGATCCTCTCCGTCACGGGTGGCGCGCGCCTCCCCGACGCCACCGCCCTCGCCCTCACCGCCGCCATGACCGCCTGCGGCATCTTCGCCTACAACGCCCTCACCATCGCCATGCGGACAGGCGAGGTTTCCGTCGTCACCCCCTTCCGCTACACCCGCCTCGTCTTCGCGATGATCCTCGGCATCCTCGTCTTCCACGAACGCCCCGACGCGCTCACCCTCGCAGGCTCCGCCCTCATCGTCGCCTCCGGCCTCTACACGCTCACCCGATCCCGCCGCTGAACTGGACTCCGCGCCCCCCATCGCCTATCTCGGCACGATCATGGTGCAGAAGTCCGACCCCAATTCCAAACTCATCGCGGAAAACCGCCGCGCCCGCTTCGACTACCACATCGAAAGCGATCTGGAGGCAGGCATCATCCTGCTGGGGTCCGAGGTCAAAAGCCTCCGCCAGGGCGGCTCCAACATCGCCGAAAGCTACGCCTCCGTCGAAGGCGGCGAGCTTTGGCTGATCAACGGCTACATCGCCCCCTACCGCGAAGCCAAGACCTGGGGGCACGAGGAACGCCGCCGCCGCAAACTGCTGGTGTCCAAGAAGGAACTCTCCCGCCTCTGGAACGCGACCGCGCGCGAAGGCATGACGATCGTGCCGATCAGGATGTATTTCAACGACCGCGGCATCGTGAAGATCAAGCTCGGCATCGCCAAGGGCAAGAAACTGGCCGACAAGCGCGAGACCTCGGCCAAACGCGACTGGGACCGCGAAAAGGCGCGGCTCCTGAAGATGTCCAAGCGCGACTGAAGCATTTTCTGACGCAGAAAATGCGCCGATTTCTGACGCAGAAATCGGTCCCCCCGCCGCAACGCCAGCCCCCCGTTTTCTGCGTGCAGAAAACGTCGCGATTTCTGCGTCAGAAATCGCCCCCCACAGGCGCCCCGCCCTTGCCACAAAGGCCCGATCCGGCTAACTGCCCCTGACCGCAAGGCCGGAGGCGCACCGTGACGGACGACCCCAAGACCCTCGTTTCCACCGACTGGCTCGCCGCGCATCTGCGCGACCCCGACCTGCGCATCCTAGACGCCTCATGGTATCTCCCCGATGCGGGCCGCGACGCCCGCGCGGAATACAACGCCGCCCACATCCCCGGCGCGCGCTTCTTCGACATCGACGAAATCTCCGACCAGCGCTCGGCCCTGCCCCACATGGCGCCGCCCACGGAAAAATTCATGTCCCGCATGCGCGCCATGGGCGTGGGCGACGGGCATCAGGTCGTCATCTACGATGGCGCAGGCCTCTTCTCCGCCGCCCGCGTCTGGTGGACCTTCCGCCTGATGGGCAAGACGGACGTCGCCGTCCTCGACGGCGGCTTCCCCAAATGGCGGGCCGAGGGGCGCGAGATCGAAGACCTCCCCCCCGTCATCAAGGACCGCCACATGACCGTGTCGCGCCAGAACCATCTGGTGAAGGACGTGACGCAGGTCGCCCACAGCTCCAAACTGCGCGAGGCGGAAATCCTCGACGCCCGCCCCGCCGCACGGTTCAGGGGCGAGGCGCCGGAACCCCGCCCCGGCCTCCGCGCGGGCCACATCCCCGGATCGAAGAACGTGCCCTTCGCCACGCTGCTCAATGCGGATGGCACGATGAAATCCGTCCCCGACCTGCGCGCCACCTTCACCGCCGCGGGCGTGGACCTGACGAAACCCGCCATCACCACCTGCGGCTCGGGCGTGACGGCGGCGGTGCTTTCACTCGCACTGGAACGGATCGGCCACAGGAACCACAGCCTCTATGACGGTTCCTGGGCGGAATGGGGCATGTTCGACGACCTGCCCGTGGAAAAGGGATAAACCATGTTCGACCAGCTGAAGGCGCAGCCGCAGGACAAGATCCTGCAACTCATCGCCATGTTCCGCGACGACCCGCGCACGACCAAGATCGACCTCGGCGTCGGCGTCTACAAGGACGCGACGGGCCTGACCCCCGTCATGCGCGCGGTCAAGGCCGCCGAAAAGAAGCTCTGGGAAACCGAGACGACGAAAACCTACACGGGCCTCGCCGGTGAACCCGCCTACAACGCGGCGCTCTCGTCCATGATCCTCGACACCGCCGTCGACACCGCCCGCATCGCCTCCGTCGCCACGCCGGGCGGCACGGGCGCGATCCGTCAGGCGCTGGAACTGATCCGCCTCGCCACGCCCGAGGCCACCGTGTGGCTGTCGAACCCGACATGGCCGAACCATCCCTCCATCATCAAATACCTCGGCATGAAATCCGCCGAATACCGCTACTTCGACGCCGCCACCCGTGGCGTCGATTTCGCCGGGCTGATGGAGGACCTCGCTACCATCAAGGCAGGCGACGTGGTCCTCCTCCACGGCTGCTGCCACAACCCGACCGGCGCGAACCTCGACGCCGCCCAGTGGGATCAGGTCATCGCCCTCCTCTCGGCCAAGGGCGCCATCCCCCTCGTCGACCTCGCCTATCAAGGCTTCGGCGACGGTCTGGAAGACGACGCCGCCGCCACCCGCAAGATCGCGGCCGCCTTCCCCGAAACCCTCATCGCCGCCTCCTGCTCCAAGAACTTCGGCATCTACCGCGAACGCACCGGCATCCTGATCGGCATCGGTGCGGCCGACGGCAAGGGCGTGCTGCAAGGCAACCTCAACTTCCTTAACCGCCAGAACTACAGCTTCCCCCCCGATCACGGCGCGCGGCTGGTGACCATGATCCTCGAAGACGCCACCCTCCGCGCCGACTGGATGGCGGAACTGGAGGAGGTGCGCGTCAACATGCTCACCCTCCGCCAATCCCTCGCCGACGAACTCCGCAAGGCCACCAACTCCGACCGCTTCGACTTCGTCGCCACCCATCGCGGCATGTTCAGCCGTCTGGGCCTGACCGAGGCGCAGGTGAACACCCTGCGCGAAGATCACGGCATCTACATGGTGGGCGACAGCCGCATCAACATCGCGGGCCTCAACGCCCGCACCGTCCCGATCCTCGCCGCCGCCATCGCCCAGGTCGCAGGCTGATTACCTCCGCATAGAAGAATTCTTCTGCGAAGAATTCGGGGGACGATCCTTCACGGAAGGATCGCCCCCCAGATTTTTCGCAGAAAAATCTACCCCCGACCCTGTAACGCAAACAGAAAAACGGCCCGCGGGGGGAGGACCCGCAAGCCGTCTAGTTTCGCTCCGGGGACGGGAGGAGGATGCCCCGGCGCGTCGAAGGCAGGGCCACCGAGGGCGGCCCTGCAGGAGACTCAGTTGTGATAGGCCTGCTCACCATGCGACGCGAGGTCCAGACCCTGACGCTCCGTGTCGTTGTCCACACGCAGGCCGATCGTCATGTCGATCGCCTTGAACAGGACGAAGGACACGATACCCGACCAGACGATGGTGATCAGCACGCCTTCGATCTGCACCCAAAGCTGCATCATCATCGCGTAGTCGTCGCCCTTCACGCCGCCGAAGGCCGCCGCCGAGAAGACGCCCGTCAGCACCGCGCCGACGATCCCGGCCACGCCATGGATGCCGAACACGTCAAGGCTGTCGTCATACTTCAGCTTGTGCTTGACCACCGTCACGAAGAAATAGCTCGCGAAGGTCGCCAGCACGCCCAGCAGGATCGCGCCCATCGGGCCGATCGTGCCGCAGGCGGGGGTCACGGCCACAAGGCCCGTCACCATACCCGAGGCCGCGCCCAGCATCGAGGCCTTGCCCCGCAGCAGGCTTTCCAGCAGGGCCCAGGTCACCGTCGCCGCAGCTGTCGCGATGAAGGTGTTGATCATCGCCAGCGTCGCCCCGCCATTGGCCTCGAGGTTGGAGCCCACGTTGAACCCGAACCAGCCGACCCACAGCATCGACGCGCCGACCATGGTCAGCACCATCGAATGCGGCGCCATGTTGTCCTTGCCATAGCCGACCCGCTTGCCGATCATGATGCAACCGACCAGCGCCGCGATACCGGCGTTGATATGCACCACCGTGCCGCCCGCAAAGTCGATCGCGCCCTTGCCGTACAGGTAACCGTTCGCATCCCAGACCATATGGGCAATCGGGAAGTAGGAGAACGTCCCCCACAGCACCGAAAACACAAGCACCGCGCTGAACTTAACCCGTTCCGCAAAGGCCCCGATGATCAGCGCGGGCGTGATGGCCGCAAAGGTCATCTGGAAGGCGATGAACAGATATTCCGGGATCACGTAGCCGGCCGAGAATGTGGCCGACATGCTATCCGCCGTCACGCCGGACAGGAACATCTTGGCAGTGCCGCCCCACCACGGGCTGGTCGACCCGCCAAAGGCAAAGGAATAGCCATAGATCACCCAGACCAGCATCATGACGCAGGCGATCATCGTCGTCTGCATAAGGATCGACAGCATGTTCTTCGACCGCACAAGGCCGCCATAGAACAGCGCCAGACCCGGAATGGTCATGAACAGGACGAGGACGGTGGACACCATCATCCAGCTCACGTCGCCCTTGTCCATCACCGGAACAACCTCGGCGGCGACTTCAGCCGCGGCTTCGGTCGTCGCTTCGGTCGCTTCCTGCGCCCAGAGGGGCAGCGCGCTCAGGGCAGCGGCGCCAAGCGCCCCAAGACCCGTCAGTTTCGCGAAATGCTTCATGGTTACGATTTCCCCTTCCCAGCGTCTGTCACAGCGCTTCGTCATTGGTCTCGCCCGTGCGCACACGGACGGCGTGCTGGACATCCAGCACGAAGATCTTTCCATCCCCGATCTTGTCGGTCTTGGCCGTCTTCTGGATCGTCTCGACCACCTGCTCGGCAAGGCTGTCGCTGACGACGATCTCCAGCCGGACCTTCGGCACGAAGTTCACGGCGTATTCGGCACCACGGTAGATTTCGGTGTGTCCGGACTGCGAGCCGAAGCCCTTGATCTCGGTCACCATCATGCCCCGAACGCCGATGGTGGTCAGCGCTTCGCGCACCTCCTCCAGCTTGAACGGCTTGATTGCTGCAATGATGAGTTTCACGTCGTTCCCCTTCCATTGGCGGGGGCCCGTTCCGGACCCTTGCCCGCCATGAAGGAGACGCATTCTGCACCCGCACAAGGAAAGGCAGGGGATAACGGGGCCGTGAATCCCGCAAGTTTGCACAATTTTTGCACTTCTGCAGGCAGACGCCTAAATTTTGGGCCATAGACGTAAGCGAATCGTTGCCGATCCGTGAACGCAAAGGCGTCTCCACATTCCCCCGCGCTCGGGATAGATTGCATCAAAGGCAGCACGCGACAGACGGGCAGATCAGGGCATGGCAGTATCAGGCAGCGGGCGCGGTCCCCTTGTGGCGGACCGTCGCCACCCTCAGGCACGGGGCGAACCGGCACGCAGGTCATCCGGCGGTTCCGGGGGCGGATCAGGCCGCGGCACCCCCCCGCGCAAACCCACGGGCAAACCCGGGCGCCCCCCGCGCAAGCGCGGCCCCATCGGGCGGCTGGTCTTCGGCATCCTCGGCTTCTTCTGGCGCATCATCTGGGGCCTGACAAAGACGGTGGGCGTCATCACCGCCACCATCCTTGCCGTGGTCGTCTTCTACTTCTACGCGCAACTCCCCCCGGTCACCGATCTCGTCGATGCCCGCTCGCGCGGCTCCGTCACCTTCCTTGACCACCAGAATCAGGTCTTCGCATGGCGTGGCGAAACCTTCGGCGGCATGATCACCGCCGAAACCGTCTCGCCTTTCCTGCACGATGCCGTGGTCGCCACCGAAGACCGCCGCTTCTACCGCCACTTGGGCATCTCGCCGCGCGGCATCGCCAGCGCAATCCGCATCAACCTCGCCGAAGGGCGCGGTCCCTTCTCGGGCAATGGCGGCTCCACCATCACGCAACAGGTGGCCAAACTCCTCTGCCTTGGCGTCCCCTATGACCCGTCGCAATGGGAATCCGAAGCGGATTACGAAGCCGACTGCCGCCGCGGCAGCATCGCCCGCAAGATCAAGGAAGTGCCCTACGCCATCGCGATGGAGTTGAAATACTCCAAGGAAGAGATCCTCACGATCTACTTCAACCGCGCCTATCTCGGCGCAGGTGCCCGCGGGTTCGAGGCGGCGGCACAGCGCTATTTCGGCAAATCCGCCGCCAACGTGACTGCAGCCGAAGCCGCCATGCTGGCGGGCCTCCTGAAGGCACCCTCCTACTTCGCGCCCACCAACAACATGGATCGGGCCCGCGCCCGCGCCAATGTCATCATCGGCCTGATGGAGGAACAGGGCTACCTGACCGCCGAACAGGCCGCAGATGCCCGCGCCAACCCCGCCCGCCTGTCCCAGGCCGCCGCCTCCCGCTCCGGCGGCTTCTTCGCCGATTGGGTGATGGAAACCGCCCCCGCCTTCCTGACGTCGGAAACCACCGAGGACGTGGTCATCCGCACCACGCTCGACCAACGCCTGCAGAGGGCGGCGGAAGAGGCGCTTGCCTATGTCTTCGAGACCAAGATCAAGGAAGGGTCAAAGGCGCAGGCCGCCATCGTCGTCATGTCCGCCGACGGTGCCGTCCGCGCCATGGTCGGGGGTCGCCGGAACGAAGCGGCAGGCAGTTTCAACCGCGCGACGCAGGCCCTGCGCCAGACAGGTTCCACCTTCAAACCCTTCGCCTATGCCGCGGCCCTCGATCTGGGCTGGTCGCCCGAGGATTTCGTCGAGGACACGCCCCTGACGATCAACATCCCCGGCTCCGGCCCGTGGTCACCCAAGAATTACGACAACGAATTCAAGGGTCTGATCACCCTGACCGAGGCCCTGCGCGAAAGCCGCAACATCCCCGCCGTCAAGGTGTCCGAGGCGGTGGGTCGCGAAAACGTCCGCAAGGTCGCAACGGATTTCGGCATCCGCAGCGACCTCGCCGCCGGGCCCGCCCTCGCGCTCGGGGCCTCCGAATCCACGCTGCTGGAAATGACGGGGGCCTATGCGGGCATCCTCAACGGCGGCTCCTCCGTCACACCCTATGGCATCATCGACCTGCGGCTGCAGGGCGAGGAGGAACCGCTCATCGGCGCCACGGGCGGCATCGGCGAAAGGGTGATCTCAGAACAATCCGCCCGCTATCTGACCTACATGATGAACCAGGTCATCGACCGCGGCACCGGCACCCGCGCCCGCATCGAAGGCTGGCAGGCCGCAGGCAAGACGGGCACCACACAGGCCGCCCGCGATGCATGGTTCGTGGGCTATACCGCCGATTACGTGGCGGGCGTCTGGATGGGCTATGACGACAACACCCCCCTCACCGGCGTCACCGGCGGCGGTCTTCCGGCCGAAATCTGGCATGAGGTGATGGTCCGCGTGCATGACGGCCTGACGCCGAAACCCCTGCCCATGGACATCCCCGAACCACGCCTGCCGCCGCAGCCGAATTTCGGCGACCAGACCTATCAGGTCCCGCAGGCCGACGGCACGCAGGGCAACGCCCCGCAGATGCAGCGCGACCGATCGCAGGAAGACCCGGTCGAATCCCTCCTGCGCGATCTGCTCGGCCTTTACTGAGGCAAAAGCGAAGGCCCCGCCGGACATCCCGACGGGGCCTTTTCCTTAGCCGCAGATGCAGGCGTCAGATCGTCTTCAACTCCGCCACCAGCGCATCGATATCGCCCCGGTTCTTGTCCAACAGCGCGCCGATCTCCGTCCTCTCCGAGGCAAGCATGTTCACTCCCTCGATGATGATGTTGAAGAACAGGTCCTTCCCCGACTTGTCCGACACATGCCAGCGCAGGTCGAAGGGCGCTTCGCCCTGCAGATAGGCGACAGAGATCACCTCGAAATAGCTCTTGATCGGGCGCGCATCCGTCACCTCGATCCGGCCCCCGATGAACTCGCGGAACCGACGCCCGTACTTCCGGCTCAGATAGCCCTGATAGGCCTTGGTGAAGGCCGAAAGCTGCGCGTTGCTCGCCTGCCGCGCCGCCGGACCCAGCGCCGAGCGCGCGATCACCGGCACATCGGCGTATTTCACGAAGACCCGCTCGAAATCCCCGAACATCGCGCTTTCCGATTTGCCCGAGGCGATGATGCGGTTCACATCCGCCACCGCCTTGTCGATCAGCCCGCGCGCATCATCGACGGTCAGGGCCAGCGCCGGCATCGGCAGACCGAAGACCGCCGCCGCCGCAAGGCTGATGGAGGTGAACCCCCGGCGCGTCAGCCGGGCCGAACCGTTGTCATTCCGCATAGGGATCCTCGAAGTCTGAATAGGGGTCCTCGAAACCTGCCTCCGCCCCGGCACCCCCGCCACCAAGCTGGAACCGACGGTTCTGCAAATACAGGAGGCGGGCCTGCGCATAGCTGTCGGCACTCTCATATAGGATCGAATCCACCGTTTCGCCAAAACGCGCCCGATCACTCAACCGCGAGGCCACCTTCGTGCCCGTCGCGTAATAGGATTCGGGGTTGGGCAGCGCCAACCGGACGGGGTTCATCGCCACGTCCACGATGATCCCCACAAAATCGCGATCCGTCGTCGGCCCCACGAAGGGCACCTCGGCATAGGTTCCCTCGCCCACACCCCAGACATGAAGCGTCTCGCCGAAATCGGTCGGGTCGCCCGTCACGCCCATCGCTGTCGCCGGATCGAACAGGCCGGCCAGCCCGATGGTGGAATTGATGGCAAAGCGCAGCGTGTTCTCGGCGGCCTTGCCCAGCCGCGCCTGCATCAGGTTGTTCAGCACATCCCCCGGCGCATCCAGATTGGTGGCAAAATTGGAAACCCCCTGCTCCACGGGCTGGGGCAGGATGGAACTGTAGGTATTCGCCGTGGGCCGCAGGATGGCGCGGTCGACTGAACGGTTGAAGGCATGGACCTCACGGTTCCGCGCCTCGTCCGGGTCGTTGATCCCCGAAGGCACAGCCGCCGGTCCGCATGCAGCCAGCGTGGCCGCCAGAAGCCCCAGCGGGACCGTCATCCGAAGACGGCGAAAAACCGTGCCGCTGATCTTCATGCGCTCGAAATCCATCCTGTCCCAATCCCTTTGCGCCGGACAACCCGCAGGTCCCCTACGCCTGTTCCAGCCATAAGCCCCCGCGTCCTGCCTGACAACCGCCCCGGCGTGTCGCTTTGGTCACGTCTTGCGGAAAGCTGCCGCCTGTTCACATCCGATTTACGCAAGATGGGGCAAATCGGATGCCACATGCCGCCAAGTTCCGCTGGAACCTGCCGGATGGCGTTGTTAGGGTCCTACGGCGGCGCTGCGCTGCGGGTGTGAACGGTGTTCGGGTAAGAGGTTTCGCGGATCATGCGCCAAAAGGGCATGTCGGACGGCGCGCGAGAATTGCGCCGGATTGAGGCGGGGCAAAGGTCGCTCCTGATCGTCGCGGTCGTCTTCTCGCTGGCCGTCAACCTCCTGATGCTTACCAGCCCGCTCTACATGCTGCAGGTCTATGACCGCGTTCTGGGCAGCCAATCCGAAGCCACCCTCGTCGCGCTGACGCTCCTTCTCACCGCGCTCTTCCTCATCATGTCCGTGCTGGACCATTACCGTGGGCGCATCCTCGCCCGCATCGGGGCGCGCATCCAGACCGCGCTCGATGACCGCGCCTTCCATGCGGCCCTCACCCGGCAGACCCTTGCGCCGAACGATCCCGCCGCCCTCGCCGCCCCCCGCGATGTCGAGGCGATCCGCACCTTCTGGTCCTCGCAGGTCGTCACCGCGATGATCGACCTGCCATGGACCCCGGTCTATTTCGCGGCCCTCTTCATCTTCCACCCCCTGCTCGGCTGGCTGGCCATCGCCGGGGCCGCCATCATCTTCCTCATCGCCCTCCTCAACCAGACCCAGACCCGCCACAGCCTGCAGCGCGCCACTCAGGCGGGCCTCCTCGCCGACCGCAGCGCCGACCGCCTGCGCAGCGAATCCGAAACGATCCGCAGCCTTGGCATGACCGGCGCCGCCTTCGCGCGCTGGCAGTCCGACCGCACCGAAGCCCTCGCCGAAGGCCTGCGATCCGCCGATACCGGTGGCCTCTGGTCCACCGCCTCGCGCGGCTTCCGCCTCTATCTGCAATCGGCCATGCTCGGCCTTGCCGCATGGCTGGTTCTGCAGGGCGACCTCACCGCGGGCGCGATGATCGCAGGCTCCATCCTCATGGGCCGCGCCCTGCAACCCATCGAACAGATCGTCTCGCAATGGCCCCTCGTCACCCGCCGGACCGAGGCGCGCGCCCGCCTCACAGACCTGCTCTCCGCCGTCCCCGCCCCGCGCCCCCGCACCCCCCTGCCCCGCCCCGCCGCACGGCTGGAGGTGACGGGCCTCACCCTCCTGCCCCCCGGCGAGGCCATCCCCGTCCTGCGCGGCCTGTCCTTCACCCTCGGCCCCGGTCAGGCGCTCGGCGTCATCGGCCCCTCGGGCGCGGGCAAATCCAGCCTCGCCCGCGCCCTCACCGGCCTGTGGCATCCCAATGCCGGCCATATCCGGCTTGACGGTGCCACCCCCGACCAGTTCGATCCCGATGTCTATGGCCGCCTCATCGGCCACCTGCCGCAGCGGGTCGCCCTCTTCGAAGGCACCATCGCCGAAAACATCGCCCGCCTCGGCCAACCAGACGAGGCCGCGCTGATCGCCGCCGCCCGCACCGCCGCCGCGCATGACATGATCCTGCGCCTGCCGCAGGGCTATGACACCCGGATCGACGCCGCAGGCGGGCGCCTCTCCGGCGGCCAGATGCAGCGCATCGCCCTTGCCCGGGCGCTCTACGGCAACCCGGCCCTCCTCATCCTCGATGAACCCAATTCCAACCTCGACAACGAAGGCTCCCTCGCCGTCAACGCCGCCATCCGCGCCCACAAGGCGGCGGGCGGGGCCGCCCTCGTCATGGCCCACCGCCCCGCCGCCATCCAGGAATGCGACCTCCTCCTCGTTCTTGAAGAGGGGCAGCGCCGCGCCTTCGGCCCGCGCGATCAGGTGCTGCGCGACATGGTCCAGAATGCGGGCGACATCGTCGGCAAACGCGCACCGGGGGGTGTCAGATGACCAAGGAACCCGACCTTTCCGCCAAAAGCGCCATGCGCCGCGGCTTCTTCACGCTCGCCCTCCTCGTGGCAATCCTCGGCGGCTGGGGCATGGCAACGCAACTCGACGGCGCGGTCATCGCCCCCGGTCAGGTGCAGGTGGAAAGCAACCGTCAGGTCGTCCAGCATCCCGATGGCGGCGTCATAGCCCGCATCGCGGTGCGCGAGGGCCAGACGGTCACCGCAGGCGACGAACTCCTCACGCTCGACGGCACGCTCCTTCTGGCCGAACGCGCCATCATCGCCACCCAGCTTTCCGAAACCCGCGCCCGCCGCGCCCGGCTGCAGGCCGAACGCGACGACAGCCCCGAACCCGTCTTCCCGCCCGACCTCCTCAAACTTGCCGAAACCGACCCGCAGGTCGCCGAACAGATCACCGGCCAGCGCCGCCTGTTCGAGGCCCGCCGCGACACGCTCGCCCGCCAGTCCGAACAACTCGCCCGCCGCCGCGCGCAGGTGGATGCCCAGATCGCGGGCATCGACGCCCAATCCGCCGCCCTCGCCACCCAAAACCGCCTGATCGAGGATGAACGGAAGGATCAGCAGACGCTGCTCGACCGCGGCCTTGCCCAATCCGCCCGCGTCCTCGCCCTCACCCGCGAAGCGGCCAGCCTGCAGGGCCGCCTCGGCGAACTTGCCGCCCAGCGCGCACAGGCCGAAGGCCGGATGACCGAGATCGACCTCGAATCCCTCCGCCTCGCCGCCCTCCGCCGCGAAGAGGCCACAGCCGAACTGCGCGAGATCGGCCCCCTCGAACGCGAACTCGCCGAACACCTCGGCGCGCTTTCCGAACGCATCGACCGCCTGACCATCCGCGCGCCCGTCTCGGGCACCGTCCTCGGCCTCGCCGTCACCACCCCCCGCGCCGTGATCCGCCCCGCAGATCCCATCCTCTATCTCGTCCCGCAGGATCGCCCGCTCGTCATCTCCATCCGCATCCCGCCCCTTCATATCGATGAGGTGCATGTCGGCCAACCCGTCCGCCTGATCTTCTCGGCACTCTCCACCCGCAACCTGCCGGACATCATGGGAACCCTCTCCCGCGTCTCCGCCGACGCGCTGTCCGATCCGAACACGGGCGCGCCCTTCTTCCTTGCCGAAGTCACCCTTTCGCCCGAGGCCACCGCCCCCCTTGGCGATCAGCAACTCCTCCCCGGCATGCCGGTGGAGGCCTTCCTTCCCACCGGCAGCCGCAGCCCGATCTCCTACCTCCTCAAACCATTCACCGACTACTTCCTCCACGCCTTCCGCGAAACCTGATCCGCCACGCACCCGCTTTCATCGCGCAAACCGTCGTTTCCCGGCCTTGCCCCTCCCGCCCCCCAAGGCTAGCCTCCGCCCGAACCGCAACGCCCGCCCGCACTGCCCGGAGGACCCCATGTCGCAGATCGAAGCCCGCCTCGCCGAACTCGGCGTCACCTTGCCCGACGCCCCCGCCCCCGCGGCGAATTACGTTCCCTTCGTCGTGGTCGGAAACCTCGTCCATGTCTCGGGCCAGATCAGCCAGACCTCTGCGGGCCTGACCAAGGGCCGCCTCGGCGATGACATGACCGTCGAACAGGGCGCCGAGGCCGCGAAATCCTGCGCCATCTCCCTGCTCGCGCAGGTCAAGAAAGCCTGTGGCGGCGATCTCTCCCGCCTCGTCCGCGCGGTGAAACTGGTGGGCTTCGTCAATTCCACCCCGGATTTCACCGATCAGCCCAAGGTCATCAACGGCGCCTCCGATTTCCTCGTCGCGGCGCTGGGTGATGCCGGTCGCCACGCCCGCTCTGCCGTCTCGGCGGCCTCGCTGCCGCTCGGTGTCGCGGTGGAAATCGAAGGCATCTTCGAAATCCGCTGACCAGCCATGCGCGTGCCCCTGCCCCCCGCCTTCCTGCGCCAGCCCATCGCCCACCGGGCGCTGCATGACATCGCGCAGGGCCGCCCTGAAAACAGCCGCACAGCCATCCGCGCGGCCATCGCCGCAGGCTATGCGATAGAAATCGACCTGCAACTCTCCCGCGACGGCGTGCCCATGGTCTTCCATGATGAAACGCTGGAACGCCTGACGTCCCGCGAAGGCTGGCTCTGCGACCTCACTGCCGGGGAACTGGCGGAAATCCCGCTCACCGGCGGCGATGAAACCATCCCCACGCTGGCCGAAATCCTTTCCCTCGTCGCAGGCCGCGCGCCGCTCCTGATCGAACTCAAGGATCAGACCCTCCGCATGGCCGAAACCGACGGCCGCCTCGAACAGGCCACCGCCGCCGCCCTCGCCACCTATGACGGCCCCGTGGCCGTCATGTCCTTCAACCCCCATTGCATCGCCCGCATGGCGACCCTCGCCCCCGACCTCCCGCGCGGCCTCACCACCTCGGCCTATGATCCCGCCGACTGGGCCCCCCTCGCGCCGGAAATCTGCGACCGCCTCCGCCCCATCCCGGACTACGATCGGACGCAGTCCTCCTTCATCTCCCACGAACATACCGATCTCGCCCGCCCCCGCGTGGCCGACCTCGCCGCGCAGGGCGCCGCCATCCTCTGCTGGACGATCAAATCCCCTGAGGCCGAGGCCGCGGCCCGCCGTATCGCCCAGAACATCACCTTCGAACGCTACGCCGCCGCCCTTCCCGCTTGACGCCCGCCGCAGCCACCCCACCTTCGCGCTGACCGACAGGATCCAGGACCGAAACAGGGGGGTCCGGGGGGCCGGATGGCCCCTCGGCCTTGCCAGAAAGACCGACAGGCGGGCATGACCAGAACCGACCTCCTCGACAGCCTCGACCAGATCGACCCCGACGACTGGGACGCCCTCGCCTGCCCCGAAGCCAAAGATGGCTCCCGCCCCGTCGATCCCTTCACCACCCACCGCTTCCTCGCCGCCCTCGATGCCTCCGGCTCCACCGGCACCGGCACCGGCTGGTCCCCCCGTCCCCTCCTCCTGCGCGACGACACCCGCCTCCTCGCCGCCACACCGCTCTACGTGAAGTCCCATTCGCAGGGCGAATACATCTTCGATCACGGCTGGGCGCAGGCCTATGAACGCGCGGGCGGGCGCTACTACCCGAAACTCCAGATCGCCGTCCCTTTCACCCCCGCCACCGGCCGCCGCTTCCTCGCCGCCCCCGACGCCCCCCATGCCCGCGATGAACTGGTGGAGGCCGCGATCCATCTCGCCCGCTCCAACCGCCTCTCCTCGCTCCACATCACCTTCTGCACCGGGGAAGAGGCCGAAACCTTCGCCCCCCGCCACGGCCTCCTCCACCGCGTCACCCAGCAATTCCACTGGGAGAACCGGGGCTACACCAGTTTCGACGATTTCCTGAACGACCTCTCGTCGCGCAAACGCAAGATGATCCGCAAGGAACGCGACACCGCCCGCGCTTCAGGCCTCACGATCCGCGCGCTGACCGGAGACGACATCCAGCCGCATCACTGGGATGCCTTCTGGCAATTCTACCAAGACACCGGCGCGCGCAAATGGGGCACCCCCTACCTCACCCGCCGCTTCTTCGGCATCGCGCATGAAACCATGCGCCAAGACATGCTCCTCGTCCTTGCCGAACGCGAAGACGGCACCCCCGTCGCAGGCGCGCTCAACTTCATCGGGCGCGACACGCTCTACGGCCGCTACTGGGGCTGCGTCGAAGATCACCCCTGCCTGCATTTCGAACTCTGCTACTATCAGGCCATCGACTGGGCCATCGCCCATGGTCTCGCGCGGGTCGAGGCCGGCGCGCAGGGCGAACACAAACTTGCGCGCGGTTATCTGCCCACCCCGGTCCATTCCCTTCACTACATCACCGATCCGGGCCTGCGTGACGCCGTTGCACAGTATCTGCGCGCTGAACGCCGCGCCGTGGATGAAGAGATCGAAGTCCTCACCGCCTACGGCCCCTTCCGGCGCGTCGCCGCCGAAGACGGATCCCCCGCTTGACCGCCCCGCCAAACAGGATTTTTCTGCGAAAAATCCTGATCCGAATGTTCTTGCGAACATTCGGCACCGCCAGACCCTAGCACCCGAAATTTCGCAGAAATTTCGCCCTCAAGATTTTTCGCAGAAAAATCTTGCCCCCGAAAGGACCGCCGCGATGCCCGACTACCGCCCCGTCACCGAAACCGACCTCGTCCCGCTCACCGCCGCAGGCTGGATGGTCATCGAAGGTGGCCGCGCCATCGCCAAGGTCTTCACCTTCGCCAACTTCATCGAAGCCTTCGGCTTCATGACCCGCGCCGCCCTCTGGGCCGAGAAGTGGAACCACCACCCCGACTGGTCCAACGTCTACAAGACCGTCACCGTGACGCTCACCACGCATGACACCCACGGCCTCACCGACATGGACGTCAAACTCGCCACCAAGATGGACCAGCTCGCCTACGACTAGTCCTCCACCTCCACCGTCGCCCAGGTCTCGAAGCACACGCCCCCGGCCAGCGCCATCACCCCGATGGTCGCGCGCCCGCCCAGTCCCCGCTCACGCCCGAACACTTCCACGAACAGGTCCGACAGGCCGGACGACACCTTGTGGACATCCTCGTATTCCGGCGTGCAGACGACGAAGTTCAGCGTCCGCACGATGCTCTTCACGCGGTCCAGCGACCCGACCGCCTGCCGGATTCCCCCCAGCACGTTCAGCCCCGTCCGCCGCGCCGCCTGATAGCCCTGTTCCGTGGTGACATCCGCCCCCAGCCGCCCCTTATGCGTAATCTCCGTCCCGATCTGCGCCACGTGACCCGACAGGAACAGCAGGCTCCCCACCCGGTGATAGGGCTTCATCGTCCCGTAATCCGCCCCGTAATACCCCATCGCGTCGAAGTCCGGGATATCCAGCCCCATCTCGATCGCCAGCCGCTCCGGTGTCATGCGCCCCTCCTGTCCAAGACACCGCCAGCCTGCCCCGCCCCCTTCCCCCGATCAAGCCGCCACGTCATGCGGCTTCGGGCGTCAGCCACCGCCTGAGCAGCGCCATCGGATGCGCCTTCAGCGTCAGCCTCAGCGACACGTAATCCTCCACCACCTGCTCCCCCAGCGTCATCTCGCGCAGCGCCACCGCAGGCTCCACGATCCCCTCGCCATCCATGTCCCCCGCGAACAGCGGCAAGGGGCTGCCCTCCACCAGCGCCTTCGCCGCCCACAAAGCCTCCCGCCGCGTCACCCCCAGCGACGCAAAACAATCCGCCTCCGCCAACCGCGCCAGCATCCGCGCCCCCAGCCCCGCCCGCCGCCACACATCCTCCACCGCCGCATAGCCATTGCCCCGCGCCGCGACGATCCACTGCGCCTCTTCCTCCACCATCCCCTTCACCTGCCGGAACCCCAGCCGCAGCGCGAGGCCCCCCCGCCCATCCGGCTCCATCACATTGTCCCAATGGCTCGCATTGATGCAGGGCGGGCGCACCACCACCCCATGCTCCCGCGCATCCCGCACGATCTGCGCGGGGGCATAGAACCCCATCGGCTGGCTGTTCAGAAGCGCGCAGGCGAATATCCCAGGATGATGCCGCTTCAACCACGCGCTGGCATAGACCAGCAGCGCGAAAGACGCCGCATGGCTCTCCGGGAACCCGTAACTCCCGAACCCCTCGATCTGCGCGAAACAGCGCGCGGCGAACTCCTCAGCATAGCCATTCGCGGCCATCCCCGCCATGAAGCGGTCCCGGAACTCGCTCACATTCCCATGCTTCTTGAACGTCGCCAGCGACCGCCGCAAACGGTCGGCCTCCGTCGGCGAAAACCCCGCCCCGATGATGGCGATCTGCATCGCCTGTTCCTGAAACAGCGGCACGCCCAGCGTCTTGCCCAGCACCCGCCCCAACTCGTCCGACGGGAAGGTCACCACCTCCTGCCCGTTCCGCCGCCGCAGGAAGGGATGCACCATGTCCCCCTGTATCGGGCCGGGTCGGATGATCGCCACCTGAATGACCAGATCGTAGAAGGTCCGCGGCCGCATCCGCGGCAGGAAATTCATCTGCGCGCGGCTCTCCACCTGAAACACGCCAAGGCTATCCGCCCGGCACAGCATGTCATAGGTCGCAGGGTCCTCCGCCGGCAGGCTCGCCAAGGAATGCCTTACCTGATGATGCCGCTCCATCAGGTCAAAGGCCTTGCGGATACAGGTCAGCATCCCCAAAGCCAGCACATCCACCTTCAATATCCCCAAAGTATCAATGTCATCCTTGTCCCAGCAGATGACCGTCCGATCCTCCATCGTCGCATTCTCAATGGGCACCAACTCATCCAGCCGCCCCTCGGTGATGATGAACCCGCCGACATGCTGGCTCAGATGCCTTGGAAACCCCTGTATCTCGTCGATCAGTTGCATGGTCAGCGCCAGCCGCCTGTCGCCCGGGTCCAGCCCGATCTCCCTCAGCCGCACCTCCGTTATCTGCCCCGGCCCACCCCAGCCCCAGATCTGGCTCGACATCGCCCCCAGCGTGTCCTCGCTCAGGCCCATCGCCCGCCCCACCTCGCGCACCGCGCGCTTGCCGCGATAATGGATCACCGTGGCACACAGCCCCGCGCGGTGCCGCCCGTAACGCGCATAGATGTGCTGGATCACCTCCTCGCGCCGCTCATGCTCGAAATCCACGTCGATATCCGGCGGCTCGTTCCGCGCCTCACTGACAAAGCGCTCGAACACCATCGTCCCGATCTCCGGCGAAACACTCGTCACGCCCAGCGCATAGCAAACCACCGAATTCGCCGCCGACCCCCGCCCCTGACACAGGATCCCCCGCCCCCGCGCGAAATCCACGATATCATGCACCGTCAGGAAATAAGGCTCATACCGCAGCTTCCCGATGAGGCTGAGTTCATGCGCCATCTGCGCCCGCACCCGCTCCGGCGCGCCATCCGGGTATCGCCAGTCCAGCCCCGCCCAGGCCAGCCGCGCCAACCGCTCCGCCGCCGTCTCGCCCCCCGTCACCTCCGACGGGTACTCGTACCGCAACTCGTCCAGAGAAAAGCGCAGGCCGTCAGCCACCTCCCCCGCCCGATGCACCGCCGCCTCATACCCCTGAAACAGCCGCAGCATCTCGGCCTCCGACCGCAACCGCTGCTCGGCATGGGGCAGCGCCCGCCGCCCCAGATCGTCCACCCGCACCCCCAGCCGGATCGCCGTCAGCACATCCGCCATCCGCCGCCGCCACCCGTGATGCATCAGGGGCAAGGCACTGGCCACCGTCAGCACCCCCACCCCCTCCGCCAACCGCTCCAACCGCGCGAACCGCGCCCGATCCTGCCCGTCATAGCGCGGCGCCATCAGCAGGAAGCACCGCCCCCCGAAGGCCGCCACCAACCGCGCCACCACCCCCCGCCAAGCCTCCATCTGCCCCCGCGCGGGCGGATGGACCAGCATCACCATCCCCTCCCCCCATTCCAGCAGATCATCGACCCCCAGATCGCACTCCCCCTTCTCCACCCGCAACCGCCCCAGCGAGATCAACCGGCACAACCGCCCCCACCCCGCCCGATCCACCGGCAGGCAGGTCACCGCAAACCCGCAGCGCAACACGATCCGTGCCGCCGGGATCAACCGCGTCCCCGCCCAGTCCCGCCCCTCCTCCGCCGCCACCCGCGCCAATTCCCGCGCCTTGGCATGGGCCCGCACGATGCCCGCCACGGAATTCACATCCGCCACGGCCACCCCCGCCATCCCCATGTCACAGGCACGCGCCATCACCTCCTCGGGATGCGACGCCCCGTGCAGGAAGGTGAAATTCGACAGGGCCGAGAGTTCGACAAAAGCCATGGGCAGCAGGGGATTCGCGGAGGGCACCAAAAGAACATTATAGGAACATTCGCAAGAAAGACGAGTCCCGCCCCGTCGCAGTCACACCCCGTCGAACAGGATATCCACCGCCCGCTTCAGCGCATCCCGCTCAGGGGCGAGACTGACGACGAAATCCCGTAATTCCGCCCCCGGCAGGGCGGCCATTTCCTGCACCCGCACGATCCAGACCGTCCCGTCGATCTCCACCTTCGGCGTAAGGCCGGGAAAAGACGCATAACGCCCCGCCTCGCGCAGCGGAGCCACCATCCGCGACGCCTCCAGCCCGATCAGGTCCGTCTGCAAGTCCACCACGAACAGTCCATTCTTCAAACGGAACACATCGAACTGCGCCATGCGCCCAAGCCCTCAGAACGTGCGGAACGCAGCCAGCGGCAACCCCTCGCGCGCCACCTCCTCGGCATAGGCGTCCAGTGCCGCACGGTTCTCCTCGCGCCACAGACGGTTTCGCTCGGCCTTCGCGGCATCGGCAATCGCCGTCTCGGCCAGACGCGACATGTTCAGACCCAGCAGCCGCGCCTCCTCGGCCACTTCGGCATCAAGCGTCAGGTTCACCTTGATCCGGCCCATGCCCCACTCCCGCACCATCCGTATGGATCAGGAGTATACACCCCAACCACACGGTATCAACCCCCGCCTCACTCCTCGGCCAGTATCGCCTCCAGCGCCTCCTCCGCCGTCTCCACGAACCGGAACAGCGACAGGTCCGCCTGCGCGATCAACCCCTCGTCGGCCAGCGCCTGCCAGTTCACCACCTTCTCCCAGAAGGCCCGACCGAACAGCAAGAACGGCACCCGCTTCATCCGCCCCGTCTGGATCAGCGTCAGCGCCTCGAACATCTCGTCCAATGTCCCGAACCCGCCCGGAAAGATGCAGACCGCCCGGGCGCGCATCAGGAAATGCATCTTGCGGATGGCGAAATAGTGAAAGTTGAAACACAGGTCCGGCGTCACATACCCGTTCGGCGCCTGCTCATGCGGCAGAACGATGTTCAACCCGATCGACTGCCCCCCCGCCTCCGCCGCCCCACGGTTGCCCGCCTCCATGATGCCGGGGCCGCCCCCCGTCACCACCACCAGCTCGCGCCCATAGCTCTTCAGGCTCTCCACCGTGATCAGATGCGCCAGCTTCCGCGCCTCCTCATACCACCCGGCCTGCGCCCCCGCAGGCCCCGTGCCATCCGCCCGCACCCGCGCCGACCCCATCACCACGACCGTGGACCGTATCCCCCGCTCGTCCAGCACCATCTGCGGCTTCAGCAGTTCCAGCTGCAACCGCACCGGCCTGAGCTCCTCGCGCATCATGAAATCGGTGTCCGTGAAGGCCAGCCGATAGGCCGGCGCCCGCGTCTGCGCCGTGTCCGGCAACCGCTCCGCCGCTGCCGCATCCTGCGTGCTGTCGCGGAAAGGATGCGCGCGTCCGTCGTCCTTAGGGTTCATGCCGTTCCTCTTGTTGCGAAGGGCCTGTCCCATCTCTATAGGGTCGCACCGGACCAGACCAATCAAAAGGGGGGAATTGCCCATGTCCTACGCCGCGCTCGAAGCCGCCATCGAAACCGCATGGGACGCCCGCGACACCATCACCCCCTCGACCAAGGGCGAAGCCCGCGACGCCATCGAAACCACCCTCGACGCGCTGGACAGCGGCAAGCTTCGCGTGGCCGAGCGTCAGGCCAACGGCCATTGGCACGTCAACCAATGGGCCAAGAAGGCCGTCCTCCTCGGCTTCCGCATCAAGGACATGGAACATCACGCAGGCGGCCCGCAGGGCGGCGGCTGGTGGGACAAGGTCGACAGCAAGTTCAACGGCTGGGGCCCCGACCAGTGGAAATCCGCAGGCTTCCGCGCCGTCCCCAACTGCGTCGTCCGCCGCTCGGCCTATATCGCCAAGGGCGTGGTCCTCATGCCCTCCTTCGTCAACCTCGGCGCCTTCGTCGATGAGGGCACCATGGTCGACACCTGGGCCACCGTCGGCTCCTGCGCCCAGATCGGCAAGAATGTCCACCTCTCGGGCGGCGTCGGCATCGGCGGCGTCCTCGAACCCATGCAGGCGGGCCCCACCATCATCGAAGACAACTGCTTCATCGGCGCCCGCTCCGAAGTCGTCGAAGGCTGCATCGTCCGCGAAGGCTCCGTCCTCGGCATGGGCGTCTTCATCGGAAAATCGACCAAGATCGTCGACCGCGAAACCGGCGAGGTGATGTATGGCGAGGTTCCCGCCGGATCGGTCGTCGTCGCGGGCTCCATGCCCTCGAAGAACGGCATCAACCTCTACTGCGCCGTGATCGTGAAGAAGGTCGACGCGCAAACCCGCTCCAAGACCTCGATCAACGAACTCCTGCGCGACTGATCCGCGCGCATCGCGACGATGGGGGCGGGGCACGCCCTCCGCCCCTTCGTCTCGGCCCAAATACCCAAATCCCACGCCTGCCACCCGCGCCACGCAGGTCATACCCGTAGGGCGGGGTCCACCCCGCCACCCCGACCCCATCAACTCCGTCCCGGTCTCGATCCGCGCCCGCCCCCGCCCCGCCGCATCCCCGACCGGAGGCCCCGGATCAGGTCCGGGGCGCGTTGTCCGCAAGGCCCGACCTCCGCGCCCAGCCAAAAGATCCGCCAAATCCCGTACAGGATCCCCGTAGGGCGGGGTTGACCCCGCCACCCCGCGCTTCGCCCCCGGCCACGGCACTCCTACCGCCCCAGAAGCCGCGCCTCGCGCCCCTTCACCTCGGCCCGCGCCAGCGGCCCGAAGGCCGCCATCCCCTCGTCCAGCATCGGGAACAGCCTCAGCAACTCCTCCTGCACATCCGTATCGAAGGCGCTCATCGTGTGGTCGCCGGGGAAATAGCTCTCGCAGGGCAACCCGTTCGCCACCACCACCTCATGCCGGTCGAACAGCAGGTGCAGATAGGTGACCTCGCCTCCCTCCACCACCCGCACCGCGCGCCCGTCCACCAGATGCTTGGCCTTCACCAGCACCTCCGCCTCGCCGAACAGCAACTCCGCCCGCGCCCCCGTCAGCAGCACGCGATGGTTCCCCGAAAGCCGCAGCGTCTCATGCTCGCCCAGCGTCCCCGCCGCGATCTCCACCGGCGCATCCGCCCCCACCGCATCGCGCGTCACCCGCCCGACCCAGCGCAGCACCTGCGGCCCGTTGTCCAGCGTCATCACCTCATCCCCCGGACGCAGCCATTCTATGGGAACCCGCCCCCCCGGCACGTCGATCTCGGTGCCTTCGGTGAAACAGGCGATCATCGACAGCTTGACGAAGGCGACGTCGGTATTGCCCGCCTCATCCGTGACCTCATAGGTCAGCACCGTCTCGCCCAACTGGTCGACCGACTGCACCACCAGAACGCCATTGTCCGCCAGCAGGATCTTCTCGCCCGAGGGCAGCACGACCGTATCGCCGGGCTGCACGTCAACTCCGTTGATCTTGGTCACCTTCATCGCCAGACCCATGCTCGACTTGTCATTGCCCAGCACGTCCAGCTTGCCCGCATCCCCCTTGCGGATCACCAGATCGTCATCCTCGGCGATCAGCCCCACCTGCACCGAATCCGCCGCCACCATCACCGCGGAATCGAAGGCCCCGTCGCCCGCATCCGCAATCGCCATGCGGAAGGTGTTCACCTCCCCCGGCGTGACCGGCACCTTCAGGGTCAGGGTCACGGTGAACCCGTCCATCTCGGTATTGTAGGTGTTCGACGCCGCCGGGTTGTCGATATACAGGTTGGAATTCACCTTGGTGTTGATCTCGTCGATGGTGATGTTCCCCGACCCCAGCACCAACTCGGCCGGAGTCCCGTTCACCCAGACGGCAAAGGCATCGTTGAACCCGGAATTCACGTATTCCAGATATTCCTCCGAAGACCAGACGATCTGCATCGTCAGCACATTCCCCGTCGGCACGAAGGCCGCCTCGAAGACCGCCGCATCCCAGGTTTCCTGACCGACCATCTTGCTCAGCCAGTCATCCCCCGCCGTCCCGAACACGGTCGAGGTGCCTTCCGAGATATTGGCATCCCCTTCCGACTGGGTGAAATCCGACACCCGCCCCGTCGACAGGATCACCCCGCTATCCGCCGGCGCGACCCCCGGCATCGTCTCGTCGGCACCGGAATAGATGCCCGCCTGCAAAGGGTCGCCCGTATAGGTGGCCGAAACGATCTTCACGCCCGACCCGAAGATGGTTTCCGCCATCTGCATCGCATCGGCCGATTGGATATCCAGTTCCATGTCCGCCAAGGGAATTACTCCAAAGACTTCCTCAGGTCATGGAAACGGTCGGCTTTGGAACTTTCTTAATTTTCGCTAATGATTTCCGATCAAAACCCTTCCGCTTTGCGCCCGGCCCCCTCCGGTGCTACACCGCCCCCGCACAGGAACGCGGAACCCGCCATGACCGAAGACGCCGAAAAGCCGAAACGCGAGAAACGCCCCCAGCAGGTCTACACGCTGGTGGTGGAGGTGGGCCGCAAACCCGGCGACGGCCTGCCCGACAAGGCGACGGGCGCCGCCCTCATGTGCTATGCCTCCGGCGTGGACGAGGAAGAGGCCGTCCGCGAAACCGTTGCCATCCTGAAACAGGCCGATCTCGCCCCGCTCGACGTGTCGGGCTACGGCACGCTCGACGACAGGCTCAAGGCCGGGGACGAAATCGACGCCGAGGAACGCGCCCTCATGCAGCGCGCGCTGGACGAGAATTCGGTCATCGTCGCCCAGATGACGCCCTTCTTCGACTGACGCGCGTCACACCGCCCGCCGCTGCAATCGCTGCATCGCGCTGCACAGAAGCTTGGCCTCATAGTCCAGCAACAACCGCCGCGCCGGGGCCGTGCCCAAAGGTCCCGCCGTGGCCAGCGCACAGCCATCCGCTACGATCACCTCGGGCTGACCAAGGTCCAGCACCACGCCCACCGCCACGGCCCTGTGGCTCTCGGCCACCGCCATCTGCCCATCCGCCAGATGCCGCGCGGCAACCAGCACCTCCTCATCCCCGAACAGGTATTCCGCCTCCGGCCCCGCCACCAGCACCGGCTGATCCGGCGACACCAGCATGTCGCCCCGCCGCCCGAAATAGGGCGCGCGCAGCCGGACGGGCGACAGGCTCCCCCGCCCCGGCACCTGCAACCGCGTCACCCCGATCAGCGGCACCGCGCCGCTGTCCCGCGTCACCACGCGGTCGCCCGGCTGCAGATGCCCCGCCATCACCACGCCCCTCGTCGTGCGCACCGGCGTCGCCACGCCCAGCCAGCCCAGCGGCTCGGGCATCGCCGCCCCCTGCCGCACGCCATACCACAGCACCGCCGGATGCCGCAGCACCCCCGCCCCCCCGGCACAGAGCGCCTGCAACGTGGCCATCGGCAAGGGCATCGCGCCGTTGCCCCGCGCCATCACCTTCTGCCCGGCCAATTCCATCTCAAGGAACCACCCGCCCGGCCCCGCATCCCAGCCAAAGGCCAGCCGCGCCATGCCAACCTTCTGCGGCAGGGGTCCGGGCAACACATGCCGCACCAACCGCGCCCCCTGCCGATGCAGCAGCGATATTCCCGATCCCAGATCATGGAACAGCGACAGCGCGACCTCCTCGCCCCCGATCCGGTCCCGCAGGTCCAGCAACACCCCCGCCCCCGCCAGCGGCATCTGAATCTCGGCCATCAGCAGACCGCGCACCAAGGCCCCCGCCTCGGGCATGCCCGGCGGATCAGGCTGGTCGGACAGGGCGATCCAGCGGCTCAAATCAGGGCAATCGCATCACGGACATGGGGCGCATCATGGCGCTCCCCGCCGCATCTTTCAACCGCGGGATAACCGCCCGCCGGTTGCGAAGGCCCGGTCGGGCCGCTATCCCTCGGCCATCCGCCCGGAAAGGACCGCCATGCCCACCGATCCCGCCGCCCTCACCGCCGCGCTGATCCGCTGCCCCACCGTCACCCCCGCCGAGGGCGGCGCGCTGACGCTGCTCGAAGACCTGCTGACGAAGGCAGGCTTCACCTGCACCCGGGTGGACCGCAACGGCACCCCCAACCTCTACGCCCGCTGGGGCGCGCGGGGGGCGAACCGCAGCTTCGGCTTCAACGGCCATACCGACGTCGTCCCGGTGGGCGACCGCGCGGCATGGACCCAAGACCCCTTCGGCGCGGCAGTCGTGGACGGCTGGATGTATGGCCGCGGTGCCACCGACATGAAATCCGGCGTCGCCGCCTTCGCCGCCGCCGCCATCGACTTCGTCACCGAAACCCCGCCCGACGGCGCGGTAATCCTCGCCATCACGGGGGACGAGGAAGGCGACGCGCAGGACGGCACCGTGGCCCTCCTCGACTGGATGGCGGCAAATGGCGAACGCATGACCCACTGCCTCGTCGGCGAACCCACCTGCCCCGACCACATGGGCCAGATGATGAAGATCGGCCGCCGCGGCTCCCTCACCGCTTGGTTCACCGCGACGGGGGTGCAGGGCCACTCCGCCTATCCCCACCGCGCCAAGAACCCCATGCGCGCCCTCACCACCCTTCTTGCGCGCCTCCCCGACCAACTGGACGAGGGGACGGGTCATTTCGACCCGTCCACCCTGCAAATCACCACCATCGACTGCGGCAACCCGGCGAACAACGTCATCCCTGCCAAGGGCACCGCCACCGTCAACATCCGCTTCAACGACGCCCATACAGGCGAAAGCATCGCCACATGGCTGAGAGCCGAAGCGGCGAAGGTGGAGGCCGAAACCGGCGTCACCATCGCCACCCGCATCCAGACCAGCGGCGAAAGCTTCCTCACCCCGCCCGGCGACCTCTCCGCCCTCATCTCCCGCGCCGTGCAGGCCGAAACCGGCATCACCCCGGAACTCTCCACCACAGGCGGCACCTCCGACGCCCGCTTCATCAAGAACCACTGCCCCGTGGTGGAATTCGGCCTCGTCGGCAAGACGATGCATCAGGTGGACGAACGCGTCGAAGTCGCCCAGATCCACCAACTGAAATCCATCTACACCCGCATCCTGCGCGACTACTTCGCCCAGACCTGACCATGACCCTGACCATCCAACCCACCCGCGACATCGCCACCTGCCGCCACCTCCGCCGCGTGGTCTTCATCGAGGAACAGGGCGTTCCCGAAGCCGACGAGATCGACGACAAGGACGAAGAAGCCATCCACCTTCTGGCCACCATCGACGACCAGCCCGCAGGCTCCGCCCGCCTCCTCCTCATGGGCCAAACAGGCAAGATCGGCCGCGTCTGCGTCCTGCCCGCCCACCGCGGCACCGGCCTCGGCGCGGCGCTCATCCGCGCGGCCCTGACGGAACTGCGCGCGCAAGGCATGACGACCGCCAAACTCGGCAGCCAGACCCATGCCATCCCCTTCTACGAACGCTTGGGCTTCACCCCCACCGGCCCCGAATACATGGACGCCGGCATCCCCCACCGCGACATGACCCTCGCCCTGTGATCCATCCGGAGCGCGCCCCGCAAGCGGGCCGCGCAAGCCTTTCCTGTCGTCGGCGCATACGCGCCTCCTCCGCTGTCAGGGGGCGCTCGCGCCCCCTCTTGGCCGTTCCGGCCAATTCACCCCCTGAGGATATTTGAAAACAGGTGAAAGCCCCTTCATCCGTTCCGGAAATATCCTCGGGGGGAGCCCCGCAGTGGCGAGGGGGGCAGACAGCCCTTCTGCGACGGCGGGGGACGGGACCAACGCCTGAAACAATGGCCTTTCCCCGCAACCCGTGCTAGGGCAATCCCATGCAGGACATCCCCACCAAAGCCCAGATCCTCCAATGGATCGCCGACAATCCCGGCCTCTCGGCCAAGCGCGACATCGCCAAGGCGTTCAATATCAAGGGCGCCGCGCGGATCGACCTGAAGCGCATCCTGCGTGAGCTGGAGGATGAGGGCGCGGTCACGAAGAAGGCCCGCACCTATCGCGACCCCGACACCCTGCCGCCCGTGACGCTCCTGACCGCGCTGCCGCCGGATGCGCAGGGCGATATCTTCCTGGCACCCATGGAATGGCAGGGCGCGGCGGAAGAGGCCCCCCGCATCCTCTTCATCCCCAAGAAGGGCGACCCGGCGCTGGGCGCGGGCGACCGTGTGCTGGCGCGTCTGGCGAAGGTGGACCTCGACGACTACCAGTATGAGGCCCGCCTCATCCGCCGCCTCGGCTCGAACCCGACCAAGGTTCTGGGCATCTTCCGCAGGAATGCCGAAGGCGGCCGCATCGTCCCCATCGACAAGGGCGCCGACAAGGACTGGCTCGTCGGCCGCGACGACACGCTCGACGCCCGTGATGGCGAGTTGGTGGAGGCCGAACAGCACGGCCTCAAACGCATGGGCCTGCCCCGCGCCCGCATCGTCCAGCGCCTCGGCGATCCGATGGGACCGAAGGCCGTCTCCCTCATCGCCATCCACCAGCACGGCATCCCCGACCGCTTCCCCGATCAGGTCATCGCCGAGGCCGAAGCCGCCAAACCCGCCCCGATGGACGGGCGAGAGGACCTGCGCGACCTCCCCCTCGTCACCATCGACCCCTCCGACGCCCGCGACCATGACGACGCGGTCTTTGCGGAAGCCGACACCGACGCCCACAACCCCGGCGGCCATATCGTCTGGGTCGCCATCGCCGACGTCGCCCATTACGTCCGCCCCGGCTCCGCCCTCGACCGCGAGGCGCGGAAGCGCGGCAACTCCACCTATTTCCCCGACCGCGTCGTCCCGATGCTGCCCGACGTCCTGTCGGGCGACCTCTGCTCCCTGCATGAAGGCGTGGATCGCCCCTGCCTCGCCGTCCGCCTGAAACTGGATGCCGAAGGCAACAAGATCTCCCACCGCTTCGTCCGTGGCATGATGCGCTCCGCCGCCTCCCTCACCTATGAGGAAGTGCAGCAGGCCCATGACGGCCACCCCTCCCCCCGCACCGCGCCCCTCATCCCCCGCATCATCGCGCCCCTCTACGCCGCCTATCAGGCCGCGACCAAGGCCCGCCACCTGCGCCAGCCGCTCGACCTCGACCTGCCCGAACGCAAGATCGTGCTGTCCGACGAAGGCAAGGTCCTCTCCGTCGCCTTCCGCGAACGCTTCGACGCGCACCGCCTGATCGAGGAATTCATGATCCTCGCCAACGTCGCCGCCGCCGAGGAGTTGACCCGCCTCAAACGCCCCCTCCTCTTCCGCGTCCACGAGGAACCGTCACCGGAGAAACTCGACGCCCTGCGCGAAGTGGCCGAGGCCTCCGGCTTCACCCTCGCCAAAGGGCAGGTGCTGAAGACCGCCCACCTCAACCGCCTTCTCGCACAGGCGCAGGGGACGGAATTCGACGAGCTGATGAACATCACCACCCTGCGGTCGATGACGCAGGCCTATTACCACCCCGAAAACTTCGGCCATTTCGGCCTGTCGCTGCGCTCCTACGCGCATTTCACCTCGCCCATCCGGCGCTATGCCGATCTGATCGTCCACCGCGCGCTGATCGCCGGTCACAACTGGGGCAAGGACGGCCTGTCGCCGCAGGACATCGAAGCTCTGGACGAAACCGCCAAGCTCATCTCCGACGCCGAACGCCGCTCCATGACGGCGGAACGCGACACCAACGACCGCTATCTCGCCGCCTACCTGTCGGACCGCGTCGGAAGCGAATTCACCGGCCGCATCTCGGGCGTGCAGCGCTTCGGCCTCTTCGTGAAACTGGATGAAACCGGCGCCGACGGCCTCATACCCATCCGCGAAGTCGGGCGCGAATTCTTCCACTACGACGACCAGACCCAAACCCTCATGGGCGCCGATACCGGCCTCACCCTCGGCATCGGGCAGAAGGTCACCGTGCGCCTCTCCGAGGCGATCCCCGTCACCGGCGGCCTCACGCTGGAACTGATCTCGCTCGACGGCGCGCCCCTGCCGCGCAGCCCGCGCGCGGGCAAGAAGGGCCGCTTCAGCCCCCGCAAACCCGGTGCCTCCGCAGCCCGCGACGCGAAACTGAAACGCAAGGTCATCCGCAAACGGCGCTGACGGCAACTCTCCGCCCGCGCACCGCCCCGGCATCTTTGTGCCGGGGCGGCCCTGCCCTATCTTCTGTCCCAACCACAAGAAGACCCAACAGGCAGGTGACGTGATGCGTGCAGCGATCCTTTCCCTCTCCCTTCTACCGCTTCCCGCCCTTGCAGGCCCCGCCGCCTTGCCGCACCTTGCCACGCCACAGCAACTGGCCCCCGGAGGCGGCATCGTGATCCAGACAGGCACCCAGTCGGGCCTCGACCAATGGGTCGAAACCTTCCGCCCGCGCGCCCTTGCCGCAGGCATCGCCCCCGCCACCTTCGACGCAGCCTTCGCGGGCCTGCGCTACAACCCCGACGTCATCGAGAAAGACCGCAATCAGGCCGAATTCACCCGCACCATCTGGGATTACCTCGACCGCGCCGTATCCGACCTGCGGGTGGAAAACGGACGCGCGGCGATCCGCGACAACCGCCGCCTGCTCGACAGGCTTGAGGCCACCTATGGCGTCCCCAAGGAAGTGGTGGTCGCCGTCTGGGGGCTGGAATCGAGCTTCGGCGCCAACCGCGGCGACATCCCCGTGATCGAGGCGCTGGCGACGCTGGCCTATGAGGGCCGCCGTGGCCCCTTCTTCGAGGCGCAACTCATCGACGCCCTGCGCATCCTGCAAAGCGGCGACGCAGGCTTGGACAATTTCACCGGAAGCTGGGCCGGGGCCATGGGCCATACGCAGTTCATCCCCTCCAGCTTTCTGAGCTTCGCCGTGGATTTCGACGGCGACGGGCGGCGCGACATCTGGTCCGACGATCCTGCCGACGCTCTGGCCTCCACCGCCGCCTATCTGGCGAAGTCCGGCTGGCAGGCAGGGGTGCCATGGGGGGTCGAGGTGACGCTGCCGGACGGGATCGACTACATGCTGGCAGGCAATGGTAAGTCCAAACCAACCGCCGACTGGGCCGCCCTCGGTCTGCGCGATGCCACAGGCGGGCCGCTGCCCGATATCGGCCCCGCCGAACTCCTCCTGCCCGCAGGGGCGCAGGGGGCGGCCTTCCTGATCACCCCCAATTTCCGTGCCATCGAGCGTTACAACACCGCCGATGCCTATGTCATCGCCATCGGCCACCTCTCCGACCGCCTCGCCGGGGGCGGCCTCATCCGCGCCGCCTGGCCCCGGCAGGACCGCGCCCTGACAGGCGACGAGCGCCGGGAATTGCAGACCCGCCTCACGGCGGCAGGCTTCGATACCGGCGGGGTCGATGGCAAGATCGGACCAAAGACCCTGAACGCCGTCCGCGCCTTCCAGCGCAGCCTCGGGCTGGTGCCGGATGGCTATGCCTCGCCGGATATCCTGCAACGGTTGCGCTGAACGATCATGCGGGACCGGGGGCCAGCCCCCGGACCCCCGGGGTATTTGGGACCGAAACGAAGAGGCCAATGCTCGTACCTCTTGATCAAGGTTGGCGTTCCGGCTGCCTTAACCACCCCTCCGTCCACTCCACCCGGTCACTCCCCACGAAGCCCGCCAGCCGCGCCAACTCCGCCTCCAGCTTCGCCTGCCGCCCCTTGCCCCAAGCCACCCCCGGCTCCGGCCAGACCGCGCGCACCGCCAGCACCCCGCCCGCCCGCTTCACGTCGATCCGACCCACCAGACGGTCCCCCTCCAGCAGCGGGAACACATAATAGCCGAACACCCGCTTCGGCTCCGGCACGAAAACCTCGATCCGATAGCGGAAGCCGAACAGGAACTCCGCCCGCGCCCGATCCCGCAGCGCGGGGTCGAAGGGCGACAGCACCCGCAGCCGCCCCGTCACCTCCGGCACCACCGCGCCCGTCAGCCCCGGCAAGGTAAAGACCCGCCGCCGCGCGCCATCCGCGCCCTCGACCAACGCCTCCTCCACCCGCCCGCCGCGCAGCGCCCGCTCCAGCCAATCCCGCGCCACCTCGCCCGGCACCGCGTTCCAATAGGCCGCCACCTCCCGCGCCGTCCCGAACCCCAGCCGCTCCAGCGCGGACCCGCAGGCCCAGTCCACCACCGCCTCCCCGGACAGCTCGACCGACCGCACCGCCGCAGGGATCACCCGCTCCGTCAGGTCATAGACCTTGCGGAACCCGTCCCGCCGCGTCACCGCGATCCGCCCTGTCCGCCACAGCCATTCCAGCGCCGTCTTCGACGGATGCCAGTCCCACCAGCCCCCCTTGCCCCGTTCCTCGCCCTCGCCCACATCGAACGACGAAACCGGCCCCTCCCGCGCGATCCGATCTAGGATGCCGTCGAACTGCGCCTCATAGCCGTCGCGGAACCACCGCCGCCAATTCCCGTGCAACCGGGCCTCATCCGCCGCGAACCGCGCCCGCCACATCGGCCACAGCCCCACCGGCAGGATCGACGCGTCATGCGTCCAATGCTCCCACAGCCGCCGCTCCCCCTCCAGCGCCCGCTTCAGAGCGGCAGGCCGATAGGACCCCCGCCGCGACCACAGGATCATGTCATGCGCGCGGGCCACCGTGTTGATGCTGTCCACCTGGACAAAGCCGATCCGGTCCACCAGCCCAGCCAGCGCCATCCCCGAACAGCCGCCGAAAGGCCCCTCCGCCAGCGCATGCCGGTCCAGAAAATGCCGCCGCGCGGCTGCGTTGGAAAGGACGGGAAGGCTCATGCCAAAGGCCTACCACCCCGCCTACAGGCGTCAACCCCGCCGATGCCGCTGACAGAACCACCCCGGAACGCCCGTTCCGTAACAGTCTGAAAGAAAGCGCCCCCAAACGTGACCACACGCAAAAACCCTTCGGTTGAATCGTGATTTCAGATGCATAGTATCGATGCGATCCCACGCAGCACGCCAAGGGGCCCCGCCCGCATCCCCGCAGGCGGCGCTTTACCGCCATGAACAGCCGAAAAGGACCCGATGCCCCACGACACGCCCCTGATCGCCACCATCGTCATAGGCCTCTCGCTCGCCTTCGTGCTGGGCCTTCTGGCGCATCGGCTGAAACTGCCGATGATCGCGGGCTATCTTCTGGCGGGCATCGTCATCGGCCCCTTCACACCGGGCTATGTGGCCAATCAGGAGCTTGCGACGGAACTTGCGGAACTGGGCGTGATCCTCCTGATGTTCGGCGTGGGGCTGCACTTCTCGCTCAAGGACCTGCTGTCGGTGAAGAACATCGCCATCCCCGGCGCGGTGGGCCAGATCCTCGTCGCCACGGCGGCGGGTCTGGCGCTGGCGCTCCTGATGGGCTGGTCCATCGGCGCGGGCCTGATCTTCGGCCTCTCCCTCTCGGTCGCCTCCACCGTGGTCCTGCTGCGCGCGCTGCAGGACCGCAACCTCGTTACCTCCGACCGTGGCCGCATCGCGGTGGGCTGGCTGATCGTCGAGGATGTGGTGATGGTCCTCTGCCTCGTCCTCATCCCGCCGCTGGCCGGCCTGCTCGGTGGCCTCGCTCAACCCGTCGACGGCGAGGCCGAGCAGGAGGTGATCCGCCTCGGCTTCGGCCCCGTCACCGCCACCCTCGCCGTGACCATGGCGAAATTCGCGGCCTTCGTCGCGCTCATGCTGATCGTCGGCCGCAAGGTGATCCCGTGGATCCTCCATTACGTCGCCCATACCGGCAGCCGCGAACTCTTCCGCCTCGCCGTCCTCGCCATCGCGCTTGGCGTGGCCTATGGCTCGACGCAGATCTTCGGCGTTTCCTTCGCGCTGGGGGCCTTCTTCGCGGGCATGGTCATGGCCACCTCCACCCTGTCGCAACAGGCGATGCGCGAAACCATGCCCCTGCGCGACGCCTTCGCCGTGCTGTTCTTCGTGTCGGTCGGCATGCTCTTCAACCCGATGATCGTGCTTTCCGAACCGCTGGCCCTGATCGGCACGGTCCTCATCATCCTCGTGGTCAAATCCCTTGCCGCCTATGGCATCGTCCGCACCTTCGGGCATGAGAGGGAGACCGCCCTGACCATCGCCACCAGCCTTGCCCAGATCGGCGAATTCTCCTTCATCCTCGCGGTGATGGGCACGAAACTCGCCATCCTGCCGCCCGAGGCGAAGGACCTGATCGTCGCTGGCGCGCTGCTGTCCATCCTCGCCAATCCGGTGATGTTCGCACTTCTCGACAGGTGGAGCGCACAGCACCGCAAGGACACCCCGGCCGACCCTGCCGCGCCGGAACCCGCCCCCGCGAAAACCGCCGCCTGACCGCGTCTCAGGCGATCAGCCGGAAATCCCCGCCTCCGCCGCGATCTCCGCACGGCTCTTGCGCGCCCGCTCGGTGGCCGATTTCAACTGCCCGCAGGCCGCCATGATATCCTCGCCGCGCGGCGTGCGGATCGGGCTGGCATAGCCCGCCTTGTAGATGATGTCGGCGAATGCCTCGATCCGCTCCCAGTCCGACCGCTCATAGGGCGCGCCGGGCCATTCGTTGAAGGGGATCAGGTTGATCTTCGCCGGAATCCCCGCAATCAGCTTCACCAGCCGCCGCGCATCCGCATCACTGTCATTCACGTCCTTCAGCATCACGTATTCAAACGTGATCCGCTCGGAATTCGACAGCCGCGGATAATCGCGCAGCGCATTCAGCAGCGTCTCGATGTTCCACTTCTTGTTCACCGGAACCAGCCGATCCCGCACCTCGTCCGTGGTCGCGTGGAACGACACCGCAAGCAGACAGCCGATCTCCTCCGCCGTCCGCGCGATCTCCGGCACGATGCCGGAGGTGGACAGCGTGATCCGCCGACGCGACAGGCTCAGCCCCTCGCCATCCATCACGACCCGCATCGCGTCCCGCACATTCTCGAAATTGTAGAGCGGCTCGCCCATGCCCATCAGCACGACATTCGACACCAGCCGCGTCTCGTCCTTCGGCTCGCCCGGAACGGGCCATTCCCCCAGATCGTCCCGCGCCAGCATCACCTGCCCGACGATCTCGCCCGCCGTCAGGTTCCGCACCAGCTTCTGCGTCCCGGTATGGCAGAAGGAACAGGTCAGCGTGCACCCGACCTGAGAGGAAATGCACAAGGTCCCCCGGTTCTCCTCCGGGATGTAGACCGTCTCGACCTCATGCCCGCCCGCGATCCGCACCAGATACTTCCGCGTGCCATCGGCCGAGACCTGCCGCGACACCACCTCCGGCACCTCGATCACGAAATGCTCGGCCAGCAGCGCCCGGTAATCCTTCGCCAGATTGGTCATCGCCCCGAAATCGCGGATGCCGAAGTGATAGACCCACTGCCAGATCTGCCCCAGCCGCATCTTGGCTTGGCGTTCCGGCGTCCCCGCCGCGATCAGCGCCTCGCGCAACTGCTCGCGCGTCAGGCCGACGATATTCGTCCGCCCCCCTTCCGGCAGCTTGCGCGGAATGGTCAGAACGTCCTGCGTGATGGGCGCATTTGCGGTCATGGGTCTTTGTCCAGAAAGGCCGGGGAGGCGTTGATATAGGGGATTCGCCCGAAAAACGAAAGCCACCCGCCACGCCTCAAACGCGCCCTATCAAATCGCCCGCCGCCCCGAACTCGGCCCCGGCATCCGTCGCGTTACCAAAGACCGCGCGATTTTCCACTTTGACCCGAACGAAGACCGCCAGATCATCCGCCTCCTCGCCATCTTCCGGGGCGGTCTGGACCATGACGCGCGCATCCTTGCCCGCCTCCTGCGCCCCGGTTGAAACGAAAAGGCCCCCGAAACGGGGGCCATCCTCCTGCCTGCAACGCCCCGCTTACTTGCAGCGCGCCTCGGCCTCCGTCATCGCGGCGGTAAAGCCCCGCAGGCTGAACGTATCGCGCGTCTGTGTGCCCCGGTCCGACCGCGCCGAAACCACAGCCGTCGACCCGGCCTTCATCGCCGCCAGCAATTGCGCATCCGCATCCGGCGTCGCGGGCCATGCCCATTCGCCATCGGTGAACAGGTCATAGGACTGCCCGTCCACATCCACCGTCACGGTCGACCCGTTTGCGAAGGGATAGCCGCCGGTAAAGGAAATCTCGCCCGTCGTGCCGGGGCGGAAGGTCACGAACAGCAGGATATCCCCCCGCCGCACCGAAACCGGCTGCCCGTCGCGGGTGTTCACCGTCTCCTTCGGGACAGTCACGCCCCAGCATTCCTTCGGGCTCTCTTCCGCGAACACGTTCCAGTCCGAGGTCACCGCCACGCGGTTGCTCGATTCCTGCGCCATCGCCGCGCCGCCGTGGAGCATGGTCGTCAGCATCGCTGCGCCAAGGACGCGGCCGATCAGGGTGGTCATGGGGTCAGGCCTCCGCATTTGCCTCTCGTCCGCCCACCGCCCTTGCCGCCGTTCCTCCGGCAGACTTGGCCTTTTCCTGTGGCGCGGACCTCGCCAACTCGATAATGCCTTCTAATCGCAAAACACCAATCCGCGAAAGCCCCTTGGGCAGAAAATCGCGCATCTGTGACGCTTGATGGAGGGTATGATGGGCGCACCCGTCCCGATGATCGAACTCTGGCGCGGCGGCCGCCTCGAAAGCACGCATCTCGGCCATGCCGTGATCTGCGACGAGGCAGGCGAGATCGTCGAAAGCTGGGGCGACCCCACGGCGATCATCTATCCCCGCTCCTCCTGCAAGATGATCCAGGCCCTGCCGCTGCTCGAATCCGGCGCCGCCGATGCCCATGGCCTCACCGACCGGCAGGTCGCGCTCGCCTGCGCCTCGCATCAGGGCGCGGCCATCCATACCGAGGCCGTCACCCGCTGGCTTGCCGATCTGGGCCTCTCCGACGATGACCTGCGCTGCGGCGCGCATGAACCCTACGACACCGCCGAACGCAACCGCCTGATCCGCGCGGATGAAAAACCCTGCCAGTGCCACAACAACTGCTCGGGCAAACATGCGGGCTTCCTCACCCTCAACCGCCACCTCAAGGGCCATGCGGATTATGTCGAGGTCGACCACCCCGTCCAGCAGGCCGCCAAGCAGGCATTCGAGGAGGTGACGGGCGAAACCTCCCCCGGCTACGGCATCGACGGCTGCTCCGCCCCCAACTTCGCAACCTCCGTCCACGGCCTCGCCCGCGCCATGGCCCGCTTCGCCGCCGCCACAGGCACCGGCGATGCCCGCGACCGCGCCATGCACCGCATGACCCGCGCCATGGGCCAATACCCGGAAATGGTCGCCGGCGAAGGCCGCGCCTGCACGGAACTCATGCGCGCCATGGGCGGCCGCGTCGCCATCAAGACCGGGGCCGAGGCCGTGTTCATCGCCATCCTGCCCGAACAGAAACGCGGCATCGCGCTCAAGATCACCGATGGTGGCACCCGCGGCGCCGAGGGCGCCATCGCCGCCCTCCTCGTGAAACTCGGCGCGCTGGACCCCGACCACCCGGCCACGAAGAAACGCCTCAACGCCATCCAGAAGAACTGGCGCGGCTTCGAAACCGGCGACATCCGCGCCGCCGCCGCCTTCCCCTGACCGCCACGCGCGAGGCCCGCAAAACGAAAGACCCCCGTCGCGCTTGACGGGGGCCTCCGATTTCGACGGACCGACCGAGGTCGACGCTTGGTGGGGGCTGTGAAACCGACCCCGGTCCGTCGTCTGGAAACCCTTTTGACGGCGGATCGCGGCGGAATTCGGATCGTTTCGCGGTATTCCTGCGGAGTCTTCGCGGCAGCGCCAAGGCCATCCTTCAGGCCTCGCCACGGCAGACCCGCCAAAGGCTTGATTTGCTGGCCCAAGGGCGTAATCATGACCTGATGACGGTCCAGCCACCGACCCCTTTCCCCCTCTCCACCCGCCTGCAGGAACAGGTCAGTTTCGACCGGCGTGAACTGTCGGTGATTCTGGCCCTCTACGGGCGGATGGTCGCCATGGGGGAATGGCGCGACTACGGCATTTCCTCCCTGCGCGACCTCGCCGTCTTCTCGATCTTCCGGCGCACGGCGGAACACCCGCTCTACCGCATCGAGAAACGCCCGAAACTCCGCGCCCGTCAGGGCATGTATGCCGTTGTCGCCATGGACGGGCAGGTGCTGCGGCGCGGCCATGACCTCGCCGCCGTCCTCAAGGTGCTGGAACGCAAGCTGATCCGCCCGATCGACTGACCACCCCGCCCGTCACCGCTCAGGGCTTGCCGCCCTTGCTGCCCAGCGTCGCCGCGCCGTCATCGCTCGGCCATGTCAGCACGGGCAGGTCAAAGGCGAAACCGCCGGCAAGGCTCGGCCCGGCAAGGACCGAAAGGATCAGGGCAAGGGGAAGCATCCGTTTCATCATCGTCACTCCAAAATGAACCGTTTCGTTCACTTTCTCCATATGGCCTTATTCCGAACACATTTCAAGACGGAACTAAACTGTTTCGTTTGTTTTTTGCGCTTGCACCCACGCACCCATCCTCTAACTTAGAATCATTCCAAATTATCCGAGTTACCCCATGATCCCCGGCCTCACCACCCGCCGCCGCTTCTCCGATCTGTCGGAACAGGAAATCCTCGCCCTCGCCATCTCATCCGAGGAAGACGATGCCCGCATCTACCGCTCCTATGCCGAAAGGCTGCGCGGCGAATTCCCCTCCTCCGCCGCCATCTTCGACGGCATGGCCGCCGAGGAAGACCAGCACCGCCAGCGCCTGATCGACCTTCACCGCACCCGCTTCGGCGATGTGATCCCCCTGATCCGGCGCGAGCATGTGGCAGGCCACTATGCCCGCAAACCCGTCTGGCTCACCCAGAACCTCCCGCTCGACACCATCCGGGGCGAGGCCGCCGCGATGGAACAAGAGGCGCACCGATTCTACACCCGCGCCGCGCAATCCACGACCGATGCCGCCACGCGCAAACTTCTTGGCGATCTCGCCGCCGCCGAGGCCGGCCATGAACGCAAGGCCGCCGATCTGACCGACCAGCACCTCACGGACGAGGCGAAATCCGAAGAGGATTTCACCGCCCGCCGCCAGTTTATCCTCACTTGGGTGCAGCCGGGGCTTGCGGGGCTGATGGATGGTTCCGTCTCCACCCTCGCCCCCATCTTCGCCACCGCCTTCGCCACGCAGGATACATGGACCACCTTCCTCGTCGGCACCGCCGCCTCCGTCGGCGCAGGCATCTCCATGGGCTTCACCGAGGCCGCCCATGACGACGGCGTCCTGTCCGGGCGCGGCAGCCCGTGGAAGCGCGGCCTCGCCTCCGGCGTGATGACGACGCTGGGCGGCATGGGCCATGCCCTGCCCTATCTCATCCCCGATTTCTGGACGGCGACCACCATCGCCGTCCTCGTGGTCTTCGTCGAACTCTGGGCCATCGCATGGATCCAGAACCGTTTCATGGAAACACCGTTCCTCCGCGCGGCGCTGCAGGTGGTCCTCGGCGGTGCCCTCGTCTTCGCCGCAGGGGCTCTTATCGGCGGCGGCTGAGGCGGTTTGTGACGCACAAACCGCGCCGGAATTTGACGCAAATTCCGGCCCCCCACCGTCACGCCCGGACCCGATTTCTGCGTGCAGAAATCGTCGCGAAATCTGCGTCAGATTTCGCCCCCGGCAGAAAGCCCCGGCGCAACCCTGTGCGCCCACGCACCCTTAACCACGATTCCGCCCGCGAACCTGCCCGGATTTGTATGAACACTTTGCGGCACAGTTTGCGGCACAGGGTCCGGCACGGTCGTTTCCCGCTAAACCCCCAGCAGCGCAGGCAATTCCGCCATGTCGTTAAACAGGATCGCCCCCTCGGCCGCCAAAGCCGCATGCACACCTTTCGGCGCATAGCCAAAACAGCGCATCCCCGCCAACCGCGCCGCCCGCGCCCCCGCCGCGCTGTCCTCGATCACCACGCAAGCGCCCGGCGCAACCCCCAACTGCCCCGCCGCATGCAGGTACAGGTCAGGCGCGGGCTTGGGCCGCCCCAGCGCCTGACCGGAATACAAATGCCCCCGGAACCGCCTGATCAACCCGTGCTGACCCAGCGTGATCTCCATCTTCTCCGGCGTCCCGTTCGACCCCATCGCATAGGGAATCCCAGCGAAATCAAGCGCATCCAGCACGCCCACGATGCCGGGGATCAGCGGCACCGATGCCCGCAGCATCGCATACATCCGCTCGTAGAAATCGCCGACCCAATCCTCCGGCAACCGCGCCCCATTGGCCCGCGCCTTCTCGGCCACCGTCTCCACCGTCCCGCCGATATAGTCGGCCTCGAGGTCCGCGATGGTCAGCGTAAGCCCGTACTTCTCCAGATCGTCCCGCACCATGACCAGCGTCGGATGCTCGCTGTCCACGACCACCCCGTCACAGTCGAAGATCACGGCGGCAGGTCTCATTCCCCTGCCCTAAGGATCGTCACGACCGTATCGCCATAGGCCCTTTGGTCAAGCATTTCAAACCCTTGCGGCGCAATAGGCGCAACCCCCTCCTCCCAGACGACCAACGCATCGGGGGCAATCCACCCCCCCTCGACACAGGAGGCCAGCGCCTTCTCCCCCAGCCCCATCCGATACGGGGGGTCCAGAAAAACCAGCGAATACCCCGCCCCCCGGTTCGGCCCCATCCGCGTCGCATCCCGGCGCCAGACGTCCGTCACCCCCATCGCCCGCGTCAGTTCGATGTTCCGCCGCAAAAGCGCCCGCGCCGCCGCCCCGTCATCGACGAAAGCCACCCGCGCCGCGCCCCGCGACAGCGCCTCCAACCCCAAAGCCCCGGTCCCCGCGAACAGGTCCAGCACCCGCGCGCCCGTGATCGGATCGCCATAACCGCCATTTATCAACAGGTTGAAGATCGACTCCCGCACGCGGTCCGACGTCGGGCGCAGATGCGCCTTCGCATCCCCCTCGCCCACGGGGGCAAGGTGCAACCCGCGAAACTGGCCGCCGATGATCCTCATGCCTTGAGCAGACCCTTCAACTCGACGGACACATCCCCCACCACCTCCGGCGCGGGGGATTTCCCCATCTCGATCAAGCGCTTGCCCACCATGTAGGCGCGGCTGTCATTCATCGCATCCACCGCCAGCAACTCCGCCCCGCGATAATACCAGAAGGACACCGCCTCCCCCTCGCCCTTGCGGGTGACGATGCGGTCATAGCCCGTATTCAGCCCCGCGATCTGCAACTTGCAATCGTACTGATCCGACCAGAACCAAGGCTTGGCCTCATAAGCCCTTCCAGCGCCAAAGATATTTTCCGCCACCGCCTCTGCCATGTCGATGGCGTTCCCCACCGATTCCAGCCGCAGCCGCCCCCCCTTCCACGGGAAAGACGCGCAATCCCCCGCCGCCCAGACATGCGGGGCCGAGGTGCGGCCCATCTCATCCGTGGCAATCCCGTTGTCGATCACGATCCCCGCCGCTTCCGCCAACCCCGTCGCAGGCACGATCCCCACCCCCGCGATCACGAAATCCGCGGGCAGATCCCGCCCGTCCAGCAGGCGGACACCCGTCACCCGCCCTTCGCCCAGCAACCGCTCAAGCCCCGTGGACTCAAGGATCTTCACCCCATGCGCCCCGTGCAGCGCGCGGAAGAAGTCCGACGTCTCGGGCGCCGCCACCCGCTGGAGGATGCGCGGCGCCATCTCCAGCACCGTCACATCCAGCCCCAGCTTGGCCCCCACCGCAGCCGCCTCCAGCCCGATATAGCCGCCCCCCACGATCACCAGCCGCCGACCGCTGACGAACTCGCCCCGCATGGCATCCACATCGGCCAGTGTCCGCACCGTGTAGACCCCGCCCAGATCACCGCCCACCGCCGCAGGCAGACGTCGCGGCACCGACCCGGTGGTCAGCACCAGCTCGTCAAAACCGACCGCCTCGCCCCCCACCGTCACCACCCGGGCAGCGGTATCGATGCCTTCGACCTTCGCCCCCAGCCGCAGGCTAATCCCTTGATCCGCATAGAATTCCGCCGACCGCAGCCACAGCCGCTCCTCCTCCATCTCGCCCAGCAGATAGGCCTTCGACAAAGGCGGCCGCTGATAGGGCGGCGCGGATTCCTCGCCGATGATCGTCACCTGACCGGCAAACCCCAGCGCCCGCAGCTTCGCCGCACAGGCCGCCCCGGCCTGCCCCGCCCCCACGATCACCACATGCGCCATATCCCGCCCCCCGTTTGCATCTGGCCGAAGCCCGGGCCGGACCCTATATCTGCGGTCACGTGAAACGCAACGACACGAGGGACGAAGAATGACGATTTCCGCAGGCCAGACGCTGCCCGATGCCACGCTGATCCGCATGGGCGATGGCGGGGCTGAATCGGTTTCCATCTCGGCACTGACCAAGGGCCGCAAGGTCGTGATCTTCGCCGTGCCGGGCGCTTTCACCCCCACCTGCCACTCCGCCCATGTGCCCAGCTTCATCCGCACCAAGGATGGCTTCGCCGCCAAGGGCGTGGACGAGATCGTCTGCGTCTCGGTCAACGACCCATTCGTGATGAAGGCGTGGGGCGAGTCGACCGGGGCCGCCACCGCGGGCATCACTATGCTGGCCGACGCGGACAGCAGCTTCACCAAGGCGATGGGCCTCGCCTTCGACGCACCGCCGGTCGGACTTCTGGCGCGGTCCAAACGCTATGCGCTCTATGCCGAGGATGGCGTGGTCAAGCAGCTCCATCTGGAAGAAAGCCCCGGCACCTGCGAAATCTCGGGTGGCGAGGCGCTGCTCAAGGCGATCTGATGGCGGGGCGGGGTTACCCCCGCCCTACGTCTTCACAAAGGGGCGGGCGGGTTCCAACCCGCCCGCCCCTTTCATCCGGCAGGCATCCGCCGCCTTTTTCGCTAGATGTCGTCAACCTATTGTGAATGCAGGGGAAGGACGGCACAATCACTGGCATTTCCACTTTGTGAGTAGAACCGTGCAGATCGACCGTCGCACCTTCGGATTTGGCCTCATGGGCCTTGGCCTCTCCGCCTGCGCACCCAGCCTGCCGATGGTGGGGCGCAGCAGCCCGCAGCCGCTGCCGGATGACCTGCGCCCCGTGCCCAACGCCGCCTATGACGCCTGGGTCGCCGCCTTCCGCGACCGCGCCGCCGAACGCGGCATCTCGCAACCCACCCTTTCCTCGGCCTTCCGCACCGCGGGCTTCCTGCCCGGCGTCGTCACCCGCGACCGCAACCAGACCGAAACCTCCCGCAGCCTCGAGGATTACCTTTCCATCGCCGTCTCCGACGAACGCGTCGCCAAGGGCCGCGCCGCCTTTGCCGCCAACCGCGCCCTTCTGGCCGACCTGCAATCCCGCTATGGCGTGGATGCCGAAATCATCTGCGCCATCTGGGGACTGGAAAGCTTCTACGGCGAAAGGCGTGGCGAGATCTCGGTGATCTCGGCCACCTCCACCCTCGCCTTCGATGGCCGCCGCGGGGCCTTCTTCGAACAGCAACTGACCGCCGCGCTCCGCATCCTGCAGAATGGCGACATCCCTGCGGCCCGCATGACCGGAAGCTGGGCCGGAGCCATGGGCCATACCCAGTTCATGCCCACCTCCTATCTGGAATTCGCCGTCGATTACACGGGCGACGGGCGGCGCGACATCTGGTCGGACGATCCCACCGACGCACTGGCCTCCGCCGCCGCCTATCTGCAACGAAACGGCTGGACCCCCGGCCTGCGCTGGGGCGGCGAGGTGGGCGGCAACGCCCCGGCAGGCACCGTCATCCAACCGCAGGCAGGCGGCCCGCAATTCGCCACCACCGCGAATTTCCGCGTCATCAAGCGCTACAACAACTCCGATGCCTATGCCATCGGCGTGGGCCATCTGGCCGACCGCATCGCAGGCGCAGGCCCCCTGCGCGGCAGCTTCCCCCCCGATGCCAACGGTCTGACCAAGGCCGACCGCATCCGCCTGCAGGAACGCCTCACCGCCCGCGGCTTCGACACGCAGGGAACCGACGGGGTGATCGGCCGCAACACCGAAACCGCCATCCGCGCCTTTCAGGCCGCGCAGGGCCTGCCCGTCACGGGTCAACCCTCGCAGGCCCTGCTGCAAAGCCTGCGCTGATCCCCCACCGCCTTTCCGCAGCCCCCCGACGCCCCCTCGATCGCTTCACCGCTTCACGAAGGCGCGAGCGGTGTAATGCCATGCCTCTCTCCTGCGAAGAGCCTCGTGAAAGGCAGTTCAGCCTTTCCGTCCGACATGGAGATTGACATGACTGCTACCACTTCCCGTCTGGTTCTCGGTGCCTCCCTCGCCTGCGCCCTCGGCGCCATGGCCGTGACGCCCGTCATGGCCGAAGACATGGAAAAATGCTTCGGCGTCGCGCTTGCCGGGCAGAACGACTGCGCCGCCGGTCCCGGCACCACCTGCGCCGGAACCTCGAAGGTCGACTATCAGGGCAATGCGTGGAAACTGGTCCCCGTCGGCACCTGTGTCACGATGGAACTCCCCGCGGGCGAGGACGGCATGGCCCGCTCCGGCTCGCTCGAGGCGCTGGAACGCGACGTCCCGCAGGCCTGAGGCCACTGTCGGCGCGCGGGTGACCGCGCGCCCCTCCCCCCAAGTCGACAGGACCCCGCCATGCTGCCGCCCCTGCCCGGTGTGGGCTTCAAGCCCGATCATTTCACAGCCATCCGCGCCAATTCCGCCGGGATAGGCTTTTTCGAGGTCCATGCCGAAAACTACCTCGGCGCGGGCGGCCTTCCCCATGCCCAGCTTGCCGCCCTGCGCGCCGATCACCCGCTGTCCATCCACGGCGTGGGCCTCTCCATCGGCGGCAACACAGGGCTGGATGCAGCGCATCTCGACCGTGTCAGCCGCCTCTGCGACCGCTATGAACCCGAAAGCTTCTCGGAACATCTGGCATGGTCCAGCCACGGGGCGGAGTATCTGAACGACCTCCTCCCCCTGCCCTATACCGAGGAAACGCTGGCCCTTGTCTGCACCCATGTCGATCAGGTTCAAACGGCCCTAGGGCGGCGGATGCTGTTGGAAAATCCGGCCACCTATCTGCGCTTCGCCCAATCCACCATCCCCGAGACGGAATTCCTTGCCGAAATCGCCCGCCGCACCGGCTGTGGCCTGCTGCTCGATGTGAACAACGTCTTCGTCTCCTGCACCAATCACGGCACCGATCCGCGCCAATGGCTCGCCGCCTTCCCCCTGCATCTGGCCGGGGAAATCCACCTTGGCGGCCATGATGCCGAAGACCTGCCCTCCGGCCCCCTCCTGATCGACAGCCACGGCGCGCCCGTGGCCGATCCCGTCTGGGCGCTCTATGCCGAGGTCATCGCCATCGCTGGCCCCCTGCCCACCCTCGTGGAATGGGACAACGACCTTCCCGCATGGCCCCTCCTCGCCGCCGAAGCCGCCCGCGCCGGTGCCATCCTCGCAGAAGGAGGGTCGCGCCTTGCTCGCGCATCCTGACTTCCTCGCCACCTTCGACGCCGCCCTGCGCGGCGGTCCCCTGCCCGCAGGCCTCATCGCCCGCGATCCGGCCGAGGTCGAACGCCGCTTCGCCGTCTATCGCAACAACGTCGCGGTCAGCCTGACCGAGGCGCTCGCCACCCGCTTCCCCGTCATCCGCCGCCTTGTGGGCGAGGCCTTCTTCGCCCCCCTCGCCCGGCTCTATGCCGAGACAGAACCGCCCCGGTCCCCGGTTCTGGCCGAATGGGGCGAAGGCTTTGCCGCATTTCTCGCGGGCTTCCCCCCGCTCGCCGCCTATCCCTACATGGCCGATGTGGCGCGCATCGAGGTCGCGCGCGGGCGGGCCTTCCATGCCGCCGATGCCGCGCCCATCTCCCCGGCCACTCTGGCCACCGCCGATCCCCACCGCCTCCGCCTGACGCTCCACCCTTCCGTCACCCTGCTGCGTCTGTCCCATCCCGCCGTCTCCATCTGGGCGCGCAACCAACCGGGCGGCGAGAGCCTGCCCCTCGCCACCGGCCCCGAAACCGCCCTGATCCTGCGCGACGCCGCCTATCAGGTCCCCGTCCACGCCCTTTCCCCCGGCGACGCCACCTTCCTCGACGCGCTCCTTGCCGGCCACCCCCTTGGCCCCGCCGCCGAAGCCGCGCTTGCCGCACAGCCCGACCACGACCCCCAGCCCCTGCTTGTCCTGCTGATGCGCTCCGGCGCGATCACCAACGCCACGGAGTGACCGATGCCCCCCCTCGCCGCGCTCAACACCCTGCTCGCCCGCATCCCCGAAGCCCCGGTCGCCCTCCTGCTCCGGGTCTTTCCCGCCCTCGTCTTCTGGCAATCCGGCCAGACCAAGGTGGAGGGTTTCGCGATCAAGGACTCCACATGGTTCCTCTTCGAACATGAATACGCGCTGCCGCTCATCCCCTCCGACCTCGCCGCCGTGTTGGCCACGCTGGCCGAACATCTGCTGCCCGCCCTGCTGATCCTCGGCTTCCTGACGCGGCTTTCGGCGCTCGGCCTCATCGCGATGACGGCCGTCATCCAGATCTTCGTCTATCCCGACGCATGGATGACCCACGGCCTCTGGGCCGCGCCCCTGCTGGCCCTCGTGGCGCGCGGTCCGGGGGCATGGTCGCTCGACCACCTCCTCCACCTCGACGGCCCGGCACGGGCGAGGGGGGCACTTACCCCGGCAGGGTGACGATGATCGGCCTTTGCCGGGTCGTGACGACCGTATGCTCATACTGCACCACCGGCGCCTCGGGGCGGCTGAACAGCGTCCAGTCGTCCCGCCCGCCGGATACAGCCCAGCGCCCTCCGCGCGACAGGAACGGCTCTACGGTCAGCACCTGCCCATCCTGCAGCCGCCGCGTATCGCCGCGTGTCGGCCATGTCGGAATCTCCTCCGGCTCCTCGTGCAAGGCCCTGCCGACTCCATGGCTGGCAAGGTTCCGGATCAACGTATAGCCGCGCAGCCGCGCAAAGCGCCCGATGGCATTCCCGATGCCCGCCAAGGGCTTGCCATGACCCACCTCGGCAATTCCCGCGGCCATGGCAGCCCTGCCATCGGCACAAAGCCGCTGCACCGGACGCGACACCGGACCCAGACAGAAGGTCGCGCCGGTATCTGCAAAGAACCCGTCCCGCGATGCGGACACGTCGATGTTCACAAGATCGCCCAAGGCCAGCCTGCGGTCGCCCGGTATGCCATGCGCGATTTCCTCGTTCACGCTGATGCAGGTGAAGCCCGGAAACTCATAGGTCGCCTTCGGAGCGGAAACCGCCCCTTCCCGCTCCAGCAACGCCCCGCCGATTGCGTCCAGTTCCGCCGTCGTCATGCCCGGCTCCATCGCCCGTGCCATGGCATGCATGGTGTTGGCGACGATCCGGCCGATCCGGCGCAACCCCTCCAGCTCATCCTGATGCGTGATCGTCATTCCATCTCTTTCCAAGCCGGGCAAAGGGAACCCCGTCGATAGCACGGAAAACCCCTCCCGTCCCGCAGCTTTCCTCCTCACTCCGCCCCGTGACAGAACCACCCCCCCGTCACATCCGCCCCATGGGCGAAGAACAGCCACAGCCGCTCGCCCCCCTCCGTCTCCACCCGCCAGTAATCGCGCGGTCCCGTCCGCCAGTCGGGATCGTCCAGCCACCATTCCGGCGCAATCCGCTCCGGCCCCACGGCGAACCGCGTCACCATCTCGCGCCGACGCCAGCGGAACCGCGCGGGGGGCGTCGGGTCATCCTCCGGCGCGCCCAAGGGTTCGGGGCGGAACAGCACCATGGGCCGCCGCGCCCCCTGCCTCGGCCATTCCCCCACGAAAGGCTGCGACCATGCCGCAGCCAGCACCTGCGCCGCCTTCTCCGGCACATGGCTCTCGCCCGGATGGAACCGCGTCACCGCCTCCGTCCCCAGCCGCACCCCCAGCTTGCCGATCAGATCATCCAGCCCCCCATCCTGCGGCACGGGCGCGCCCCCCGAAACCGAAGGGCTGCGATGCTGCACCGGGGCCAGCCGCTCCACCGCCACCGCCTCCAGCCGGATCATGTCGAAACCGAACCCCGCCTCCAGATCCGGCAACTTCATCGCCAGCAGCGGCCGTATCCGGTCCTCCCGGTCCGAGGCGCGGGCCAGCCCCACCTCGGCCACCTGCACCGCCCCGTCGCAGCGAAAGGCCTGCAGCCTCACCCGCCGCGCGCCATGACCCTGCCTGCGCAGCCGCGCGCAGACCACGGGCAAAAGCCGCTCCACCGCCGCCTCCACATCGGCCAGCAACCCGATGGGCTCCGGCAGGCTGATCCGCGCCGCGAAATGCAGGGGCGCGCCCGCGGGCGTCACCGGCTCGGGCTCCAGCCCCAGCGCCTGATCCAGCCGCCGCAGGACACCCGCCCCGAACCGCCGCGCCAGCGCGGCCCGCGGCAGTACCGCCAGATCCTCCACCCGGCGCAGGCCCAGCCGCACCAGCCCCTCCACCACCTCCGGCTCCAGCCGCAGCGCCGCCACCGGCAAGGGTCCCAGCGCCTGCCGCATCTTCCCCTGCGGCGCGATCACCCCGCGCGGCCCCGCCCCCGCGCCATCCGCCCCCGTCACCGGCAGCGTCCCGCCCCGCTCCCATCCGCGCCGCTTCGCCGCCCGCGACCGCGTCGCATGCGCCTCCTGCTGGATGGCATCGCCGCTGCGATGCACAGCCACCCCCTGCCCCGCATGGCGCGACAGCGCCCAAGCCGCCCCCGGCGTATCGGCAATCGCCGCCCGCAGCGAAAGGCCAAGCGCTTCGCAATCCGCCTCCACCTGCGCCAGCAGCGCCGCCTCGCCACCGAACAGATGCGCGCAGCCCGTCAGGTCCACCACCAGCCCCGCCGGCGGCTCCTCCGCCACCCATGGCGAGAACTTTCCCACCCAACGGCGCAACCGCGTCAGAAAGGCCGCCTCCGCCGCCGGATCGGCGGGCACCGTCGCCAGTCGGGGGCACATGGCCGTGGCATCGCGCAGGGGCTGGCCCACGGCCACCCCCGCCGCCTCCGCCGCCTGCGACAGCGAAACGATCACCTGCGCCCCGTTGCGATCCGCCACCACCGCCAAGGGTCCCGACAACCCCGCCATGCCCGTACGCGACAGGCGCAGCACCCGCTCCGCCGCCAATCGCGGAAACCACAGCGAAAGGATGCGGCGGCGACTCATGTCCATCCATTTGTTCCCTATTTGTTCCAAAACTTGCGCAATATCCGCGCCCTGTCCAGCCGATACCCCCAACTTTCCGTGATCACGACGAATTCAGGCGGAAGGGTCGTGACAACGTCACTTACCCGCGTCACCCTGACGCATCATAGTCACCCGACATTTCCAGCAGGGAGCCAGAGAATGAAACTCGCCGCAAAAGCCCTTGGCCTTGGTCTCGCGATGATCGCGGGCGTGGCCATCGCCGCCGAAGCAACCGACCCCACCGTCAAGGCCCGGCAAGAGCTGATGGATGTCATCGGCATGAACACCGGGATCCTCGGCAAGATGGCCGGGGGCGAGAATGCCTTCGACGCCGCCGCCGCCGAAGGGGCCAAGGCCGCCCTCGCTGGTGCCGCCGCCGAGATCGCCGCGAAATTCGAACCGCAGGCCAATGATCCGAAATCCACCGCCAAGGCGGAAATCTGGACCAACTGGGATGACTTCGTGAAGAAGGGCGACGCGCTCAAGGCCGCCGCCGAAGGCATGGACGCCACCACGCTGGAAGGCGTGCAGGCGGGCATGGGCGCCATCGGCGGCTCGTGCAAGGATTGCCACACCGCCTATCGCATCCCCGGCTGATCCACGGCCCGGAAGAGCCTATGCAAAAGGCCCCCGCGCAGGTTGCGGGGGCCTTCTTCCGTTACGGGGCCTGGGTCACCCGCAATTGACGCGCGAGATGCGGCCCATCCGGTCCACCTCGAAATTCAACCGCTCCGGGTTGTAATCCATCGTCACCGCCGTGTCGGGATAGATCACCCGCACCGGCTTGTTGAACCGGATCGCATCCAGATCGCGCGCCGGCGCGCCCACCAGATATTGCAGGTCCAGCGCGCCGCACTGATTCACGCCACCCGCCCCGCCACCGGGGATGCCGGGCGCGGGTGCCTCCACCGGCACACAGGCCGAAGCCGCCAGAACCAGACCCAGCGCCGCCGTCACCTTCGCAAGCTTCCGCATCGTCTCACTCCCGTTCAGCCGGATGGTCCCGCCATCCACAGCCCCACCCTTCCCCCGCAACCCGCCCGTGACAAGCCGCACCGCCGCAAACCGGCAAACACCCGCCGTTTCCCGCGTTGCATTTCCCGCCCCTTTCCCGCAGCTTGCCCCCAAGCATACGAATGGGAGGATACCAATGCGCACCCGTGCCGCCGTCGCCGTCGCCGCCGGAAAACCGCTGGAAATCATGGAAGTGAACCTCGACGACCCCAAGGAAGGCGAGGTCCTGATCGAGATCAAGGCCACCGGCATCTGCCACACCGACGAATTCACCCTCTCGGGTGCCGACCCCGAAGGCATCTTCCCCTCCATCCTCGGCCATGAAGGCGCGGGCGTCGTGGTGAAATGCGGCCCCGGCGTCAAGACGCTGAAACCCGGCGACCACGTGATCCCGCTCTACACCCCCGAATGCCGCGAATGCCCCTCCTGCCTCTCGCGCAAGACGAACCTCTGCACCGCCATCCGCGCGACCCAAGGGCAGGGCCTGATGCCCGACGGCACCACCCGCTTCTCCATGCTCGACGGGACGCCCATCTATCACTACATGGGCTGCTCCACCTTCGCGCAGCACACCGTCCTGCCGGAAATCGCCCTCGCGAAAGTCCGCGAGGACGCCCCCTTCGACAAGATCTGCTACATCGGCTGCGGCGTGACCACCGGCGTGGGTGCCGTGCTGAACACCGCCAACGTCGAGGCTGGCGCCAAGGCCGTCGTCTTCGGCCTCGGCGGCATCGGGCTCAACGTGATCCAAGGCCTCAAACTGGCCGGTGCCGACATGATCATCGGTGTCGACATCAACGACGACAAGGAAGAATGGGGCGAACGCTTCGGCATGACCCATTTCGTCAACCCGAAGAAACTTCCAGAAGGCATGACGGTGGTCCAAGCCATCGTGGACCTGACCAAGACCCCCTTCGACAAGATCGGCGGGGCCGATTACAGCTTCGACTGCACCGGCAACGTCAAGGTGATGCGTGACGCGCTGGAATGCACCCACCGCGGCTGGGGCCAGTCCATCATCATCGGCGTGGCCCCGGCAGGCGCCACCATCGAAACCCGCCCCTTCCAGTTGGTCACGGGCCGCGTCTGGAAAGGCACCGCCTTCGGCGGCGCGCGCGGCCGGACGGATGTGCCGAAGATCGTCGACTGGTACATGGACGGCAAGATCGAGATCGACCCGATGATCACCCATGTCCTGCCGCTGGAGCGCATCAACGAAGGCTTCGACCTGATGCATGCGGGCAAATCGATCCGCGCGGTCGTGGTGTTCTGAGGAATGGCGGGGTGAACCCCGCCCTACGTCATGGCTGAAACACCCGGAACCAAGGCGCTGAAGGCCAAGGGGGTGGAGTTCACGCTCCACCCCTATGACTACGACCCGCGCGCCGATGCCGTGGGCCTCGCCGCGGCACAGGCCCTGAACCTCGACCCCGGCCTCACACTCAAGACGCTGATGGTGGAGGTGGACGGCAAACCCGCCTGCTGCGTGATCCCCTCCGACCGCCAGTTGTCGATGAAGAAGGTCGCCACAGCCTTCGGCGGCAAGTCCGCGGCCATGATGCCGCCTCCCAAGGCCGAGAAACTCACCGGCTACAAGGTCGGCGGCATCTCCCCCTTCGGCCAGCGACGCCCCATCCCCACTGCGATCGAGGCCACCGCCACCACTGCCGGAAGGGTCTGGATCAACGCAGGCCAGCGCGGCCTCCTCCTCGGCATCGCACCCGCCGATGCGCTGGCCGCCATCCCCGCCATCGCTGCCCCCCTCATCGCCTGACCTTTCCCCTTTCCCTTCCCCGCACAAAGGCGCACCCTAGGGAAAAAGGACAACCCGATGCCCGAACCCCGCGCCCCCCGCCTCTGCGTCCTGATCGACGCAGACAACGTCCCCTCCGGCTATGCCGAAGCGATCTTCGAGGAAATCGCCTCCCTCGGCGAGGCCTCGGTCCGCCGGATCTATGGCGACTGGTCGGCCCAGCGCCTTGCCGGATGGGCGAAAAAGGTCGCCGCCCTCGGCCTCGTCGCCGATCAGCAATTCTCCAACACAAAGGGCAAGAACGCCTCCGACATCGGCCTCGTCATCGCCGCGATGGATTTCCTCCATTCCGGTCTCTTCGACGGCTTCGTCCTCGTCTCCTCCGACAGCGATTTCACCCGCCTCGCCGCGCGCATCCGTGAACAGGGGCTCGATGTCTACGGCATCGGCGAAAAGAAAACCCCCGAAGCCTTCCGCATGGCCTGCAAACGCTTCATCTATGTCGAAAACCTCGGCGCGGCGGAGGACATCCCCGAACCCGCGCCCACCCGTGGCACGCCCAAAGCCGAACAGCCCGACACGCCCAGGCCCGGCACGAAAGAGGCCCCCGCCAAGGCGATCCCCTTCATCATCGCCGCCATGCGCGCCATCGACCCCGATGCGGAATGGTATTCGCTGGGTCAGGTCGGCCAGTTCATCACGCAGGTCACACCCGACTTCGATACCCGCACCTATGGCAGCGCGAAACTCTCCGACCTCGTCCGCAAGATCAGCCGCTTCGAGGTCCGCCCCGGCCCCGGCGGCCAACTCCAGATGCGCGACGTGGCCTGACAAAGCCGCCCCCCTTCATCCGTTCTTCAAATATCCCACGGGGGTCCGGGGGTGTGAAACCCCCGGTCCTGCCGCCTCCACCCGACCTGAACCTGCACGCATGCGCACGAAACCTGCACCCATGCAGGCTTCCGCCGCACCGCCTGCTCACCTATCTTCCGCCCAAAGCGAAAGGAGACCGCCATGCAGGTCGAACTCGGACTCGACACCTTCGGCGACACCACGCTCGGCCCCGACGGCAAGCTGAAACCGCATGACGCGGTGCTGCGCGAAGTCGTGGAACAGGGCATTCTTGCCGATGAACTGGGCATCCACTTCCTCGGCATCGGCGAACATCACCGCGCCGACTTCTCCGTCTCGGCCCCCGAAGTCGTGCTGTCGGCCATCGCCGCGCGCACCTCGCGCATCAGGCTCGGCTCGGCGGTCACGGTTCTTTCCTCCGATGACCCGATCCGCGTCTTCCAGCGTTTCTCCACGCTCAACGCCATCTCGAACGGCCGCGCCGAAGTCATCCTCGGTCGCGGCTCCTTCACCGAAAGCTTCCCGCTCTTCGGCTACGAACTCGAAGATTATGAACTCCTCTTCGAAGAGAAGCTCGACCTCTTCGCCCATCTCATCCGTGACGAGGCCGTAAACTGGTCCGGCCAGACCCGCCCCCCGCTGGTCAACCAGCGCGTCTATCCGACCCTCGGCCCCGGCATGCAGGTCTGGGTCGGCGTCGGCGGCAGCCCGGAATCCGTGGTCCGGGTGGTGCGCCACGACCTGCAACTGATGCTCGCCATCATCGGCGGCGACCCGCGCCGGTTCAAACCCTATGTCGACCTCTATCACCGCGCCTGCGCCCAGATGGGCCGGACGGTCAAACCCGTCGGTATCCATTCCCCCGGCCACATCGCCGCGACGGATGACCTCGCCGCCGAACAGCTCTGGCCGCATTACAAGGCCATGTTCGACCGCATCGGCGCCGAACGCGGCTGGCCCCCCGTCACCCCCGACCGCTTCATGGGTGAAATCACGCATGGCTCGCTCTATGTCGGCAGCCCCGAAACCGTCGCGCGGAAGATCGCGAATGCCGTCACCGCCCTTGGCGTGACGCGCTTCGACATGAAATACGCCACCGGCCCGATGCCGCATGGCCAACTCTGCGAAAGCCTGCGCCTCTATGGCGAAAAGGTCATCCCCATGGTGAAGGACATGGTCGCAGGCAGCAAGGTGGCGGCACAGTAACCGCCGGGATGGGCCTCGGCCATGTCTCCGACAGGACACCCGTCCCGGGCTCGACCCGGGACCTCCCGCCCAGCCCCTGCCATCGCCGGAAGCAGAGTCCCGGATCAAGTCCGGGGCGCGCGCGGCCTATGGGTTTCACCCCGCCCCGTCACGCCGCGAGGTGCGGCCGAAAGGCCGCAACCACCTCTTCATAGACCTTCCGCTTGAAGGGCACGATCCCGGCCACCATCTCCTCCGCCCCGATCCACCGCCAGCGCGAGAATTCGGGATGCTCGCCGTCGATCCGCACCTGATCATCCGCCCCAAGGAACCGGAACAGGAACCACTTCTGCCGCTGCCCCCGGTATTTCCCGCCCCAGACCTTGCCCAAGAGCTCGGGCGGCAGGTCATAGGTCACCCAGCCCTCCGTCTTGGCGACGAATTCGACCAGATCCTCGGTCACCCCCGTCTCTTCCCACAACTCCCGCAGCGCCGCCTTTCGCGGCTTCTCTCCCTCGTCGATCCCGCCCTGCGGCATCTGCCAGGCGGGGCTTTCGGAGTCCCGCCGCTGGCCCGCGAAGATCTCGCCCTTCGCATTGATCAGCACCACGCCCACGCAGGGGCGATAGGGAAGCGTCTCGGCATCCACCATGGCAAACCGGACCGCCCGTTGACGGGCGGCCCCTCCCCTCACTCGGCCGCCGGGGCGGCAACCGCGTTCAGACCGCGCAGGATGTCCACCGCATAGGCCAGTTGGTAATCCTCGTCGCGCAGCGCCGCCGTCTCCTCGACCCGTGCCCGCTCCTCCTCCAGCAGCTTGCGCTCGTCCTCGGTCATCGAATCGTTCGAGATGCTCCCCCGCAGATCCGCCTCCGACTGGGGCTGACGCGCGGCGCTCGTCTCCCCTTCACCCTCGGCAGGGGCGGCCGGCCGCGCCGGCTGGTTCACCACGATATCCGGCATCACGCCCAGCGACTGGATCGACCGGCCCGACGGCGTGTAATAACGCGCCGTCGTCAGGCGCATCGCGCCATCGCCCCGCAGCGGCACCACCGTCTGCACCGATCCCTTGCCAAAGCTCTTGGTCCCCACGACGATCGCCCGCCGATGGTCCTGCAAGGCGCCCGCCACGATCTCCGAGGCCGAGGCCGACCCGCCGTTGATCAGCAGGACGATCGGCTTGCCCTCGGTCAGGTCGCCGGGCGTCGCGTTGAACCGCTCGCCATCCGCCGCCTCGCGCCCACGGGTCGACACGATCTCGCCCTTTTCAAGGAAGGCATCCGAAACGCTGATCGCCTCGGTCAGCAAACCGCCCGGATTGTTCCGCAGGTCGATCACGAACCCATCCACGTTCTCCATCCCGCCCAGTTCCTCGACCGACTTCTTGAACTCCTCCTGAAGCCCCGGCGTCGTCTGGTCGTTGAAGGTGGTGATCCGCAGCACGACCGTATTGCCCACCACGCGGCTGCGCACCGCCGTCACCTTGATCGTGTCGCGGATGATCGACACGTCGAACGGCTCCGCCACACCCTCGCGCACCACCGTGATGATGATCTCCGATCCGACCGGACCGCGCATCATCTCCACCGCCTGATCCAAGGTCAGGCCCAGCACGCTTTCGCCATTCACATGGGTGATGAAATCCCCGGCCTCCATCCCCGCCGCATCGGCAGGCGTGCCGTCCATCGGTGACACGACCTTGACGAAGCCCTCTTCCTGCGTGACCTCGATCCCAAGGCCCCCGAACTCGCCCCGCGTCTGCACCTGCATGTCGTCGAAGTCATCGGGCGCCAGATAGCTGGAATGCGGGTCAAGGCTCGTCAGCATCCCGTTGATCGCGGCCTCGATCAACTCCTTGCTGTCCACCTCTTCCACATATTGCGACCGGATCCGCTCGAAGATGTCACCGAACAGGTCAAGCTGCTGATAGACGTTCTCGTTCCGCTCGGCCTCCTGCGCGATCAACGGCCCGGCCACCTGCGTGGTCAACAGAACCCCGGCCACCGTGCCGCCCAGCGCGGCCATCACGAACTTCTTCATCTCGGTCTCATTCCCTTCCTTCGGCGAACCATGGTTCCGGGTCCACCGCTTCGGCACCCTGCCTCAGTTCCAAGTAAAGCGTTTCCGTATCGCGCGCGCCACCGCCATCTTCCGACGCCGCAAGCATGTCTGCAAGTTCCGGTTCGGGTCCGCCCATCAATCCCAGCGGTGCCCCCTGTGCGACAACCTCGCCCACCTCGCCATAAACCGTCCCAAGCCCCGCCAGAACCAGAAGATAGCCGCCCCCCGGCTCCACGATCATCACATTTCCGTAGTCGAGCAGCGGCCCCCGATAGCGGATCGTCGCAGGCCATGGCGCCGTGACCAAGGCACGCGGCCGCGTGGCCAGCGTCAGGCCGGGCCGCCGCACGCCCGCCGCATCGGCCTCCCCCGCCCGCCGCAGGATCGTCCCCATCACGGGCCATGGCAGCCGTCCCTGCGCGCTGGCGAAATCCTCGGCATCGGCATCGTCCGGGGCAAGGCCGCTCGCAAAGGCCTCCAGCGTATCGGCGCTGTCCAGAAGCCCGCGCAAAACCTCCGGGTCCTCGGTGAACCGGCGCGGCAATTCCGTCCGGTCACTGATCGCCTGCGAAAGCGCCGTCCGCGCCTCCTGCGCCGCGCCAAGGCCGCGCGCCAGCGTCTCGCCCGCCGCCTCCTGCAGGGCGCGCAGATCGCGCATCTCCTGCAACTCGCCGCGCAACCGGTCAGCCTCGGCCTGCAGCGCCGGGGTCACATCGGCCATCATCATGCCCGACCGCACTGTTCCCACCGGCCCCGTCGGATGCAGCAGAAGCAAGGGCCCCGGCTCCGCCTCAAGCCGCCCCAGCACCCCCACCAGCCGCGCGATCCTGTCCCGCTCGGCGTTGAAGCGCAGCGAAAGCTCCGTCTCGCGCAGCGAGGCCTGCCGCAGCGCCTCGCGCAGCGCGGCCAGACCATCCTCATAGGCCCGGATCGTCTGCGTCAGCGCGGCCACGCGATCCCGCGCCGACTCCGCCTCTTCCATCGCCGCAACCGCCGCCTGCAGGTCCGCACTCGCCTCGGCCGCCAGTTCCGCCGGGGTCGCCGCAAGGCCGGGCGCAAGGCCAAGCCCCACGATCAGCCCAAGCACGGGCAAAGGCCAAAGGGCGGCGCGGCGCGTCATGCGATCAGGCTCGCCCCCGTCATCTCCTCGGGCTGCGGCAATCCCATCAGGTGCAGCACCGTTGGCGCCAGATCGGCCAGCCGCCCCTGCCGCAACCGCGCGCCCTCCGGCCCGCCGAACAGCATCACCGGCACCGGATTCGTCGTATGCGCCGTATGCGGCCCGCCCGTCACCGGATCGACCATCATCTCGCAATTCCCGTGATCCGCCGTCACGATCATCGCACCGCCACACTCCGCCAAAGCCGCGACCGCATCGCCCAGACAGGCATCCACCGCCTCGCAGGCCCGCATCGCAGCCTTCAGATCGCCGGTATGCCCCACCATGTCGGGATTGGCGAAATTGACCACGATCAGGTCATAGCCCTTGCGGATCGCCCCCACCAGCGATGCCCCGACCTCCGGCGCGCTCATCTCGGGTTGCAGGTCATAGGTCGCCACCTTGGGCGATTTCGGCATCAAACGGTCCTCGCCCGCGAAAGGCTCCTCCCGCCCGCCGTTCAAGAAGAAGGTGACATGCGGATATTTCTCCGTCTCGGCCAGCCGGAACTGCGTCCGCCCCTGCTTGGCCACCCATTCGCCCAGCGTGTTCACGATGGACCGCTTCGGGAAGGCCGTCGCCATGAAGGCATTATGCGCGTCGGAATATTCCACCATCCCCAACAGGGCCGACCAGTTCGGCCGCGCCCCCGGATCGAAGCCATCGAACCCCGGCTGACCGATCGCCGCCAGAATCTCCCGCGCCCGGTCCGCCCGGAAGTTCAGGCAGAACAGCCCGTCCCCGTCCCGCGCGCCGCGGTATCCACCGATCACCGTAGGCGCCAGAAACTCATCCGTCTCACCCTTGGCATAAGAGGCGGTCACAGCCGCCACCGCATCCGCCGCAGCCTCCCCTTCACCCCGCACCATGGCGGCATAGGCACGGCTCACCCGCTCCCACCGGTTGTCGCGGTCCATCGCCCAATAACGCCCGATCACCGTCGCCACCCGCGCGCCCACCGGCAGCTTCGCCACCAGTTCCGCAACGAACCCCTCGGCGGAAGACGGCGCCACATCCCGCCCATCCGTGATCGCATGCAGCCAGACCGGCACGCCCAGCGCCGTGATCGCGCGGCATGCGGCCAGCACATGGGCGACATGCCCATGCACCCCGCCATCCGACACGACGCCCATCAGATGCGCCGCCCCACCCGCCGCCTTCACCTTGGCCGCGAATTCCCCCAGGGCCGGATTGGCGGCAAAGGACCCGTCTTCCACCGCCAGATCGATCGCGCCAAGGTCCATCGCCACCACGCGCCCCGCGCCGATATTGGTATGCCCGACCTCGGAATTCCCCATCTGCCCCGAGGGCAGGCCCACATCCGGCCCATGGGTGATCAGCGTGGCCTTCGGGCAGGTCGCCCAGAGGCGATTGAAATGCGGCACATCGGCCTGCGCGGGCGCATTGCCCTCGCGCGTTTCGGAAAGCCCCCAGCCGTCAAGGATGCACAGCACGACAGGCTTCGGAACGCTCATGGCAAGTCACCTCTTCTTCGTCTTGCCCGTTCAATACCGCCCACGGCCCCGGCGGGCAACGCACCGCATCGGCCCATCCGCAGTTTTCACGAATCAGGGCGTTTCGTTCACCTTAACGGGTCGTGGCAGCACCGTGCGTATGCACAGTTTGCGGCACAGATTACGGCACCGCTTCCGGCACGTTCGATTTCGCGAAATGCATCCGGTAAACGCAGCGTTCCCAAGGGCTTGGCTGGCAGTCACACCCGGTGATAGGGACCACCCGCCAGAATATTCGCCGCCCGATACAACTGCTCGGCCAGCATCACCCGCACCAGCATGTGCGGCCAGACCATCCGCCCGAAACTGATGGAAAAATCGGCCCGCGAACGAAGCGACGGCGCAATCCCGTCCGCCCCCCCGATGACAAAGGCCACATCCTGCCGCCCCGCATCCCGCCAGCGCGCCAGTTCGGTCGAAAATTCGGGCGAAGACAAGGACTTGCCGCGCTCGTCCATGGTCACGACAAAGGCCCCGCCCGGAATGGCGCGCGACAGCAATTCCGCCTCCGCCTCCATCCCGCCGCCCTTGCGATCCTCGACCTCATGCTCGGTCAGCGGGCCAAGGCCAAGCGCCCTCCCCGTCCGGTCGAACCGCGTCACATAATCGTCGACAAGGTCACGCTCCGGCCCCGCCCGCATCCGCCCCACGGCGCAAAGATGCACCCGCACGGGCCTTACGCCCCGCGATGGGCGCTTCCGGGAAGCCACATCTTTTCAAGCTGATAGAACTCGCGCACCTCGGGCCGGAAGACATGGACGATCACATCGCCCGTATCGATCAGCACCCAGTCGCCGGTCTCCTTGCCTTCCATCTTGGAGGCAACGCGGAACTCCTGCTTCAGCCGGTCCACCAGCTTTTCGGAAATCGCCGCCACCTGCCGCGACGACCGGCCCGAGCAGATCACCATGTAATCGGCAACATCCGACCGCCCGCGCAGATCAATCTGCACGATATCCTCGGCCTTGTCGTCATCGACGGATTTCAGGACGGCGGCCAGAATCTCTTCGGACGTATAGGTAGGGGCATTCGCCGTGGCGCTCTCGCTCATGCGCGGCGCCCTCGGCCCGACCGGAAGCCCGGTCGCTGGGTCAGAATGAGACAGGACATCGTCCTCCAGAAGTTGCACGCCGCAAGGCCCCGGCGCAGGGATTTGCAAAGGGTATCACCGCGCCGCCAGTATCTCAACGGCACGCGAAGCGCGCGCGATACAGGCAGGGGATGAAAAACACAAGGGGAACATGCTTTTTCCTGTGAAAACGCGCTGGAAAACGGTTCTTCTGCGAAGAACCGTGACGATCCTTCGCAGAAGGATCATCACCAAGGAATTTCGCAGAAATCCCTTGCCAGTTACCTGACTTCCCACCCCACCTCGTTCAACCGCGCCGCCCCGGGCGTCCATGGCGCGTCGTAGAAGGCATAGACAGGCCCGCCCGTCACCCGCATCCCCCGTCCCTCGGCCCAGGCCCGCAAGGCCACCGCCCGCGCCGCCATGTCCTCGCCGTCCGGCATCCCCGAAAACCCCTCCACCACCATCCGCGCCGCCCCCACCTCGCGCAGCGCAATCCGCCCGTCCCGCGGCACGGGCAGCCCTGCCGCAACAGCCTCCGCGGGCATGGTGAACCGCACCACCCACAGCCCACCGCCCTGCTCCGCCTGCTCCACCGGCACCGTCATGGCGATCTTCCCGCCCGCGTCATTGCCCCCGAAGATATACCCCGCCAGCACGCGAAACCCCGCATTTACCGCCGCGCGCCGATCCCCCCGCACCGTCACCTCCGCCACCACGCGCGGCCCATAGGCGCGCAGTTCGCGCCCGGCCTCGGCGACCTCCACGCGATAGGCGGGCATTTCATATCCCTTGCGCATCATAGCCCCATCCCCTTGCGCCCAGCCCGCCGCCGCCATCGCAACGAAGGCCATCAGTCCCGCCCGAACCCGCATCCCCAACCCTCCATCTCCCGGTGGAATATAGCGCCCGCAGCCCAAAACCCATGCAGCCGACCTGTGCCATCAGCCCCCCGATCCGCCGCGATCCGGCCTCATGATTGTCAAAAACCCCTTTCACCGTGGCCCAATGTTTTTTTAAGGACCCTGCCTCATGTCGAACGCAGATTTTCAGGCCCGCATCTCCCGGATAACGCAATCGCACGCCCCGGCCCCCAATGGCGAACCGAAGCGTCACCCCTGGGGCGCTCCAGCCCGCAATTATCGCGAACGTCTTGACCGCGCCCTCGCCATTGCCGCCGCGGCGGGCATCAGCCGCAAGGACTGCTTTCCCCCAGCCATGCGCGCCCTTTCGGCCATCGGCATTCCCGTCCGCCCGCTGCATTTCAAATCCAACGCCTCGCTCTTCCTCAGCGGACTCTGCCTCGGCCTCGGCATCTTCGGCGGCGTCCTATGGCTCTTCACTTCCAACATCCTTCCAGTCGCACCTGCAGGCCCGATCCGCGGGCTGATCTCGCTTGGCTGGCCCGGCGTCCTCATCACATCGCTCTGTATCGGCGCGGCCTTCACCTTCGTCATCCGCGCCAAGGCCGCCCGCGCGGGCCTGCCCCGCTGGCAGGATCTGTGACGCACGACAGCCATGCCTTGCCACACAAGGGATTCGCGCGTATCTAGCCCCCCATGACCCGCTTCTTCGACATGGCCGATCACGCCCGCCTCCCTTGGCGCTTCACCCGCGAAAGCCGGTCCGTCCTCGCACGACTTATCTGACGCCGCTGACCCGTCGTCCGGCGCATTAGCGCCTTCTTCACAGCCATATCCGAAAGAGATGAGCCATGACCGCTCCGCGCACCCTCTATGACAAGATCTGGGATGATCACGTCGTCCATCAGGCCGAAGACGGCACCTGCCTGCTGTATATCGACCGCCACCTCGTCCATGAGGTGACCTCGCCGCAGGCCTTCGAAGGCCTCCGCATGACGGGCCGCAAGGTCCGCGCGCCGGAAAAGACCATCGCCGTGCCGGATCACAACGTCCCCACGACCGCAGGCCGCGACAAGCACATCGACAACGAGGAATCGCGGATTCAGGTCGAAGCGCTGGACAAGAACGCCAAGGATTTCGGGATCAACTACTACCCAGTGTCGGATATCCGTCAGGGCATCGTCCACATCGTCGGCCCCGAACAGGGCTGGACCCTGCCGGGCATGACGGTGGTCTGCGGTGACTCGCACACGGCGACGCACGGCGCCTTCGGTGCGCTGGCCCACGGCATCGGCACCTCCGAAGTGGAACATGTTCTGGCGACGCAGACGCTGATCCAGAAGAAATCCAAGAACATGAAGGTGGAGATCACCGGCTCCCTCCGCCCCGGCGTCACCGCCAAGGACATCACCCTGTCGGTCATTGGCGCGACCGGCACGGCGGGCGGCACCGGTTATGTCATCGAATATTGCGGCCAAGCCATCCGCGAACTCTCGATGGAAGGCCGCATGACCGTCTGCAACATGGCCATCGAAGGCGGCGCCCGCGCAGGCCTCATCGCCCCCGATGAGAAGACCTTCGCCTATGTGCAAGGCCGCCCCCACGCCCCGAAAGGCGCGAAATGGGAAGCCGCGCTCGCCTATTGGAAAACCCTCTTCACCGATGAAGGCGCGCATTTCGACAAGGTCATCACGATCAAGGGCGAAGACATCGCCCCCGTCGTCACTTGGGGCACCTCGCCCGAGGACGTGCTGCCGATCACCGGCGTCGTACCGTCCCCGGAAGACTTCACCGGCGGTAAGGTCGAGGCGGCCAAGCGCTCGCTCGACTATATGGGCCTGACCCCCGGCATGAAGCTGACCGATATCGCCATCGACACCGTCTTCATCGGCTCCTGCACCAACGGCCGGATCGAAGACCTCCGCGCCGCGGCGGCGATCCTCAAGGGCAAGAAGATCAAGGTCAAACGCGCCATGGTCGTCCCCGGCTCGGGCCTCGTCCGCGCACAGGCGGAAGAGGAAGGTCTGGCGCAGATCTTCATCGACGCGGGCTTCGAATGGCGCCTCGCGGGCTGCTCCATGTGCCTTGCGATGAACCCCGACCAGCTTAGCCCCGGCGAGCGCTGCGCGGCAACGTCGAACCGCAACTTCGAAGGCCGTCAGGGCCGCGGTGGCCGAACCCACCTGCTCTCGCCCGCAATGGCCGCCGCCGCCGCGATCACCGGTCACCTGACCGACGTGCGCGAGATGATGGCGGAAACGGCCTGATGGATGCAGCGGCGACAGTAACGATCACAGAGCAAGGCGGGGCCGCCCGGCGGCCCCGCGTTCTCCTCATTGCCGAAGCCGCCAACCCGGAATGGGTAAGCGTTCCACTGATCGGCTGGTCATTGGCCGAGGCGCTTCGGCAGGTTGCCGATGTCCACCTCGTGACCCAGGTCAGGAACCGTGACGCCATATTGCGCAAGGGGTGGGTGGAGGGCCGCGACTTCACCGCCATCGACAACGAGGCCATCGCTGCCCCCGCATGGAGACTGTCGCAATGGCTGCGCATGGGCGAAAACCGTGGCTGGACGGTAGTGCAAGCGGTGACAAGCCTGACATATCCGCTGTTCGAACGGATGGTATGGAAACGCTTCGGTCCCGCAATCCGTGCGGGGGACTACGATGTCGTCCACCGCATAACCCCGCTGTCGCCCGCAGCAAGCGGAAAGCTCGCGACCTTCTGCAAAAGGGCGAAAGTCCCTTTCGTCCTCGGCCCCCTGAACGGAGGCGTTCCCTGGCCCCGCGAGTTCCTGGCCGAACGGAAGCAGGAAGGGGAATGGCTCTCGCCCTTCCGCAAGATCGTCAGGTTGCTCCCGGGACGCAGGCGGATGCTGTCAGACTGCGCCGCCATACTCTACGCATCGCGTTTCACCTTGGCTGACATTCCCCCCCGCCACCTGGACAGGTGCATCTATCTGCCTGAAAACGCAATCGACCCCTCGCGCTTCTTCCAGCAGGCCAATCCGGAACCCGGACGTCTGCGCGCGTGCTTCATCGGCCGCTTTGTGCCGCTGAAAGGGTTGTCCATGCTCATAGAAGCAGCACGCCCCCTGCTGGCTTCCGGCCGGATGGAACTGCACCTGATCGGAGACGGCCCTCTCACCCCGGCGCTCAGGGAACATGCCAGCGGACTGGACACGGTGCACTTCCACGGCTGGCGCCAACACCACGAGGTGCAGGACATCGCCTCAGGCTGCAACGTCTTCGCTTTCCCCTCGGTCCGCGAATTCGGGGGCGGAGCCGTTCTCGAAGCGATGGCCCTAGGCCTCGCGCCGATCGTGGTGGATTACGGCGGTCCCGCCGACCTGATCACATCGGGAACCGGCCTGAAGGTCCCGCTGGGCCCCCGCGAAGAGATCACGCAAGCGCTCCGAACCGCGCTGCAGCGTCTTGCCGATGATCCCGAATCCGCGGCACGCATGGGAATAGCGGCCCGAGATCGCGTCGCCACGCATTTCACATGGCAGCGTCGCGCCGAACAGATCGCCGAAATTTACGACTGGGTGCTTGGCCATCGCGCAACGCGGCCGGAACCCTTTCCCCAACCCGAGATCGCCCGGCTTCCGGGCAGCAACTAGGCAGGACCAGAACGATGGACAAATTCACCACCCTGACCGGCATCGCGGCCCCCATGCCGCTGGTCAACATCGACACCGACATGATCATCCCGAAACAGTTCCTGAAGACGATCCAGCGTTCGGGTCTTGGCAAGAACCTGTTCGATGAAATGCGCTACACGCAGGACGGGCAGGAAATCCCCGACTTCGTCCTGAACCAGCCCGCCTATCGCAAGGCGGAAATCATCGTCGCGGGCGACAATTTCGGCTGCGGCTCCTCGCGCGAACATGCGCCTTGGGCGCTTCTGGATTTCGGCATCCGCTGTGTGATCTCTACCAGCTTTGCCGACATCTTCTTCAACAACTGCTTCAAGAACGGCATCCTGCCCATCGTCCTGCCGCAGGAACAGGTCGATATCCTGATGGCCGATGCGAAAAAGGGCGCCAATGCCCGCGTCACCGTCGATCTGCCCAGCCAGACCGTCACCACGTCCGACGGTCAGGTCTTTTCCTTCGAAGTCGATCCGCACCGCAAGCATTGCCTGCTGAATGGGCTGGATGACATCGGCCTGACGCTGGAAAAGGCCGCCTCCATCGACGCCTTCGAAAAGAAGGTGGCCACGCTGCGCCCTTGGGCCTGACTCTCTGGCCCAGTTGCGGATTAATTTTCATTAAGCACAACATCTTGCGCCGCCCTTCGGGGCGGCCATTTTCTTACCTGAATCTTGATGCATTCGCGCGACACATTGTCCGCGAAAAGGCCGGATTGTCCCGCTTACCTCCGAAGAGGTGTTGTGTCAGCGTACGAAAGTAGGCACAAATTGGGCAAGATTGAGGCAGTCCGCCACAATGTGCGGAAAATCGCTGGGAAAGGCACTTCGGGCAAACCGGGGGCCGACTGGCGGGAAGGAAACAGGGCGGTGGTTTCACGGCTTGCCGGGGCGCTTTTGCGCGCAGTTCTGATGATGGTGCTGGTTCTGGCGCCATCCCTGCTCGTGCCCGGTCTTGGGACCGATGCGCAGCAGACGGTGGCCCTCGTCGCGCTCTTCGTAGGGGCGCTGACCTTTGCCGAATACAATTCCGAATGCCCCGGCCTGATCGAATTCCGGGATGCCCCGCCCTTCAACCGGATGCGCTTCCTCCTGCTTGCGGCCACCCTCCTCGCGCTTTCCCTCATCGAACGCGGACGGTTCGAACCCAACACCCTCACCCAACTGGTCGAGGCGGTGGGCACCCTGATAGGTCAGGCGATGGATTTCCCCTACAGCCCCGTCCGCCTTGCCACGCAGGCCCTGATCCCCGGCGCGCCCGAGGCTGACGTCGCCGCCGTCCGCACGGCGGCCGGCATGGCATATCTCACCTCGCTCATCGCGCTGTTCTTCTTTTCCTTCCAGATGCGCATGGGCAACTGGCCCCGCCGCGGTCAGACCTTCAACGTCTGGATCAACCTGCCGACATTCGATCCCACCAGCGCCTCCGACATCGTCGCCCGCCTCGAACGCGACGCCCGCATTAACATTGCATTAGGGTTTCTGCTGCCATTCATCGCTCCTGCACTGGCACGGCTGGTCATGGGGGGAATCGATCCTGCCGGCCTGCTCACGCCGCACAGCCTGATCTGGACGATGACATCATGGGCCTTCCTACCGGCAAGCCTCTTCATGCGCGGGATCGCCATGCTGCGCGTGGCGCAGATGGTGCGCAACAAGCGCCGTGCCAGCCTGACCGAGACCGACCGCTCCCTCGCCGCAGCCTGATCCGGCGCTGCCGCGCACTGACCCTTGCGCTTCTCTGCCTCCCCCATGCCGCCACGGCGGAAACCCTGCGCCTCGCGCTCTGGAACATCGGGCTGGAACGCCGGGGGCCGGGCCTCCTTCTGCAGGACCTGACCTCGGGACGCGATCCCGCCATCGAGGCGGCGATCACCGTCCTTGCCGTATTGGATGCCGACATCCTCGTCCTGACCGGAATGGATTACGACCCCGGCCTCCATGCCCTCCGCGCGCTCGAGGCCCGATTGGCCGCGCAGGGCCACCCCTACCCCCATCTGCACGCACCGCGCCCCAACAGCGGCATCCCCACCGGCCATGACATCGATGCCGACGGCCAGCCGCACGAGGCCGAGGACGCGCAGGGCTGGGGTCCCTTTCCGGGGGCCGGGGGCAGCGCCATCCTCTCGCGCCATCCCATTCTGACTGATCACGCGACGGATTACGGCACCTACCTCTGGCGCGATCTCCCGGGCACCCTGCTGCCGTGGGATACGCCTCCCGCGCTTGCCGCCATCCAGCGGCTTTCCTCGCACAGCCACCTTTCCCTTCCCGTGGCCCTGCCGGATGGTACGGCGCTCACGCTCCTGATCTGGCATGCCACGCCACCTGTCTTCGACGGCCCGGACGATCGCAACGGACGCCGCAACCACGACGAGGCCGCCTTCTGGCTTCACCTGATCGACGGCAGGCTGCCCCATCCGCCACCGACCCCGCCCTTCGTCCTGATCGGGGACGCCAATCTGGACCCGCTGGATGGGGATGGTCGCGCCGGGGCACTCTCGGCCCTGCTGGCCCATCCGCGCCTGCAAGACCCCGGCCCCAAGGGCACGCATGGCCGCCGCGAACCGAACCATCGCGGTGACCCCGAATTGGATACCGTGCTCTATCCCCGGCTTGGTGGCCTGAGGCTGGATTACATCATCCCATCGCAGGAAATCGTCGTGCAGGCCTCTGGCGTCTTCTGGCCCGTCGATACCGATCCCCAGAATGCAACGCTGAAGACCGCCTCGCGTCACTTCCCCGTCTGGATCGACATTGCCATCGGCGCGCCGGCAGGTGGCCCTTCGGCTCGTCCCTGACGGATCGCCTGCACCCAATCCTGCACCGCCTTGCGCCGCGACTGGGCCACCCGCACCTGCGATCCGTCGATCAGGTCCAGCGTGACCTCGCGCCCCTTGCGCCTGATATCCACCACGGCCGCCCGCGCCACCCAATCCGACCGCGACACACGCATCCCCAACTCATCCGGCAGGGCCTCGACCACCGGCCCGAAAGGCCCCGGCAGAAAGGCACGACCATCCGCCGATTTCACAAGAATGTAATTCCCATCCGCCCCGACATGCCAAAGCGCCGCTGGTGCGAAAGACTGGCCCTTGATGACGACCGCCCCGTCGGCCTCGCCCAATGTCACCCGACCGCCGCGCCGGGGCACAGTCCCCCGCACGTCACGCAGGACGCGAGGGACGATAAACAACAACAAGTAATGGCAGAATGCTTCGCACAGCAGAAAGTAGAACAGGATCATCACAAGGATCGTCCACACCCCGTCCGGCGTGTTCCCGGTGATCAGATACAGCGCCACCTGACCGGCGAACACGCTCAGCACCGTCGCCAGAATGTGCAAAGGCGTCGACCGCATCCGCAGCACCGGGCCAGTCCCCGGCCAGAACAGAAGACGCACCGCAGGAAGGACGACCAGAACCAGCACCGACATGGCAAGGGATGCTGCGACGACCTGTGTGATTTCCACGCCGGTCAGGGGATAGGGCCCGCTCTTCACCTCCATCAGGCTAATGGCCAGGGCAAGGAAGACATAATGCATCACCAGATAGCGATGCACGCTACTGCGCAGGAACTCGCCGCCCCGGAACCCCACGACATCGCCCGAGAACAGGGCGAATTCCAGCCTCCGGTCGCGAAAGGGTATCGTCGCCTGCGTCTTCACCGCTTGTCGCCCCTGTCTTCCCGCTTCGTGATGCGAACTTCGCCATCCTGTGCCAGCCAGGCACGCACCGCGCCGACCTGCGCACCCGAAACGGGAACGCTTTCACCATCCACCGTCTGCAACCGCACTTCCCGCCCGACCCTCCGATCTCCCAGCACCGCCCGCCGTGCCACCCAATGCGACCGATGTACCTGCCGCCCGATCCCGCGCGGCATTCGCGCCACCACCGCCGCGAAAGGCCCCGGCACCGACATCCGGCCCCGCTCCGTCACCACGGTCACATAGTTGCCATCCGCCTGCAGCCGCAGCACGGCGGCCAGCGCCGCCCTATCGGGCGAGTCTGCCTCCTCCTCCTCCCCTGCCTCGGGTGCGGCGTCGGCTTCCGTCTCACCTGCACCCTGCGGCGCATCGTGTTCCTGCCAGTCCGACATGTCCTCCCGGTCACTCTCCTGCCTGTCCTCGCGCATGCGGCGCAAGGCGCGCGGGATGGGACGGCGCATCAGGAAAGTCACCGCCAGAAAACCGTAAAGCGTGGTGAAGAGAAAAAGCGGAATGCCCAGATCGATAGTCCAGATCCCCGTTCCATCGATCCCGCCCGACACGACATGGATCGCCCCGGCAAAGGCGATCCCCGCACACAGCAGTGCCGGTTCCATCCGTACGGTCCTCGCCCGCCTGTCGCAGGGCGTTCCCACCAGACGAAGACCAAGGGCCAGACAGGCCACACCTACCCAGAACGCCACCGCAATGCCGATTAGGATCGCCGGATACAGCACCCCGATCGGCGCCTCCGACAGTGACAGCAGATAGGCAAGGACAAGCACCTTCACAGAAAAGGCAAGGTAATGCGCCATCAGATACCGATGCCGAAAGGCGTTGAAAACCTCCTGCCTGTCCGCAAAGGCAACCGTCTCTGCAAAGAGTTTAAGCCGGATAAGGCGGTCCGGCTCCATGCCCGCCTCGGCATCGGATTTCGTCTTGGCAGCGAGGTGCCGTATTCTGCCCAGAAGATTAACCATGGTGTACCAAAACGACCAACTACAAGGAAAGGTTAAGCCTTCCACCCATGCGCGGCAAGACGGACCGACCGATCGTCCTTGACATGATCCATCCGGATGGGCCGCCGCGTCGCCCTCGATCTTCCTCGTCCTGCCCCACCGCCGATCCCCCCAATCCCTTCCCCACCTTGACCGGGCGCAGCCAAGCCGCTAGGCCACCCCGCGACCCATCCGCATCAGCAGGAGCGCCACCGTGGCCAATCCCTCCCTTCTCATCCTCGCCGGCGACGGCATCGGTCCCGAAGTCATGGCCGAGGTGAAAAAGATCATCGGCTGGTTCGGCACCAAACGGGGCATCACCTTCGACGTGACCGAAGACCTCGTCGGCGGCTGCGCCTATGACAAGCACGGCACGCCGTTGCATGACGACACGATGGCCAAGGCGCAGGAAGTCGACGCCGTTCTGCTCGGCGCCGTGGGCGGCCCTCAATATGACAATCTCGACTTCTCGGTGAAGCCGGAACGCGGCCTCCTGCGCCTGCGCAAGGAGATGGACCTTTATTCCAACCTGCGCCCCGCCCAGTGCTTCGACGCGCTGGCCGACTTCTCGTCGCTGAAGAAAGAGGTGGTCGCAGGCCTCGACATCGTCATCGTCCGCGAACTGACCTCGGGCGTCTATTTCGGCGAACCGCGCGGCATCTTCACCGAAGGCAATGAACGCGTGGGCATCAACACCCAGCGCTACACCGAATCCGAAATCGCCCGCGTGGCGCGCTCGGCCTTCGAACTGGCCCGCCGCCGCAACAACAAAGTCTGCTCGATGGAGAAGGCCAATGTGATGGAGTCGGGCATCCTGTGGCGTCAAGTCGTGCAGGAAGTGCATGACCGCGAATATCCCGACGTCCAGCTTTCCCACATGTATGCCGACGCGGGCGCAATGCAGCTTTGCCGGTGGCCCAAGCAGTTCGACGTCATCGTCACCGACAACCTCTTCGGCGACCTCCTATCGGATGCAGCGGCGATGCTGACCGGCTCGCTGGGCATGCTGCCCTCGGCCAGTCTCGGCGCGCCGATGGCCAATGGCCGCCCCAAGGCGCTCTATGAACCCGTCCATGGCTCCGCGCCCGACATCGCCGGTCAGGGCAAGGCCAACCCCATCGCCTGCATCCTCTCCTTCGCCATGGCGCTGCGCTACAGCTTCGACCTGGGGGATGAGGCCACGCGCGTCGAAAAGGCGGTGGAGAAGGTCCTCGCCGATGGCGTCCGCACCGCCGATCTGATGGGTCCGGAAGGCGGCACCCCCGTCTCCACCTCGCAGATGGGCGATGCGGTGCTGGCCGCTCTCGACGCCTCGCTCTGACGCTCAGAACTGGCGCAATCGCGAAAAGGGGGCACCATCCGGTGCCCCTTTTTCAATGATCGCACAACCCCACCTTGCGCCGGGGCGCGGCCCGGTCCATTAGGTTACCGCTATCAGCCCGCGCCGGACCGAAGGCCGCCCAATGACCACATCGCATTCCAACCTCAAGGGCGCGGCCCTGTCTCTGGCCGCATTCGGCATCTACGCCACCCATGATGTGGTGGTGAAGTTCCTCGGCAGCGATTACTCTGCCGTGCAGATCATCTTCTTCTCCGGCCTGCTCAGCTTTCCGCTCGTCACCGTGATGCTTCTGGGCGACAAACGGGATGAAAACCTCGTTCCCCGCCACCCGTGGTGGAGCCTTCTCCGCGCCATCTCGGCGGTGCTGACGGGCGTGGCAGGCTTTTTCGCCTTTTCGCAACTGCCCATGGCGCAGGCCTATGCGATCTTCTTCGCCATGCCCCTGCTGATCACACTCATGGCCATCCCGATGCTGGGCGAAAAGGTGGGCCTACGCCGGGGCGTCGCCGTCGTGGTGGGGCTGATCGGCGTGCTGGTCGTCCTCCGCCCCGGCGAGGCGGAACTGGGCCTTGGCCACCTTGCCGCGCTTTCTGCCGCCGTGACCGGCGCACTCACCTCGGTCATTGTGCGCAAGATCGGGTCAAGGGAACGGTCGGCCGTGCTGATGCTGTTTCCCATGCTGGGCAACGTGCTGGCGATGGGGGCGGTCCTGCCCTTCGTCTACGAACCCATGCCGGTGGCGCATCTCGGCCTGATGGGCATCATCGCCCTGTTCGGCTTCGTCGCGGGGCTTCTGGTCATCAAGGCCTATCGCACCGCCCCTGCCGTGATCGTCGCCCCTATGCAGTATTCGCAAATCCTCTGGGCCGCCCTCTACGGCTCACTCCTGTTCAACGAAATGGTCGATCTCTACACCGCCATCGGCAGCACGATCATCATCGCCTCTGGCATCTACATCGTCCTGCGCGAAGGCACGCCCAGCGTCTCCGAGAACCGCCCCGTCCTCTCCACCCGCAGCCGCCCGGAAACCGGCGCCATGCCCCGCGTCAGCGTGATGATGCGGCGGATGGGGATTCCCGAACGTCAGGATTGACGCAAACACCCGTGCCCCCTTGCAAATGCCGCCGCAGGGCTGTAACCCGCCACCACGGTCGGAGCGTAGCGCAGCCTGGTAGCGCACCTGCTTCGGGAGCAGGGGGTCGGAGGTTCGAATCCTCTCGCTCCGACCAAATCAGAAAATCCCGAATATCAAAGTCATCACCACGGACTGCGCTCCACGGGGATATGCCTGGCGCTTTCATCGCGGACCGCCCGACTCGCAAGGGGTGCGTTGCCCGAACCTGCATGAACTGCTGACGATTTCACGGAAATTGAACAAACTTCGGCAAGCGTCGTTCTAATCCTTCATGCACAGGCAGGCACCCGCCCATCCTGCGCAGACATTCCGGCGGAGACGAAAAATGCCTGCACTGGACCAGCCCCCACGGCGCATCGCCCTTGTCCTGCAAGGCGGCGGGGCGCGGGGTGCCTATCATGTCGGCGTCATCCGCGCCATCGCCGAGATCACGGGCAACCAGCGCTCTCCCTTCCAGATCGTCTGCGGCTCTTCGGTCGGCGCGATCAACGCCGCCTCCGTCGCCATGACCTCCATCGACTTCCAGCTTGGCGCGGCCCGGCTCGAATCGCTCTGGCGGTCGCTTCATTGCCATTCGATCTATGATTCCCGCGCCCTGCCCATGCTCGCGCGCAGTTCCCGCTGGGCGATGACGCTGCTCCTCGGCCAGCTTGGCCTGCGGATGACGGGTGGCCTTCTCGACTACCGCCCCCTCCGCGACCTTCTGGCGCGCGAGTTCAACCAAAGGCACCTGCGCCTTGCCATCCGCTCGAGCGCGCTGCATGCGCTCTGCATCACCGCTTCCAGCTATTCCGACGGCACCTCCACCACCTTCTTCCAAGGCGATGACAGCCTGCAACCCTGGTCCCGCGCCCGCCGCCGGGGCGAAAGCGCGATCCTCGAACCCGATCACATCCTCGCCTCGGCAGCCCTCCCCTTCGCCTTCGCGCCCGTCCATCTGGACAACCGCTATTTCGGCGACGGAGCCTTGCGGACGACCTCGCCCCTGTCCCCGGCCATCCACACCGGCGCGGACCGCATCCTGATCGTCGGCACCCGCGACAGCGCGGTCGGCCCCCGCCGCTCCGCCCAGCCCAGCCTTGGCGAAATCGCGGGCCACGCGCTCGACATCCTATTCAACGACAATCTGGAGGCCGATGTCGAACGGCTGGAGCGGATCAACCACACGATCTCGCTCCTTTCGGACGAGGCCCGCAGCCGCACGCGCCTGCGCGTCATCGACGCCGCGACCATCGCCCCCTCGCGCGACATCCGCGAACTGGCCAAGGCCCATGCAGGCGAACTGCCCCGCTCCATGCGCCTTCTCCTGCGCAGCATCGGCTATTCCGGCGGTGATGCCCGGATCGAAAGCTATCTCATGTTCGAACCGGGCTATGTCGGCGCGCTGATAGACCTCGGCCATGCCGACACATGGGCAAGGGCGGATGAAATCCGCGCCTTCCTGCAGGGGGCCTAGGCCCCCAGCACCTCACCCGTTCGGCAGATCGGCCAGCATGGCCGCCACCCCGGCCTCGTCGGCAAAGCCCAGCTTCACCACCGTCGCCGCGACCGAAGACCCCTCGCCCAGCGCCGTCTTGGCCACCAGCGCGGCCTTCTCGTACCCGATATGGGGCACCAGCATCGTCGCCAACACAAGGCTGTTTTCCAGCGCACCCTCGCATTGCGCCACGTTCGCCTCGATCCCCGCGACACAACGCGTGGCCAGCGTGTCCATGGCCTGCATCAGGATACGCATCGATTGCAGCACGTTCAGCACGATCACCGGCTCAAAGGCGTTCAACTGCAACTGCCCCGCCTCGGCGGCCATCGTCACCGTCAGATCGTTCCCGATCACCTGAAAGGCCACCTGATTGACGACCTCGGGGATCACCGGGTTCACCTTGCCCGGCATGATCGACGATCCCGCCTGCACCGCCGGAAGCCTGATCTCGTTGAACCCCGACCTTGGCCCGGATGACAAAAGCCGCAGGTCGTTGCAGATCTTCGACAGCTTCACCGCGATCCGCTTCAGCACGCCGGAAAAGGTGACATAGGCCCCGCAATCGCTGCTGGCCTCGATCAGGTCCCCCGCCAGCTTCACGGGCAGCCCCGTCACCTGCGCCAGTTCCGCCACCGCGGCCTCGGCATAGCCTGCGGGCGTGTTCACCCGTGTCCCGATGGCCGTGCCGCCCAGATTGACCTCCAGCAACAGCGCCGACAGCCGCCCGATGATCTCCACATCCTCGCGGATCGTCACGGCAAAGCCCGCGAATTCCTGCCCCAGCGTCATGGGCACCGCATCCTGCAACTGCGTCCGCCCGATCTTGCGGATGGAGGCAAAAGCTGCCGCGCGTTCCTGAAACGCCTCGGCCAGCCGCGTCTGCGCCGCGCGGAAAGCGTCGCACTGGCCCACGATGGCAAGGCGCATCGCGGTGGGATAGACGTCATTGGTGGATTGCGACCGGTTCACATCGTCATTCGGGTGCAGATGGGCATAGTCTCCCGGCCGGTATCCCATCTTCAACAGGCCCAGATTGGCGATCACCTCATTGGCGTTCATGTTGGTCGAGGTGCCCGCCCCGCCCTGAATCATGTCGACGCGAAAGGCATCGTGCCAACGCCCCGCCGCAATCTCGTCGCAGACCTCCTCGATCACCCGCGCCTTCTCGGCAGGCAGCACGCCCAGCGACAGGTTCGCCCGTGCTGCCGCCTTCTTCACCCATGCGAGCGACCGGATGAATTCCGGGAAAAGCGACAGCGGCATCCCAGAAATCGGGAAATTCTCGATTGCCCGCTGGGTATGCACCCCCCAAAGGCAGGTGCGGGGCAGGTCGATGGCGCCAAGGCTGTCCTGCTCGCGGCGGATGTCGTGCATCATGGGTCTGGTCCTCTGGTCCGGAACGATGCGCCCTACCTGCCGCCGATCAGGGCCCCCGGTCCAATGCAAATCCTGCATGGCCCATGCAGCGCGCGGCTAGGACCGCAGCGCCTCCCACAGCGCGTCCAGCTTCGGCCCCGCCGCCCGCCTTGGCCGGAAGGCACAGATCTCCAGAGGCAAGGCCCACTCCGCCCCGCCCAGCGCCACCAGCCCCGTGCCGGGTTCCACCGCGCTTTCGGGCAGCCAGCCCACGCCATGCCCCGCCGCGATGACCTCCTTCAGCACATCCGACATGTCGCATTGCACCGCCATCCGATAGGAAAGCGGCACCGCGCTGCGTTCCACCACATGCTCAAACAGCCGGGCGAAATAGGCCCGCTGCGCATAGGCGATCAGGGGGAAAGGGTCCCTCGGCGTGCCGGGAAAACCGAAGGCCGCCCCCTGCGCGGCAAAGGGCAGGAACCTGTCCGCCCGCAACACCGCCTTCTCCTGCGTATCCAGCGCCTCGTGGCTGGGCAGGGCGGGGCAGTCATGCGCCAAAAGAATATCGGCATCCCCCGCCAGATAGCGTGCGGTCACCTCGGCGGTCGTGCCCACGATCACCGAAAAAGAGCTGCGCACCTTCGGCCCGATGGCTGCAAGGATGCGCCGGAAATCGCTGCGCGCCAGAACGTTCGGCATGGCCAGCCGCACCTGGCTCATCACCTCGAACTGGCTGCCCCGGATCGCCGCCCGCGTCTCCAGCAGACGCTCCACCGACGCCCCAGCCCCTTCGCGAAACTGCTCTCCCGCCTCGGTAAGGCGCACGGGCTGCGATCCCTTCACCACCAGCGCGGTGCCGACCCAATGCTCCAACGATTGGATGCGCCGCGAAAAGGCGGCCTGCGACAGGTTCCTGAACTCCGCCGCACGGGTGAAATTCCGCAACTCGGCCAGCGCGAGGAAATCCTGCAACCAACGAATGTCCATGACGCGCGCCCCCTGCCCTCCTGTCTAGGCCCGCCATGGCCTGTCCGGCAACCCAAATGCGCAAGGCCCGTGCCCTCACAGGATCAGGTCGCGCGTTGAAAGTTGGGCAAGACCCGCCAGTTCCAGCATCCAATCCGCCACGCGGTCGCCATTTCCGTCGACCAGCAGCATCCGGTTCGCTGCGTCGAAGGTGACAGAGGCCCTCCCCCCTCCCGTGAAGCCTTGTGCCGAAAAAGTCATACCCATGCCGCGCAGATCGATCCGATCCTCGCCCGGAACGAAATCGGTGATGACATCGCGCGATACGCCCGCCCCCATCTCGGCCATGCTGGCAAAGACAAAGACATCCGCGCCCGCCCCGCCGGTCAGCGTGTCCCGTCCCTCGCCGCCACGGATCGTGTCGTTGCCCGTCCCGCCCAGCAACCGGTCGCGCCCGAAGCCGCCAAAGATCACATCGCCATCCTCTCCCCCATCGATCACGTCACCGCCAAGCCCTCCCATGATCAGGTCACGCCCGCTCCCGCCCGAGATCACGTCGCGGTCCGCCCCGCCGATGATCGTATCATTCCCGTTCACACCCCAGACCGAATTGCGCCCGTTGCCCGCATCGATCAGATCGTCGCCCCATCCGCCGCTGACGCTGTCATCCCCCGCCCCCGCAAAGATCGTGTCCGCGCCGCTGCCACCCCGGATCACGTCATGGGTCTCGCGGGCCACCAACCGCTCCGAGGCAGACGTTCCCTCTATCACCATTCCCTGCTGCGGCGCGGCCCCCGCGGCCGGCACCGCCCTGTCAACCAGCGCAGCCGCAAGCCGATCCATGAAGTCCGCGCGGTAGTGCAGCGAGTCCTTGAACATCGCGCTGCCTGAAAACCCGCCCGCCCGCGCCACCTCGTCCGGATCAACCCCAGTGATACGGTCCGACCCGGCATCCAGCCTGCGCTGCTGATCGATGATCGTGTCCCAATGCGCCCGACCCGGCGCCGCAGGCGCGGCAGAAGACAGTTCCGAAATGACCACATCGAAATCCATTGCCGACCGCGCCACCCCCGGAAGCGCCGCCCGCAATTCGGCATCGACATGCGAGAGCAGCGACTGGAACTCTGCCGCATAGGAATTCGCCCGCGCGATGGAATAAGTATCCGCCTCTCCCTGCACCCAGATCATGCTTTGCAATTTGGCGTCCGGGTTGGCCTTCATCACGCGGGCGACCTCTGCCACCAGCCGGTCCTTCATGTCGCGCGACTGATACCAGTCGTCGCCCTGCCGCCCAAAGGTCAACGGTGCCCCGGCACTGCTGACGGCTATCACGATGGCACCGGGATCGCGGGCCAGCAACTGGGCACGCAAGGCGGCCGTCATGGCCGTCGCATTGCTCTGCCCGGCAATGATGTAGACATTTGACATCGTCACCTCCGGAATGCCCGAAGATGCTCGCCCAGAATGGGTAACCAGACCCTTTCTGCGGCCCGGAAAGGCCACGGAAAAGATCCGACAAATCTATGAAAAACCTACGCTTTCCGTCGTGCCTCAGCGCAGTATCTGCGCCAATGCAAGCCGCCCGTATGCGAGGTTGGCATGCAGGATGTCCCCCTGTGGCTGCAGCTTGCCCAGATCGAAAAGCCTGCGCGCCCGCGTGGAATAGCCCTCTGCCGTCAGGCAATGCTGCGCCACCGTCTCGGCGGGTTGCGGATGCAGCACCGCCCCGATCCGCGCGGCAAAACGCGCCAATTCCTCGGCATAAACCGCAGCAGCCCGCGCCGCCATGCCCTCCCGCAGCAGCCGCCGAAAGCCCGCCCCCGCCGGGATGCGCCCCATGGTCATCAGCCGCTCGGATGGAAAGGGCTGCGGCAGCAGATGAATAGGCCGATCCGAAAATGCGGGCACCTTGCGCAGGTCCGCCACCAATCGCGACGCGCTTGTATCCATCAGCGCCTCGGCAAAGGCCATCCGCAACACCGCCTCGGTCAGTGCGGGCCGGTCCGTCTGCCCCCCCTGCCGCCACTCCAGCACCCTGTAGACGTTCAACACTTGCACAAGTGGGAACATGCTCACTTCGCTTGCCACCACCGCCAACGCGTCGAACCCGGCAAGGTCTTGCTCCGCAGGCAGCCCAAGCTTTGCCAGAAACCCGGCCAGTGCCTCGGTTTCCGCCACGATCCGGCTGCCCGTCAGCGCATACCCTGTCACCCCGCTGCCCGAACGCACGAAGAATTCGACCTCATGCCCCGCCGCAATCTCGCCCTCGCGCCACGCCTCCATCAGGCAGGCCGCATGGGAATTGCCAAAGACCAGAACCCTCATCCGCGCGCCGCGTCCAGCAGGGCCTCGTCGCAGACCTCGGTTCCCTGCTCCGCCTCCGTGGCCATCGCCGCATCCCGCGCGATGCCCGTCTGCCCGGCAAAGAAGACCTGCATGATCCGCTCCACCACCTCGTCCCGCACCTCGCGCTGATCCGGCCCGAAGGCGTCGCGCATCAGCGGGTTCTGCGTGGCGATCTCATAGGACGGGAAATAGTCGCATCCCGGCACCCTGCCCGCCACCTCGTCCACCGCCGCGCGCAACACCGCCTTTGACCGCGCCGTCGCGCCCAGCACATGCCCTCCCGTCGCCGTCGCCATCAAAGGCACCGGCGACACGGTGAAGATGAAGCGCAGTCCCGGATTGACGCCCCGCAGCAGCGCAACGAACCGCGTCAACTCCTCCGCCACCTCGCCCACGCGCGCATTGTGGAACCGATGCGACGGATGCCCGAAAGCCGGGTCCACCACCGCCGGGCACAGCGGAAACACCGTCCCGTCGCGCCCATCCTCCCACCGCTCCGTCAATCCCAGCGTGAAGATGAAGACGCCCGCCTCGGAAAACAGCCGCCGCACCTGCGCCAGATGCGCCAACCGCGCCTCGCGCGCCAAATCCAGCGTGGCAAATCCCCCCGGTTCCAGCCTCGGGCGCAGCCCGTCGAACCACCGCCCGTCCTTTTCCCAGAACGCTCCGTCCCGCAGTTTCCCCGCCAGCGCATCCTCGGCAAGCTGCACCATCTGCGCAGTGCCATAGATGTTGCCATAGCGCGCCGAGAACAGACCGAACCCCAAGCGCGCCGCCGTCTCCTCCGTCAGGCCATGCGGCACCGGCTCCAGATCAAGGAACCGTGCCGTCGACCGGCGCAATTCCCGCCCGATCTTCTGCGCAAAGCAGCTTCCCGCCGTTGCCACGGCATCCTCCGGCCCGATCAGGACCTCGGGCCGATACAGGTCATCCAGCAGGAAATCGGGTGAAGACAGGCAACGACGCCAGAAACACGCATCCGGAAGCGACGCATAGGACATGAACAGGACACACTCCCAACATCCCCGCTCGCGGCAAGGACAGGCCAAGTATCGACAAACCCCCTCAGCCTGTCATCAGGAAAAGTCCGGGCTCACCGCCCCCGCCAAGCCTTCTGGATATAGGTCGCGGTCATCAGGTCCAGATGCGCCCCTCCGCCATTCTTGGCGATGGTGATCTCCTCCGCCGACCGCCGAGCGAACAGGGCAGGGTCGTCATAGTAATCCGCCACGATATCCGCTTCCGTGATCGCCCCCGATTTCAACGGCTCGATCAACTCGCCGATATGATGCAGCGTCGTCGCCCGCGCATCTACGAAGACCCGCGCCCGCTGCATCGCCGCATCGTCCACCTCGCGCATCCCCGGCTTGTAGGCCCCGATCAGGTCCAGATGCTGCCCCGGCTGCAACCATTCCCCACGGATCAGCGGCTCTGTCGCCATGGTCGCCGTGCAGATCACATCAGCCCTCCCGACCGCCGCCTCGAGATCGTCCGCCACCGGCAGACCCATCGCCTCGGCACTCGCCCGGCTGCGGCTCCAGACCGTGAATTCCGCCCCCGGAAAGACCGAGGAATAGGCCTCCACCATCGACCGCGCCACATTCCCCGCCCCCACCAGCAGGAACCGCCGCGCATCCTTCCGCGCCAGACGCCGCGCCGCCAGCAGGCTGTCCCCCGCCGTCTTCCACTTGGTCACAAGGTGGAAATCCACCAGCCCGGTCAGTTCCCCCGTGACATCGTCGAACAGGTTCACCGCCCCATGGATCGTGGGCTTTCCCCGCGCGACGTTGCCCGGCACCACCGTCGCCACTTTCACCAGCGCACCCAAGCCATCGATCCACGTCGCCCGGTCAAGGATCGTATCCCCGCCGCGATAGACGAACAGGTCCTTGATATCGGGCTTCGGCAGCCGATGCCCCGCCTCGAAGGCCTCCAGCAGCCCTGCCCATGTCAGCACCCGTTCCGCCTCGAACGGCACGAAATCCACGCTCACAGCCCCACCTCCGCCTTCTGGACAAGCCCTGCATCCACCAGCCGCGCCGCCCAGCCCTGCCATCCCTCGAACAGATGCGTCTGCCAGCCCCGCGCCGCCGCAACGGCGATATTGTCCGCCCGGTCATCGGTAAAGATCAACCGCCCCGGCGCAACACCGCATTCCGCCTCCAGCGCCGCATAGATCGCCGGATCGGGTTTCATCACCCCCATCCGGCCACTGACCCATGCCCTGTCGAACTCTGCCAGAAACGGCAACCGCTCCACCGCCGCGTCAAAGGTCTCGCGCCCGAAATTCGTCAGCGCGAACACCGGAACGCCCCGCGCCCGCAGCGCCCGCATCACCCGGATCGACCCCTCGATGGGCGGATGCGCGATCTCGAACCAGCGCTCCCGCCACATGCGGATTTCCACGGCCCATTCAGGATGCGCCGCGGCCAGCGCCTCCACCGATGCGCCAAAGGGCGCGCCCAGATCGACTCCCTCGTTCATCCCCGCCAGATCGACCTCGGCAAACAGTCGCGCCCGCCGCTCGGGCCCGATCACGGCGTCATAGAACCGCTCCGGCTGCCATTCCAGCAGCACGTTGCCGATGTCAAAGATCACTGCCTCTGGGGTCACCCGTCACATCCTTCTTCCGCCGCACCGTCTCGCGCCACAGCGTATAAAGGCCCGCCCCGCAGATCAGCGCAATCCCGGCCGCCGCCGTCAGATCGGGATAGGTGCCAAAGATCACCACCCCCCAGAAAATTGCCAGAGGCATCGCCGCATATTCGAAAGGCGCAACCAGCGCCGCCTCCAGCATCCGGTAGGCCTGACTGACCATCAACCCGCCGATGGCCACCGAAAGCCCCGTCGCAAGGAACCACGGCCAATCGGCCATGGGCGGCCAGATCCACTGCCGGAACAGAAAGGCCAGCGAGGCATCGGACGACCCCGCCAGATGCCCATCCCCCACAACCAGCCCCATGGTGCTGGACACCAGAATGAACCCGCATTGCACATAGAAGGACAGCGTCATCGCGCTTTCCGTATCCTTCATCCGCCGTGTCATCATGTGGCTGGAGGCATAGCAGAAGGCCGAGATCAGCACGAGGATCGCCGCCGGCTGGATCACCCCCGTCCCCGGCCGCAGCATGACGACGACGCCCAGCATCCCCACCGCAACCGCCGCCCATCGCCGTGGTCCCACCGCCTCGCCCAGCACCACCACCGAAAGCAGCGTCACCAGCAGGGGCGACACGAAGGCAATCGCCACCGCATCCGCCAGAGGCAGCGCCGCCAGCCCAAGGAAATAGCAGACATTCGACACCATGACGAAGCCCACGCGGATCAGATGATCCCGCCCCCGCCGCGTCAGGATCTGCCGGAACCCCGTCCCGGAAAAATGCATCAAGCCCAGCAGGAAGATCATCCCGATCCCCGCCCGGATCAGGATCACCTGATGCAGCGCGTAATCCCCCGACAGGAACTTGATGGCCACGTCATTGACCGACAGCATCGCGCTGCCGCCAATCGCCAGAAGGATGCCGGTCAAAGTGGCCCGGCTGGAAATCTCGGTCATGATGGGGGCAGGAAACGCCCGCCGCCGCGCGAAATCTGTCCCCCCCGCGACATGGCCGTGGCGCAGATCACCCGCCCGCCACCGCCCCCCGCATCACCCGCTCCAGTGCTTCCAGAAACCGCGACCGGTCCGCCTTGGAAAAGGGCCGCCCGCCCCCCTGCCGGAACGGGTCCGCGCTGCGCAGGTCCGCCATCAGGTCGCGCGTCGCCAGCACATTGCCGATGTTGCGGTCGGTCAGCACCTCGCCATTGTGCTTCACCACCACCGCGCCACCCGCGATGACCCGCGCCGCCAAGGGTATATCCCCCGTCACCACCACATCCCCCGGCCCGGCCTGATCCGCGATCCACTTGTCCGCCTCATCCGGCCCGGATGCCACGAAGACGCTCTCCACCAGCGGATTGGCGCTCGGCCGGATGCCCCCGTTCGACACGACGATCATCCGCACCCGGTGCCGCACGGCCACGCGTTCGCATTCCTCCTTCACGGGGCAGGCATCGGCGTCGACGAACAGCCGCGCCATGGTCAGCCCAGCAAGGCCTGCGCATGGAAGGCCACATGTTCCTCCATGAAGGTCGACACGAAGAAATAGCTGTGGTCATAGCCCTTCTGCATCCGGAACGCGCCGCCCTGCCGCCGCGCCGCCATCGCCTCGGCCAAGGCCTCGGGCTTCAAGAGGTCAAGGAACTGGTCCTTCGTTCCCTGATCGATCAGCATCGGCCCGTCGAACCCATAGCGCCGCATCATCAGCGTCGCGTCATAACCCGCCCATGCGGCCTCGTCCTTGCCCAGATAGGCGGTGAACTGCTTCCTGCCCCAATCGCTGGCCGTCGGGTTGCAGATCGGCGCAAAGGCGGAAACCGACCGGAACCTTCCCGGAAAGCTCATCGCGATGGTCAAGGCACCATGCCCGCCCATCGAATGCCCCGTGATCGCCTGCGCCGCCTCGGCCAAGGGAAAGGCCGAGAACAGCACGTTCGGCAATTCATCCGTGATGTAATCCCACATCTGGAAATGCTGCATCCACGGCTCTTCGGAGGCATTCACATAGAACCCCGCCCCCTGCCCCAGATCATAGGCCTCGTCATTCGCCACCCCCGGCCCGCGCGGAGAGGTGTCGGGAAAGACCAGCGCGATGCCGGCTTCCGCGGCCCAGCGCTGCGCCCCTGCCTTCACCATCGCATTCTCATGCGTGCAGGTCAGCCCCGACAGGAACCACAGCACCGGCACCGGCCCGTCCTCGGCCTGTTCGGGCAGGAACAGCCCGAAGGTCATGTCGCAATCGCAGGCACCGGATGGGTGCGTATACACCCCCTGCACACCGCCAAAGGCCCGGCTTTCCGATACGGTCTTCATCACGCACCTCGCATTGTCGGGGCAAAACTTTCACGCCACTGGGACGGATGCAACCGTCCAAGGCGAAGTCTGACGCAGACTTCGCGACGATTTCTGCACACAGAAATCCTGCCCAAGGTCAGGCCCCGGAATTTGCGTCAAATTCCGTCGCGGTTTCTGCGTCAGAAACCGCCCTACTGCGTCGGATGGAACTTGCCCGCGGGCGAGGCGGTAAAGATCTGGCACCCCGTCGCCGTCACGCCCACCGAATGCTCGAACTGCGCCGACAGCGACTTGTCGCGCGTGATCGCCGTCCAGTCATCGGCCAGCACCTTCGTTTCCGGCCGCCCAAGGTTCACCATCGGCTCGATGGTGAAGAACATGCCTTCCTCCAGCACCGGCCCGCTGCCCGGCCGCCCGTAATGCAGCACATTGGGCGGCGCGTGGAACACGCGGCCCAGCCCATGGCCACAGAAATCGCGCACCACGCTCATCCGCTGCGCCTCGACATAGGACTGGATCGCATGGCCGATGTCGCCGAAGGTATTCCCCGGCTTCACCGCCTCGATCCCGCGCATCAGGGCCTCATGCGTGACATTGATCAGGCGCTGCGCGAAGGGCTTCGCCGTGCCCGCCACATACATCCGGCTGGAATCACCGTACCAGCCATCCACGATCACCGTGACATCCACGTTCAGGATGTCCTGCGGCTGCAGCACGTCGCTGCTGCGCCCCGGAATCTTCGCCCCCGGTATCCCGTGGCAGACGACATGGTTCACGCTGATGCAGGACGCATGGCGATAGCCCTTGTAGCCGATCGTCGCCGAGGTCACGCCCCGCCGCGTCACCTCTTCGGTGATGAAGGCGTCGATCTCGCCCGTCGCGGCCCCCGGCACCACCAAAGGCCCCACCATGTCCAAGATCTCGGCCGCCACCCGGCCCGCTTCGGCCATTCCCGCGAAATCCGCATCCTCGTAGATGCGGATACCGTCCTTCGTGATGCGCCCGCGCGTCTCGTCCACTGGCCGAAATCCTTTCGTCAACAGGGCCTAGATAGTCCCTGCCGCCCGCAAAGGCCAGACCTGCGCATGCCACCCCCTTTGAAAGACGCCCGCCGCGACCTATACCCGTTCCAGCCCGCGCAAAGAGAGGACCGAAATGCCCAATCCCACAGCCGCCATGCTGGTGATCGGAGATGAAATCCTGTCCGGCCGCACCCGCGACTCGAACATGCACCACCTCGCCCAGCGCCTCACGGATCATGGCATCCGCCTGATGGAGGCCCGCGTCGTGGCCGACGACCACGACGCCATCGTGACCGCGGTCAACGACCTGCGCGCCCGGTATGACCATGTCTTCACCTCCGGCGGCATCGGCCCCACCCATGACGACATCACAGCCGAGGCCATCGCCGCCGCATTCGCCACCCCAATCACCCACCGCGCCGACGCCATGGCGCTCCTGCAGGCGCATTACGACCGCGCGGGGCTGCCCTTCAACGAGGCGCGGCAACGCATGGCCCGCATCCCCGACGGCGCGACGCTGATCGACAACCCGATCTCCACCGCCCCCGGCTTCACCCTTGGCAATGTCCATGTCATGGCGGGCGTCCCATCGATCTTCGAGGCGATGCTGGCGGGTGTCCTGCCCACGCTCACGGGCGGCGCGCCCCTCCTATCGCAATCCCACCGCGTCAACCGCGGCGAAGGCGAAATCGCTGCCGATTTCGCCGCCCTCGCCGCCGACTTCCCCGACCTGACAATGGGCAGCTATCCCTTCAACACCAACGGCGTCTACGGCACCAACCTCGTCATCCGCGGCACCGACCCCGCCCGCATCGACGCCGCCATGACCCGCCTTTGCGCGCTATTCCCATGACCGAGGAAGACCTCGCCCAACTGGCCGAGGCGACATGGCCCCCCGCCGCCACCCATCGGCACGGGCCATGGATCATCCGCGAGGGCCAAGGCGGCGGGCAACGCGTCTCGGCCGCCTCCGCCATCGGCGACTGGCTGCCCGACGACATCCCGCAGGCCGAAGCCGCGATGCGCGCCCTTGGCCAATCCCCGCTCTTCGTCCTCCGCCCCTCCGAAACCGCGCTGGATCAGGCCCTCGCCGCGCGCGGCTATGCCCTGCACGACCCCGTGATCGCCTATGCCGCCCCCACCGCCGCACTCGCCGACCCGCCCCCCGCCTTCCTGACCAGCTTTCCGCATTGGCCCCCCCTCGCCGTCGCCGCCCAACTCTGGGCCGAAGGCGGAATCGGCCCCGCCCGACTCGCCGTCATGAGCCGCGTTCAGGGGCCGAAGACCGCCATCCTCGGCCGCGCGGGGGACCGCGCAGCGGGCATCGCCTTCACGGCGATCCACCGCAATGTTGCAATGCTTCACGCGCTTGAGGTCGCCCCGGATCAACGCCGAAAAGGCTGCGCCCACAATATCTTGCGGGCCGCCGCCCTCTGGGCCCATGATCACGGCGCAACAACCCTCGCCCTTCTGGTGACTGAGCGGAACGCCGCCGCCCGCGCCCTCTACGCTTCCCTGAACATGGCCATTGTGGGACAGTATCACTATCGGAAAGCCCGATCAGAATAGCCCCGCAGAAGGCCGAGCAGTTGACGACACCGCGCCCGCACCATCCGCCCCGGCCTCGCCGCCTTTTCGGCATGGTCGCTCTGGCCTTGTCCGCCGCGCTGCCCGCACAGGCGCTCGACCTCCGCCTTCCCGCCACGGCGATCCCCTCCGCCTCCCGCAGCGAGGCGCTCTCCTCCTATGACGTGCCTACCGGCCCATGGCGCGCCGGGGTCATCCCCTCCACCACCGCCGAAGGCCGCATCGACCAGACCGCATGGAAGATCGCCGCACCGGGCCAGACCACGCTACAACTGCTGCAACCCCTCCGCGACCAGATCGCGGCAGCGGGATATGAAACCCTGTTCGAATGCGAAACCTCCGCCTGTGGCGGGTTCGATTTCCGCTACGGCACCGACATCCTGCCCGAACCGCAGATGCATGTGGACCTTGGCGATTTCCGCTTCCTCGCCGCCCGCCGCGACAGCGCGGCTGGGCAGGACTGGATCACCCTCATCGTCAGCCGCTCTGCCGATACGGGATTCGTCCAACTCACCCGCATCGGCCCCGCCGCGCCCGAAACCTCTGACGTGACCGTCTCGTCAAAGTCACCCTTCTCCCCGACGCCTGACATCGCTGCCGCTCCGCAACCCGCGGCCCTGCCGCAGGACGACCCGCTCACGGCCGCCCTCGCTGCCGGCGAACACGCCATCCTCGCCGATCTGCAATTCCCCTCCGGCCAGTCCACCCTCGCGCCCGGCGACTACCCCTCCCTCGCCCGCCTTGCCGAATGGCTCGCCGCCAATCCGCAGGCGCAGGTGGAACTCGTCGGCCACACCGACGCCTCCGGCAACGCACAGGCCAATACCGCCCTCTCCCTCGCCCGGGCCGAGGCCACGCGCGACGCGCTCGTCACACTCCACGGGATCGACCCCGCGCGCATCCTAACCCGCGGCGCAGGCCCGTCAGAGCCCATCGCCAGCAACGACACCCCCGAAGGCCGCGCCCAAAACAGAAGGGTCGAGGTCATTGCGACCCCGACCCTGTGAACTCCCCCAGGAGTTTTCGGTCCCCGTTGCCGGGAACCGGCGGTAATCACCAGTTATCCGGTCCCTTGTCCATCAGTTGACGCGCAAGGAAATCGATGAAGGCCCGCACCTTGGGCTGCGTGAACCGCCCCGGCGGATAGACGGCATAAATCCCAAGGCTTTCCACCGGCAGCCCCGGAATCGCCTCTTCCACCAGCCCCTGCCGCATCGCATCGGCGTAAAGGAAGGACGGCAGATAGGCGATGCCCAGCCCCGAAATCGCCGCGTTCAGCAGCGATTGCCCGTCATTCACCGTCAGCCAGCCGACAGATCGCACCTGCCGCTTTTCCCCCGACGGCGCCGTGATCTTCCAGACGTTGCCATTGGCCTGATTGGAGTAATGCAAAAGCTTGTGTTCGTTCAGATCGTCGATCTTCAACGGCCGCCCGTATTTCTGGAAATACGAAGGCGACGCGATCATCCGCTTCGTCGTCTCGGTCAGCTTGCGGGCGCGCAAGGACGAATCCTCAAGTTCACCCACCCGGATGGCCATGTCGAAGCCTTCGCTGATCAACTCGACATAGCGGTTGTTCAACACCATGTTCACCGTGATGTCGGGGTATTCGAGCAGGAAATCCCCCAGAATCGGCGAAAGCAGGTTGACCCCGAAATCGGTCGCGACACTGATGCGCAACAGGCCCGAAGGGGCCGACTGCATGGATGTGACCAGCGCATCCGCCTCTCCTGCGTCATTCAGGACGCGGCGCGCGCGATCGTAATAGGCAAGGCCAATCTCGGTGGGCGAAACGCGCCGCGTGGTCCGGTTCAGAAGACGGGCCCCCAGCCGCGCCTCCAGAGCCGACACGTGCTTTGACACGGCGGATTTCGAAATTCCCATCTTCTTGGCCGCGTCGGTGAAGCCGCCCTGGTCTACGACCATGGCAAAGGCTTCCATTTCCGTCAGTCGGTCCATTGTTACCCTCTGGCAAGCTATGAGGTCGTAACAGCGAGGATTGACCGCGAATTCAGGCAGGATCGGGGCGCAGGCGGGGCCGATCCGGGGTTTTCCTTAGGATCGTTGAAGGCGGGGAAACACAGGCCCCGCCGCGCAACTCCGCGGAATCCCTGTCAAAGCTGCGCCGCAAGCCTTGCCCCCTGATCGATTGCCCGTTTGGCATCCAGTTCGGCGGCCACATCCGCCCCCCCGATGACATGGGCGGCAATGCCCGCCGCCGCCAGTTCGTCTGCCAATCCGCGTGCCGGTTCCTGCCCCGCGCAAAGGACAACCGAATCAACCGGGATCAATTCTTCCACCCCGTCGCGCAGCACCACGAGGCCATCCCCGGTGATCCGCCGATATGTCACGCCGCCGATCATCCGCACGCCCTTCGCCGCCAGCGCCGCGCGGTGAATCCACCCCGTGGTCTTGCCAAGGCCACGCCCCGGCTTTTCCGCCTTGCGCTGCAACAGCCAGACCTCGCGCGCCGGCGGCTCCGGGTCCGGCTCCACCAGCCCGCCCCGCACCTCGGCCGGATCGCCCACACCCCATTCCCGCCGCCACAGCGCCGCGTCCAGCGTGGGCGACACCCCGCGATGCACCAGATACTCCGCCACGTCGAACCCGATCCCGCCCGCGCCCACGACAGCGACGCGCCGCCCAACCTGCGCCCCGCTCAGAACGTCGATGTAACCCAAGGCCCGCTCCTCACCCTCGATCCCCGGCGACCGCGGCGAAACCCCTGTCGCCACGACCACCTCGTCGAAGCCACGTAACTCTTCCACCGAAACCCCGGCGCCCAGCCGCAACTCCACTCCTGCCCGCGCGATCCGCGCCGCGAACCACCGCACCAGCCCGTGGAACTCCTCCTTCCCCGGCACCTGCTTGGCAAGGTTCAACTGCCCCCCGATCCTGTCCGCCCGGTCGAACAGCGTGACGCGATGCCCACGCTCCGCCGCCACCGCCGCCGCCATCAGGCCCGCAGGCCCCGCCCCCACCACCGCCACGGATTTCGCCACCGCAACCGGCTCATAGACCAGTTCCACCTCATGGCAGGCGCGCGGGTTCACAAGGCAACTCGTCAGCTTGCCGCTGAACGTATGGTCCAGACAGGCCTGATTGCAGGCGATGCAGGGCGCGATCTCCTCCGCCCGCCCCGCCGCCGCCTTGGCCACGAAATCAGCATCCGCCAGAAAGGGCCGCGCCATGGAAACCATGTCGGCCATCCCCTCGGCCAGCACCTTCTCGGCCACATCCGGCGCGTTGATCCGGTTCGACGTGATGACCGGGATCGTCACCTCCCCCCGCAGCCGCCCCGTCAGATGCGCGAAAGCCGCGCGCGGCACGCTCGTCGCAATCGTCGGCACCCGCGCCTCATGCCAGCCGATGCCGGTATTCAGCAGGCTCGCTCCCGCCGCCTCGACGGCACGCGCCAACACCGCAACCTCGTCCCAAGTGCTGCCATCGGGCACCAGATCGATCAGGCTGATCCGGTAGATCAGGATGAAATCCGCCCCCACCGCCTCCCGCACCCGCCGCACCACCTCGACAGGCAGGCGCATCCGGTTTTCATAGCTCCCGCCCCAATCGTCCTCTCGGCGGTTGGTATGGGCGACAAGGAACTGGTTCAGGAAATACCCCTCGCTCCCCATCACCTCGACGCCGTCATAACCCGCCTCGCGCGCCCGCACCGCCGCTGTGACGATATCGGCAATCTGCTTCTCGATCCCCGCCGCATCCAATTCGCGCGGCACGAAAGGCGAAATCGGCGACCGTATCGCGCTCGGCGCCACGCAATCCTTGCCATAGGCATAGCGCCCGGCATGCAGGATCTGCATCGCGATCCGCCCACCCGCATCATGCACGCGCCCCGTCACCACCCGGTGATTGGCAATGTCCTGCGCCGAATACAGCCCCGCCGCCCCCGGAAAGACCCCGCCTTCCGCATTGGGCGCCATGCCCCCCGTCACCATCAGCCCGACGCCACCCCGCGCCCGGGCGGCATAGAACTCCGCCACCCGGTTCCAGTCGCCCCGCTCCTCCAGCCCCGTATGCATCGACCCCATCAGCACGCGGTTCGGCAGGACCACATGCCCCAGATCAAGCGGCGACAGCAGGTTCGGATAATCGGTCATGTCAGGGTCCTCCGGCCCGCGACACTGCCGCAGCCGCAGCCGCCTGTCACGGGCAACGCAACGTCATGCGCGCAACATCGCCCTGTCTTCGTCTCGGCCCAAATACCCTCTCGGGCTCAGCCTGTACCCGCCAAAGGTTCAAAGGCCGCTCGCCCGCAGCCCCCAATCCCGCGCGACGCTAACCCGCCGTCTCCACGCAATGCCGCCGGAAGGCCCGCTTCAGCATGTCCAACTCCGCCCGCAACAGATCGATCTCCGCCCGCAGGTCATCCTCCATCGGAACACCCGTGATGATCGTGAAATGCGCCAGCGTCTCGCCCGTCTCCCGGTCGCGCATCAGGAAGGTCTGCACCCCCTCGGCCAACACCTCCACCGGCACGGGCACCCGCACCGCCCATTCGCCCGGCCGGTCGGGGATCGCCGTCACCGTCACCCCCGGCACCACCGCCTCCAGATGCCGCACCTCCAGCGCGGGCTTGTCCGTTCCCGACAGGACGCCTTCCCAGACCCCGGCCCGGATGCGCGTCTTGGTCAGCCTTGCCCCATCCATTCCCGCACCTCCCATCACAGATCCGCCCGCGGACGGCGGCTCACCGTCACATCCCGCAGGATGATCTGGTTCATCTCCGGCCCCTCGAAGATCAGATCGATCCACAGTTTCTCGATCCGCTTCTCGTTGATCTTCGTGTAGGTCAGGTCGAATTCCACCATCACCTCTTCCGCGCCCAGCGGCATCTCCAGCACGATCTGTTCCGTGTTCGGCCCGTGCTTCACGTTCAGCCGCGCAAAGATCTCCAGCGGCTTCTCCAACTCCACGATCACATCCAGCCGCACCAGATGCCGCAACCGCAGCCCCTGCGCCGCCTCCTCCGGCAGGTCGATCACCAGCGACAGGAACGATCCGTCGAACCGGAACACGTCCATCCGGAACCCGAAGGGCGCGACATCCGTCTCCCGCTCGTTGCGGATCTGCCTCACCGTCAACTCGCTCACCCGGCAGTCGTGAAAGACCGTCGCCCCCTCGCAGAACTGCATCCGGTTCGGCACCGAGGCATGGCCCGGCACCGGCATCGGCCCCCGCCACAGATCGGGACGCCACGCCCAATCCGTTCCCAAGGGCTTACGCATCGCGTTCGAACCGATCAGGGGCAGCGCCAGCCGATGCTCGGCCTGATGGATCACCCGGTCCAACTGCCTCCGCATCGCCCGCGCCCGGCTCCGCCAGCCCCGCAAGACATCCGCATCGACCGAGGGCGCAGCCTCCGCCATCTCCTCCCAGCGCCGGACACTCCGCTTCTGCAACAGCCGATCCAGCACGCCTGCGACTTTTCCCACCATTCCCCGTCCCGAAACAGCGCACATCGCCCGCACCACCGGCGGACCCGCCCTATCTATCGCCGGAAAGCCAGCCCTGCGCCACCGCCTTTTCACCACAGGGTGAAGACGTCACCCGCCTGCAACCTCCGGTCCGGAAACCGCCACCGCACCGGTGCCCGGATTGGCCCGCCGGAGCGCCGCCAGCGCCGCCAGAACCAGCGCCCGCCCCTTGGCCGCATCCAAGCCCTCGCCCTCCGGCGCCGTGACCGAAACGGTCACCAGACGCCCGCGCAACCCGTCGATGCCGCGCCAGTAATCCCCCGCCCGCCGGTCGCGCAGGTGCAACAGGAACGCCCCCTCCGCATCTCGCGCCGACAGCACTTCCACATCATCTGCCCGCCCCGTCCGACTCACCGCCGCCCGCCCCTCGGCCGAGGTGAAATAGGCCGCCAGAGCCTCGCCCCCACCCGCCAGAACCCCGGCAGACCCCCCCTGCCCGATCGACAGCGTCAGCACGGCAGGCACCGCCTCCCCCGCCGCCGAACAGCGCCCCATGATCACCACCGCGCTGTCGCCGCTGCGCTGCCCGGTGTGCGGCGCAAGGCAATATCCGGCAGGCGCAGTCGCCACGACCGCGCCATCCAGCAGCGCGACAGACCGCAGACCACCGCCCCCCGTCTCCACGCATCCCGCCACCAGCACGGCAATCGCCGCCACCGCCGCCCATCCCCGCATCACCCGCACCCCGCCTGCCACGATTACCACCCTGCCCAAGTCATCCGCTCACGCGCCCGATTGGATAGCGCCCGCCCCCCGCGCCGTCCACCACCCATCCCGCATGGACGCGGCTCCCCGCCAAGACGCTTGCCCGCACCCCATTGCATCCCCCCGCCCGACCCGCTTCACTCCGTGCCAAAGCCAGAGGACACCATGACCGCCACCCAGACCATCGCCGCCGCGCTGAACGGCCAGCCCGATCTCTACTCCGCGCTCCGCCACGCGGTCACACGGGCGCAGGCTATGCCCGCCATCCCCGACCTCATCGCCGCCTGCGATGCCACCACCGCCGCCCGCCTCGCCTCGGTCGATGCGGGCCTCCTCGCCGCCGTCGCGCGCCACGGCCTCACAGGCGAGGCCGTCCCCGGCGCCGCCGCCCTCCGCCGTGCCCTCGCCACCGTGGCCACCCACCCGCTGTTCCTCCCAGATCCCGCGACAGCCCCCTGCATGGCCCTGCCCACCACCGGCGAACGCCCCGACATGCCCGCCTTCTCCGATCCGGCCTTCGATCCGTGGTTCGCGCAGCATCAGGCGCGCGGCACCCACTACGGCCTCGGCCTCTACGGCGAAAACCGCACCGTCTACGCCACCCCCCAATTCGCCGATGCCGCCAGCCCCGAACGGCGCACCATCCACCTCGGCATCGACGTCTTCGCCCCTGCCGGCACCCCGGTCCACGCCCCGCTCCCGGGCCGCGTCAGGCATCTCGCCTACAATGCCGACCCGCTCGATTACGGCCATACGCTCATCCTCGAACACGACCTGAATGGAACCCGCTTCTTCACACTGTACGGCCACCTCGCCGCCACCCTGCCGGGCCTCCACCCGGCAGGCAGCGTGGAACCCGGCCAAATCATCGCCCATCTCGGCGACTGGCCGGAAAATGGCGGCTGGGCCCCGCATATCCATTTCCAGATCATCACCGACCTTCTGGCCACCTCGGGCAACTTCTTCGGCGTCGGCCATGCCGGCCTGATCGACATCTGGTCCGACATCAGTCCCGACCCGAACCTCCTGATGCGCCTCCCCACCACCTCCTTCACGGTCTGATCACATGCCCACGATCCGCCTCGCCACCCAAGCCGACCGCGCCCTCTGGGAACCCCTCTTCGACGGCTACGCCGCCTTCTACCAAACCCCGCTCACCGATCAGACGCGCGACACCGTCTGGGGCTGGATCCACGATCCCGCCAACCCCTTCTGGTGCGCGCTTGCGCTCTCCGACGACGGCCACCCCCTCGGCCTCGCCCAATACCAACTCATGCACCGCTCCTTGGGCGGTTCCATGGTCTGCTACCTCTCCGACCTCTTCACCACGCCCGAAGCCCGCGGTCAGGGCATAGGCCGCGCCCTGATCGACCATGTCCTCGCCTTCGCCCGCGACCGCGGCCTTCCCAATGTCCGCTGGCTCACCGCCGAGGACAACATGACCGCCCGGCAGCTCTACGACACCTACCGTCCCCGTACCCCCTTCATCCTCTATTCCGCGCCCACGACCTGACCTTCGTCCGGGAGGCAAATACCCTCAGGGGGTGAATGGGCCGCATGGCCCAGAGGGGGCGGAACGCCCCCCGACGACGGAGGCGGAGCGCGGCACGCGCGCAGCCGACAGGAAAACCGTGCGGCGGCACGCCGCTCCGCCGGATCACCGCCCGTCAGCCCAAGCCCTGATTGCAATTCCCACCCCCCCGGCTTATCTCTGGCCCCCAATCATCCGTGCCGCACAAGGGCAAATCCCGCATGAACTGGATCTCCAACTACGTCCGCCCCAAGATCAACTCGCTCTTCTCCCGCCGCGAAGTGCCTGAAAATCTGTGGACGAAGTGCCCCGAATGCGGGACCATGCTCTTCCACCGCGAACTTGCCGCCAATCTGAACGTCTGCACCTCCTGCGACCACCACATGGCGATCAGCCCGCGCGACCGCTTCACCGCCCTTTTCGACGGCGGCATCTTCACCGAGGTGAAGGTCCCCGACCCCGTCACCGACCCGCTCCATTTCCGCGACCAGAAGAAATATCCCGAACGCCTCAAGGCCGCGCAAAAGGCCACGGGCGAGAAAGAGGCGATGCTGGTGGCCGAGGGCGAAATCGCCAAGACCCCCATCGTCGCCGTGGCGCAGGATTTCTCCTTCATGGCGGGTTCCATGGGCATGTATGTCGGCAACGCCATCCTCGCCGCCGCCGAACGCGCGGTGAAGATGAAGCGTCCGCTCGTCCTCTTCTCCGCCGCAGGCGGCGCGCGCATGCAGGAAGGCATCCTCTCGCTCATGCAGATGCCCCGAACCACGGTCGCCGTGCAGATGCTGAAAGAGGCGCGCCTTCCCTACATCGTCGTCCTCACCCATCCCACCACGGGCGGCGTGACGGCCTCCTACGCCATGCTGGGCGATGTGCAGATCGCCGAACCGAATGCGCTCATCTGCTTTGCCGGTCCCCGCGTCATCGAACAGACCATCCGCGAAAAACTGCCCGAAGGCTTCCAGCGCGCCGAATACCTGCTCGATCACGGCATGCTCGACCGCGTCACGCACCGCAAGGCCCTGCGCGAGGAACTGGTGACGATCCTCAGGATGCTCACCAACCAGCCCCCGGCGATCAAGGGCGAACTGACCGCCCAACCCGCCGAAGCCTGACGTGACCACGCTTCCCGACGCCCCACTTCTCTCTGACGCCATCCTCGAACGGATGATGACCCTGCATCCCAAGGTCATCGACCTGACCCTCGACCGCGTCCACCGCCTGCTGGGCCTGCTGGGCCACCCCGAACGCGCCATCCCGCCCGCGATCCACATCGCAGGCACCAACGGCAAGGGCAGCACGCAGGCCATGATCCGCGCAGGTCTCGAAGCGGCGGGCAAAAAGGTCCACGCCTATACCTCCCCGCACCTTGCCCGCTTCCATGAACGCATCCGCCTCGCCGGGGCGCTCATCGAAGAACCCGCGCTCGCCGCCCTGCTCGACGAATGCGTGGAACGAAACGGCCCGGACGAAATCACCTTCTTCGAAATCACCACCTGCGCGGCCTTCCTCGCCTTCGCCCGTACCCAAGCCGACTGGACGCTGCTCGAAGTCGGCCTCGGCGGCCGGCTCGATGCCACCAATGTCATCACGCCCCGCCTCTCCATCATCACCCCCGTATCGATGGACCACGAATCCTTCCTCGGCGACACGCTGGCCAAGATCGCCTCCGAAAAGGCGGGCATCATCAAGCGCGGCATCCCCGTCATCCTCGGCCCCCAGACGGAAGAGGGGCTTCAGGTCATGGAAAGCACCGCCGCCCGCCTCGGCGCGCCCATCCTCGCCCATGGCCAGCACTGGCACGTTTGGGAGGAACGGGGGCGCCTGATCTATCAGGATGAGACCGGCCTCCTCGACCTGCCCCTCCCCAACCTGCCCGGCCCCCACCAGATCCAGAACGCCGGCGCCGCGATCACCGCGCTGCGCCATCTCGGCCATGACGAGGCCGCCTGCGAGGCCGCCGTCACCCGCGCCGAATGGCCCGCCCGGATGCAGCGCCTCCGCCACGGCCCCCTGACAGACCTCGCCCCGCATGCGGAACTCTGGCTCGACGGCGGCCACAACCCGGCAGGCGGCGAGGCCGTCGCCGCCACACTGGCCCGGATGCCCTCCCGCGACACGCATCTCATCTGCGGGATGCTCAACACCAAGGACGTGACGGGCTACATGCGCCCCCTCGCGCCCCATGTCGCACGGCTTCACGCCGTCTCCATCCCCGGCGAAAAGAACACCCTTCCGGCCGAGGCAACACGCGACGCCGCGCAGGACGTTGGCATCACCGCCACCACGGCCCAATCCGTGGCCGAGGCTGTTACCGCCATAACTGCAGGAACCCCAGACGCCCGTATCCTCATTTGCGGCTCGCTCTACCTCGCCGGCGCAATCCTCCGCGAAAACGGCTGACCTGGGCCAAACTCCTGCGGCGAGGGGGCGCGTTATCTCTCCGACGCACAGAGACGCGACCAAAAGGTCAACAAAAGATGCAAAGTCCCGGCAGATTTGCGCCGATAGGAGCGGGCATCCACAGCCGGTGTGAACAGCCGCCAACAACGCCCTGATCATGCTGACGAAATCATCGGCGCTTCCGCCCATCGTCCCGACCAAGACAGAAGGCCGCGCTCTCAGGTCACCCCGAGAAGGCGCATCTGACCACAGTCTGAACACGGAAGAAATCCGGACAAAAGGATGAGTTGATTCGACCTAAGTTTGAGAAACCTTCCGGACGCGCGGGCCCGCCTTGCCACAAATGGCAACCTAGAGGTGCGTTTCTGCAAAAAATTCAACCCTAGGTGAACTTCATCCGCAACATCTAGACTCGCACTTACAACATGCTGAATCCGCCGAACAGACGATGGCAGAATTGTGGCTCTGTTGCACAAATCGCTTGTGAGGATTCATGTTGTGAATCCAGCGTGATAGCTGGGGTACATGAGCAGACCCACAGCCCCAACCTACAAGACCCGGAACTGGCCAGCCTACAACAAGGCGCTGAAGCGCCGCGGCTCGCTGACGATCTGGTTCGATCCCGCCATGACGTGGGAGGCCGCGCCGACCGGCAAGCGCGGGCGGCAGCCCGACTACAGCGACGCCGCCATTCAGACCTGTCTGACGATGAAGGTTCTATTTGGCATGGCGCTTCGCCAGACGACCGGGTTCGTTGAGAGCCTGTTGCAACTGATCGGCCTGAACTGGGCAGTTCCGGATTTCAGTACGCTGTCACGGCGCCAGAAGACCCTGCAGGTGAACATCGCCTACCGCGGGTCAGACGGTCCCTTGCACCTGCTGGTCGACAGCACGGGCATCAAGGTCGAAGGGGAAGGCGAGTGGAACGCCCGTAAGCATGGTGGCAAGAAGCGACGTGTGTGGCGCAAGATTCACGTCGGGATTGATGAGAAATCTCTGGAAATCCGGGCGGCCGAGTTCACGACCAGCGACGTGGGCGATGCGCCCATGCTCCCCGAGTTGCTTGACCAGATCCCGCCCGACCAGGAGATCGCGACCGTCACCGCCGATGGCGCCTTCGACACCCGCAAATGCCACGACGCCATCGCCGACCGGGGTGCCGCCGCCATCATCCCGCCGCGGAAGAACGCCAAACCTTGGAAACCTGACACCGTCGGTGCAATCGCACGCAATGAAATCCTGCGCACATCAAAACGCGTCGGACGAACCATCTGGCGACGATGGAGCGGCTATCACCGCCGAAGTCGTGCAGAGACCAAGATGCACTGCGTCAAGCTCTTGGGGCAGCGGCTATCCGCTCGGGACTTCGACCGTCAGGTCGCGGAGTTCCAGGTCCGTGTCGCCGTCCTCAACGGCTTCACCGCGCTCGGCATCCCCGTCACGGAAGCCGTGGGATGAGTCTGTCCGGGGTAAGGGGAACCTTGGCCTTCAGCTGATTTGTGCAACAGAGCCCCGATGCATTGCCATCACAATCCTCGATCTGGGCCAAACTCGTCTGCGAGGCGGGCGGCTTCAGGAACCGAAGCATCCATTTCCGTTTCACAGACGGGGCAGAGGCCGTCCTTCCAGTGTTCTCCGGCAGCCCGCTTCTCGGCCCGCTGACCATATCCCGCTCCCCCCCCGCCGCCTGGGGCTTCGGCGGCCCGATCTCTTCACGCCCGCTTGGTCCCGGACATATCCGCCTCATCCTCGACCATTGCGCCGCCCTGCCGGGTGCGGGCATCCAGATCCGTCCCAACCCCCGTGCCGCCGATGTCTGGACGCAGGCCGCGCAGGGCAGCGGATGGGACAGGCTGCACAGGACCGCCCATATCCTCGATCTGTCAGGCGGTTTCGATACGGTTTGGAACGAACGCTTTGCCCCGCGCAGCCGCAGCGCCGCACGCAAGGCCGAACGCGCAGGCATCACGATCGACTCCGGCTCTCACGACGATCTCGCCGTCGAGTTTGACGGGTTGTTCCGGCTTTCCATCGCCCGATGGGCCAGAAAGCAGAACGAAAGCGCAAGGCTCGCCGCCTTCCGCGCACATCTGCGCGACCCCAGACGAAAGTTCCTCCACATGGCACGCCAAAGCGGCGGCATCGTCCGCATCAGCATCGCGCGTCGGGCAGGGCGGCCGATTGCGGGGATCGTCGTCCTTTACGGCCGCAACGCCCATTACACACGGGGCGCGATGGATGAACAGGAAGTCGGCAACAGCGGGGCGAACCATCTGCTGCACCGCATAGCAATCGCCGAAGCCTGCGACAGGTCATGTAGATTTTACCACATGGGCGAGACCGGCGCCTCGACATCCCTCGCCAATTTCAAGGAAGGTTTCGGTGCCGCCCCCGTCCCCTACGCCGAATATCGCCATGAACGGATCCCGGTTATGTCAACCAACCAGCACCTCCGTTCCATCGTAAAGAAAGCAATTGGGTTCCGTGATGCATGACAAGGTTACAAATCCAGAATCCCAGTTAAAGCCTGCGATGTGCCTTGCCGTCGCCCTCCTTCTCCTCGGCTGCTCACCCGCCGAAACGGACGCTGCCGTCGCGGTAGACGGCGCTCAGCCTCTCGGTCAGGAAGACGGCTTCAATCTCGTGTTCAACGACGAATTCGACACGCAGACCCTGAACCGCCTCAAATGGACCCGATGCTACTGGTGGGACAAGCAGGGCTGCACCAATCTCAGCAACAACAACCTGCAATGGTACATGCGCGACAACGTGACGGTTGAGGATGGCAAACTGGTCCTCACCGCGCGGCCCGAAACAGTTGTCGGTTGGGAAGGCCGCAAATTCCCCTATACGTCCGGCATGGTCACAAGCGGGCGCTACTATGCCGAACACCCCTCGGCCAGCCGTTTCGATGCCACCTACGGTTTCTTCGAGATGCGGGCGAAAATCCCGGCAGGACAAGGTTTGTGGCCGGCATTCTGGCTCCTGCCGTCGAAACACGAATCCCTCCCAGAAATCGATATCATGGAGGTTCTGGGACATGACCCGTCCCTCCTCGAACTGCATTTCCACTACCGCAACAGCGCAGGCGAAAAACGCAGCGCAGGCTATGCCGTAAGGACGACCAATCTTTCGCAAGGCTGGCACACCTACGGCGTGGATTGGTCACCTGAACACATCATCTGGTATCTGGATGGCCAGGAAGTCTGGCGCTTTTCCGATCGATCACGCATCCCGAACGAACCGATGTACATGATCGTCAACCTTGCAGTCGGTGGCGACTGGCCGGGCAACCCTGATGAAACGACGCGCTTTCCCGCGCGGATGGAGGTAGATTACATCCGGGCCTGGAGCCACGAATGAAGGCAGGGAACACGCCGCCCGAACGGACGGGATTTCGGGTGGCACCCATTCTCGGTCCCCTGGGCAGGATTGCTCCCCTTCTCGTCAACGGCTACGCCCTCGTCCTGAATGTCGGCATGACGGCCGTTCTAGGGATCGTCTTCTGGTTTGTCGCCACGCGTTTTTTCAGCCAGGAACAGGTCGGGGTGGCTGCAGCCCTGATCTCGACCATGACCACGATCAGCTATTTTGCGCAGATGAACCTCGGATCGCTCCTCGTCCGGTTTCTCTCCGTCTCTTCGGCAGGTGCAGGCAGATTGATCGGGAAGACATATCTCCTCTCCGGTCTCGTCACGGCATCAGCCGCCACCGCCTTTGGCCTTGGCATCGGAAGCGTCACCGAACCACTCGCTATCCTCCGTGACCATCCGGCATTCCTTGGATACTTCGTGCTGGCGACGGTCCTGTGGTCGGTCTTTGCCCTGCAGGACGCGGCGCTTTCGGGTCTGCGCCGCTCGGCACTGGTTCCGGTGGAAAACGCCGCCTATGCCCTGCTCAAGATCGCCGTCCTGCTGGGGCTCGGAGTCATCGGCCTTTCGCCCACGCTCGGCATCTTCCTTGCGTGGACGCTCCCCCTAATCCCGTTGATACTCGTCGTGAACCGCCTCATCTACAAGGCGCTGCCCTCCGGACCGCCCGAACAGGCGCAAGGCGGGCCTGACCTCAGGGCGGCTACCGGTTTTCTGGGGTGGGACTTTCTGGGCAGTCTCGCGCTCGGCGCGGCCTTCGGTCTGGCCCCCTTGATCGTGATGTCCTCCGCCGGCGCCGCATCGACCGCGACCTACCACCTAGCCTGGAGTTTCGCCTATTCCATCTACCTCATCGGTCGCGCAATGAGTGTCTCCCTCGTCGCAGAAGGCGCGATCAACCCGCTTCGGCTGCGACGCCTGATCACGGACACGCTGGGTCACGCCTTGGCCCTCGTCCTTCTGGCCGTCGCGGTTGTTCTGGCCGTCGCCCCCCTGCTGATGGGGATCTTCGGCACCGCCTATGTCGACGAAGGCGCGACCGTCCTTCGGGTCCTCGCCCTCTCCTGCATTTTCTGGACGGTGACGACGGTCTACTGCGCCGCCGCCCGCGTCCGGCGCGATACGCGCAGCGTGGCGATCGTACAGATCATGACCCTTGTTGTCTTTGCATCGGTCAGCTACGCGCTTTCCACCCGCTACGGTGCAACCGGCGTTGCCCTTGGCTGGCTGGTCGCCCATCTGACGATATGCCTTGGCATCGTCGCCCGCTCGATGCTGACCGAGGGCCTCATCGCTCCTCCGGATTGGCTGGCCGCACTGGCCGGCTCGGCAGGCCGCCTCGTCAAAGGCTTGCGGAGACCTGCTTTCTTGGCGCGCCGAACCGCCATCCCGCTCCCGCAAGGAATCCTCGATATGGTCGCGGAGTATCCTTTCCGGGGCAGAGACCTTATTCCGGTGAAGGGCTCCCTCACCGATGTCGGCGTCGCCATGATCGTAGGGGTGGAAAGCGGCACGCCAGAAGCCGTTCTGAAATTCTCCTCAACGCCAAAGGGCTATGCCTCACTGCGCCGACACGCCGCCGCCCTTCGCCAGATGGCCGCCGATGACAGGCTTCGCCCCTTTGCCGACCTCCTTCCCTTCCTTCTGTCCGAACAGCAGTCGGATGACACACTCTGCCTCGTGGAAACCGCAGTCCGCGGCACCGACGGTCGTCACTTCCTGCGGCAGGGCCAAGATGCTGTGCCCGCCCTCGCCGCCGCCGCCGCAACCTTGGCCGCGATGCACGCCTGCACGGCAATACCCCGCCGGATCGACGAAGACTGGGCACTGCGCTGGATCGACGAACCGATCGAAACGCTTTTTCACGCCTTGGGAAAGGAACGGGATCGCCGCCTTACCCATCTGCGCACAACACTGCGCAATGTCTTCATCGGTCGCGAAGCGCGGCTTGGCCTCGGCCATGGCGATATCTGGCCGGGGAACCTTTTCTTTGCCGATGGTCCCGACGCCACCCCGCGCCTCGCCGGGGTGGTCGATTGGGATACCTTCCGCGACGACGCCCTTGCCGCGCTAGACCCCTGTCAGCTTGCCCTAACCTACCGCATGCAGCAGACGGGCGAAGAGTACGGCCCCATTCTGCGCTCCCTCCTGACGGAAGGCACATGGCACGAGGCAGAGTCGTCCATCCTCTCCGCCGCAGGCCTCGATGCCGAACTCGGAAACGCGGCCGATCCCGCCTTGCGGCGCGGCATCCTCCTGCTTGCATGGCTCGGCCACGTCACCACCGTCCTTTCCCAGTCCGAAACCGCCGCTCGCAACCGGTTCTGGCTCTTCGTCAATGTCGAACGCGTCCTCGCAACCGCATTCCCCGCCCCTGCAAGGACGAGCCCGTGAAGAAGCCCGCGCCCAGGACTGCCAGAACAGAACAGGCCAAACCGCAGCATCGGGCGCGCCTCGTCCTTCCCGAACCTTTCATTCCCACTTGCATCATCGCAGCCCTGCTTCTCTGGGGCGGAAGCCTGCGCGGAATCAATCCCGACGCCATGACGGATCTTGGTCTGATTTCGATTCTGCCTTTGTCCTATTGGGCGGCGGTCGTCACGGTTTCCGCGGGCTTTGCCGCCAGTCTTGTTCAGCGTGGCTTGGGCAACTGGTCACGCATGGCGGCCATCCTCACTCTGATCGCCATCCTTCACGCAACACCCCCCATCGTCTACGAAACGCTCCGCTATTCCTGGGCTTGGAAACACATCGGTATTGTCGATTACATCCAACGCTACAGCGACGTGGATCGCACCATCGCATTCCTCAGCGCCTATCATAACTGGCCCGGTTTCTTCTGGATCGTCGCGCAACTGGCCAATCTGTTCGAAATGGGTCCGGTCCAGATCGCGGATGCGGCGCGGTTCTTCCCGATCCTGTCCAACATCGCCTTCGTCTTCCTGCTCCGATCCATCTTCCGACGCTTCACGACGGATGATCGTCTGATCCACGCTGCCCTCTGGATCTTCGTCTGCGGCAATTGGATCGGTCAGGATTACTTCTCGCCGCAGGCCTTGGCCTATGCGCTCTATCTCCTGATCCTGCTCCTCTGTCTTGGCCCGCTCCTGCCCTCAGATGCCCGGCCCACCTCCGCCGAAAGGTGGATCGATCGGCTGCGCACCCGTTTCGTGCGGCTCGTACCGCAGGTCCCGCCCCCCGGCATGGGCTTGCGCCTGCTGGCAGTCGCGCTCCTGATCATCGCGCTCTTCGTCACCACGGCGTCGCATCAGCTCACTCCGCTGATCCTGATCTTCTCCTTGACGGTCCTCGCCGTGCTGACCCAGCTCGGTCTTTCCGTACCAATGGTGGCTGCCCTGATGCTTGCCTACTGGATCATCTATCAGGCCGCCCCCTTCACCGCGATCTACCTGCCGGACGAAATCGCGCAGTTGGGAGAAACGGTCAACGTAGTTGCGGACAGGCTTGTCGATACCTCGGCCGTCGACAGGGATGTCGCTGTGGTGGTCTGGGGCGGGCGCACCCTCACCCTCGGGCTGATCCTGCTTGCAGCCCTCGGCTGGGTCGTCCGGCTACGGCTCGGGGCGAAGGACGGCCTGATCTGCGGCCTTCTGATCGCGCCCGTCCTCATCCTTGGGGCAACCTCCTATGGCGGCGAGGCGGTCTTCCGCGTCTTCTTCTTCTCGCTGCCTTTCGTGGCCTTCCTCGGCGCGGGTCTCTTCTTCCCCGATTTTCGCAAGGTCAGAGGACCCGTCGCCGCTCTGACCTTCTTCCTCCTCTCCATCCTTCTCGTCGTGGGCTTTCTGCTCGGCAACACAGGCAAGGACCGGCAGTATCGCTTTTCGCAGGAAGAAGTTGCCGCAGCGGAATGGCTCTACAGCCGCGGCGCCCCCGGCACCCTGCTTGTCGAAGGTGCACGAAGCTATCCCTCCCAGTTCATGAACTACGAGAACTTCACCTACCTGCCCATCGCCAATGAATCCCCCGCCCAGCGTCAAAGGATATTGACCGATCCAGCCCAGGTGCTGAACCGCTGGTTCGCAGACGAGAACTGGCAGGATGGCTATGTCATCCTCACGCGCAGCCAGACCGCCTATGTCGAGGCCCTCGGCATCATGCCCGAAGGTGCACTGGACACCCTCTCGCTTGCGCTCCTTGCCTCACCGGATTTCCGGCTCGTCTATGCCAACAGGGACGCCCGCATCTTCCGGGCGGCCCGCTTCGTCTCACCGGAACAGCCGGCACCGCCACCCATTCCCTGACGCTGCCCGTGCCTAGGCAGCAGGCTCGGCCTCTTGCCGCAAGACAGCGCGTTGGAAGGCCCAGTGATCGGCGCACATTTCCTCGAAAGACCGCTCCGCACGCCACCCAAGCAGATGTTCCGCGCGCTGCGGGTTGGCAACACAGGCGGCCACGTCACCCGGCCTGCGTGCCACGATCTCATGAGGCACCTCAAAGCCGCACTGGCGCGAAAACTCCGCCAAAACCTCTTTCACGCTATGCCCCCGCCCTGTCCCAAGGTTCAGCCGCTCATGTCCCCGCTGCATCCGGCCCGATAAGAGATGCGCCACCCCTGCCACATGCCCGCGCGCAAGATCGACGACATGGATGTAATCCCTGACGCCGGTCCCATCCGGCGTCCCATAATCATCCCCAAAAACCCTGACCCTGTCATGCCACCCCGCCGCCGTCTGCGCAACGAAGGGGAATAGGTTGTTCGGTACCGCCCTTGGGTTCTCACCTATCAACCCCGACCGATGCGCCCCCACCGGATTGAAATATCGGAGAGACAGGGCCACACTGATCTTTCCCGCAAGGACCGCGTCATTGATGACCTCCTCAAGCATCAGCTTGGTCCGCCCATACGGGTTTGACGGTCCGACAGGATGGCTCTCATCCATCGGCGCATCTCCGGGTCCATAGACCGTCGCCGAAGAGGAAAACACCAGTTTCCCGACCCCTTCCGCCCCCATCGCCTCCAGCAAGGCAATGCCGCCCCCGATATTGGCGTCGTAATACATCAAGGGCTCCGCCACGGACTCGCCGACCGCCTTCTTTCCAGCAAGGTGGATCACCACATCGATCCCGTGACGCCCGAGCACGTGCCTGACAAGCTCCCGGTCCCGCACATCCGCCGCATAAGTCGGCACTTCCGTGCCCGTGATCCGCGCGATGCGCTGCAGTACGTCGGTTGCGGCATTCTCGAAGTTGTCGATGATGACCACATCGTAACCTGCGTCCACCAGTTCGACCACGACATGAGACCCGATGAAGCCAGCGCCGCCGGTCGCAAGTACCGAAGTCTTCTTCGCCATTCGCCTCTCCAGAAGAACGCCCGGTGAACAGGAACCACCCGCGCAAGCGATTGTATTAACCAGGGTTAACACCGAAGGCTGGCATGAAACCGCCAGCCGCGCAATCGCCTGAAAAATCGGTGAAAGCAGCTGGCCAGCCGGCACAGCAGGCGGTCATTGCCCGCTCCAAGACCTGCAAAGGACCACGCCCGACCCACAGGGCCAGTCCCCCCATCCCCTCCAGTCCGGCCGGACCAACAGCGATCCGTGGGGCGGAACCCTGCGCCGGTCGACCTAATGCGCTGCCTTAGGCACCATACCGCGCCATGAACATGGCCACCGCCCCCTCCACCACCCGCGCCACATCGCGCGGGGAGGCAGAGCCAAGGCAGAAGATCGCTCGATCATGCAGATCTGCCTTGCAGAGCTGGGCGAACTGATCCGCCGCCAGATCCAGATCCTCGATCCGCACCTCGCCTCGTGCCTCCGCCTTGGCCAGAAACCGCGTCAGCCGCCCCCGCACCAGTTCCGGCCCGCTCTCATAGAAGGCAGCGCCCAGCGCCGGGAACCGGTCGCTTTCCGCCACGCACATCCGAAACATGCGCTGCCCGAATTCCGACTGCGCGAACCCCACGATCCGCTCCCCCGCCAGACGCAGCACCTCGGCCACCGGAGCATCGTCGTCGATCAATTCCTCGGCCTCATCCGCCGCGCGGCGGCATTCGGCCTTCGCCACCTCAAGGAACAGCAACCGCTTGTCGGGGAAATAGCTGTAAAGCGTGGCCTTGCTGACCTTGGCTTCTCGGGCGATTTCATCCACCGACGCGCCTTCGAACCCGTCGCGCAGGAAAATCTCGCGCGCGCCCGCCAGCACCTGATCGAACTTGCGCCCCCGCCGGATCACCTGGCTCTCGTCACCCATTCCACCCACCCCCTTGAAGGGCGCGACCATAGCCCGCCCCACCCGCAGCCGTCAAACCCGCCGCCGCGCCGTCACCGGCCCGCCCCCCTGCGCCGCGATGCGCGCGATGGCCTCGGCCAGCCCTTCCTCCGCCACATCCATGCTGTGCCCATTGGCATGGATGATCCGCCCCGCATCCCGCATCAGCGCGACATGCCCCTTCCAGAAGACCAGATCCCCCCGCCGCAGGTCACCCTCCGTCACCTCCACCCCGATCCGTGCCTGCATGTCACTGTCGCCGGGGCAGTCCCGCCCGCAGGCCAGCATCGCCCCCTGCACCAGCCCCGAACAGTCGATCCCCGTCCCGCTGTTGCCGCCCCACAGATAGGGCGTGCCCAGAAACCCCTCCGCCACCGAAACCGGATCCTCGAACCATGCCTCGACCCGCCGCAGATGCGGCATCGGAAGGAATCCACCTGCCACCCGCGCCCATTTCCCGTCCTCCTCCAGCACCGCCACCCGCGCGCCGAAGGGCAGCGCCGCCACCTCCCGCGCCTGCACCCGCGCATCGGGGTAAAGATGCGTGCCGCGCGCCGCCGCCACCCAATGCGTCGCCGCCAGCGAAGGCCCCACCGCCCCCGCCTCCAGCCAACCGCAATAACCGTCGCGGTCCATCCGCACGAAGACATGCCCCCCGCGTCGCTCCACCACCACCAGCGGCGCGCCCAGCACCACCTGCCGATCACGCGCCCCCCCTGGCCCCGCGCACAGATCCGCCAAAGGCACCGCCACCGCCCCCGCCTTTCCGGCGACGAAAGCCTCGGCCTCCACCTGCCCCCGCAACGCCTCCAGCGCCACGCGGCCGGAAAACGCCGTCACCCTCCGATCCATCACAGGCCCAGCATCGCGGGCAAGCCACACAGCATCGCCCGCGCGCCCTGCCCGACCCCGCCCTTGGGCCGCCCCGGCGCCTCTGTCGGCGTATGGCCATAGATGTCGAAATGCACATAGCGCGGATGGTCGGCAAAGCGCCGCAGGAACAGCGCAGCCGTGATCGACCCCGCGAAACCGAACCCCGGCGCATTGTCCAGATCGGCAATCCCCGGCTCGATCACGCTCTCATAGGCATCATGGAAGGGCATCCGCCAAACCGGATCGCAGCCCGCTACCGCCCCCGCCTCCAGCGCGGCCACCACCCCCGCATCGTCACAGTAATAGGGCGCCAGATCCGGCCCCACCGCCACCCGCGCCGCCCCGGTCAGCGTCGCCATCGACACCAGCAGATCGCAGGGCTCCTCCCCCGCCCAGGCCAGCGCATCACCCAGCACCAGCCGCCCCTCGGCATCGGTATCGTTCACCTCCACCGTCAGCCCCTTCCGGCTGGTCAGAATATCCTTCGGCTTCAACGCATTGCCCGAAACCACATTCTCCACCGCTGGCACGATCACCCGCAGCCGGACCGGCAGCCCCAATTCCATGATCATCTGCGCCAGCCCCATCACCGTGGCCGCGCCGCCCATGTCCTTCTTCATCAGGTTCATGCCGTTCGACGGCTTCAGGTTCAGGCCCCCGGTGTCGAAACACACCCCCTTGCCCACCAGCGTCAGCGCAGGCCCCTCCGAACCCCAGCGCATCTCCATGATCCGTGGCGCGCGCGGGCTGGCCCGCCCCACCGCATGCACCATGGGAAAGCCCTGCTCCAGCAGATCCTCCCCCCGCACCACCGTCGCCGCAGCCCCATGCCGCCCCGCCAGCGCGAAGAATTCCGCCTCCAGTTCCGCAGGCCCCATATCCTGCGCCGGCGTGTTGATCAGGTCGCGCGTCAGGAACTCCCCCCGCGCCATGGCAAGCAGGCGCCCCGCATCCACCCCCTCCGGGCAGATCAGCCGCGCCCCCGCCGCATCCTTCACCGCCCGATAGCGGCCAAAGCGATACTGCGCCAGCAACACCCCCAGCGCCGCCTCTTCCCTGTCGGCCACCGCCTCAAGCCCCGACAGCCGCCACGCCCCCGCAGGCAATCCCGCCACCGCCCGGGCCAGCCCGAACCGCTGCCGCCGCCGCGCCTTCGCCGTGCCGAACCCGGCCACCGCCGCCACGACGGACCCATCCGCCCCCGGAAGCAGCCGAACCTCGCCCAGATCGCCCTTGAACCCCGTCGCAGCCAGCCACGCCGCCGCCTCCGGCCCCAAGGCCGCGCCCAGCCCCTCCACCCCATCGGGCGATACGACATGCAGCACCCGCGCCCCGGCAGAGGCATCGGCAAATTCAGGCGTCAGGAATGGCAGCGCATCCACGGTCATTGAAAGGCATCCGGCATCAGGCCCGGAACCACCTCCGGGCAGGTGCCGCAGCCTAGGAACAGCCCGCCCCGCCCGCAAGGGCACAGCAGCGCATCACGCGGGCCTCAATCCCGCACCAGCGACCGCTCCGCCACCCGCACCAGCCGCGCCCAGACCGCCGCAAAGGCCGTCGGATCTCCCTGCAGCAGCACGACGCGCGCATCCGCCGCCACCTGCGACAGGCTCACCAGCCCGACACCCGCCGCCATGGCCTGCAACCGCTTCAAGGCGCGCGGCAGCGTCTCGAATTCATGCCGCTCCACCTGCGCGCACATGACCGTCACCGAAAGCGCCAATTCGCCCACGGCCCGCGTCACCATCTTCGCACCCGGATCAGGTCCCAGCCGATCAAAGATCGCCAGAATGGCCCCCTCATCCTCGTTCACCCGCTCATGCGGATGCAGCTCCACCACACGGCTCGCCATCCAGTCCCCCGAAAGCGCATCACACCCGGACACAGCATGAATCGTGCCACTGAACGAAAGGTTGCCGCGCCGGGAAATAAACACTCGAATTTTCCTATACTTCGCCCTAGGAAGGCAGCGAACCGCCCGCACAGGGACGCCCGATGCACCACGCCCGCCCCCTTCCCGCCTATCTGATCAGCCGTTTCCATGGCTGGCGCGCGACAACCTACCAGGACAACAAGGCCTGGTATCGCCGCCTCGCCGAAAGCGGCCAGCACCCGCGCGCGATGGTGATCTCCTGCTGCGACAGCCGCGTCCACGTCACCTCCATCTTCGGCGCGGATGAAGGCGAATTCTTCATCCACCGCAACGTCGCCAACCTCGTGCCGCCCTACAACCCGGACGGCGAATATCACGGCACCTCGGCGGCGGTGGAATATGCCGTCACCTCGCTCGGCGTCGCCCATATCGTGGTGCTCGGCCATTCCAACTGCGGCGGCGTCAAGGGCTGCCATGACATGTGCTCCGGCCACGCCCCGGCACTCGAAGAGAAATCCTCCTTCGTCGGCCGCTGGATGGACATCCTCCGCCCCGGCTATGACCGGGTCAAGGCAACCGCCCCCGCCGACCCCCTCCGCGCGCTGGAGAAAGAGGCGGTGCTGGTCAGCCTCGAAAACCTCATGACCTTTCCCTTCGTCCGCACCGCGGTCGAGGATGATCGCCTCACCCTCCACGGCCTCTGGACGGATACGGGCGAAGGCGGGCTGGAACAGTTCGATCCCGCCCGCGGCGGTTTCGTCACGGTCTGACCGCAACCCCCGCATTTCTGCGCCGCAGCATCTTCACAGCGCCGTGATCGGCGCTATCTTGCGCCCGGACAAAAGGGGAAACAGCCATGCAAGACATCCTGACGCTGGCAGGTGCCAACCTGCTGACGCCCATGATCCTCTGCTTCGCCCTCGGCCTCGGCGCGGCCCTCGCAAGGTCCGAACTTTCGGTTCCCGAAGCGGCGGCCAAGGCACTCTCGATATACCTCCTCTTCGCCATCGGCTTCAAAGGCGGCGTCGCCGTCGCCGATCACGGCCTTGACGGCAACCTCCTCACGGCCCTCGTCGCAGGCGTCCTCCTCTCCTTCGCCCTGCCCTTCGCGGCCTTCGCGCTCCTCAAGACGCTCACTCGCCTCTCGGTCACCGACGCCGCCGCCGTCGCGGCGCATTACGGCTCCATCTCCATCGTCACCTTCGTCACCGCCACCTCCGTCCTGCAATCGCAGGGCATCGCCGCCGAAGGCTACATGGTCGCCGTCGCCGCGGCGATGGAGGCCCCGGCCATCATCTCCGCCCTCTTCATCGTCTCCCGCGCGGGCGGCCGCAGCGAAGGCATGGATGCCGAACTCTGGCGCGAGATCCTCCTCAACGGCTCCATCGTCCTCCTCGTCGGCTCCTTCGCCATCGGCCTCATCACCGGGGCCGAAGGCATGGCACGCATCGAAAGCTTCATCGTCTCCCCCTTCCAAGGCGTCCTCTGCCTCTTCCTCCTCGACATGGGCCTCGTCGCCGGGCGCGGCCTGCGCGGCGCGCGCGGCGTCCTCACCGCAGGCACCCTCGCCTTCGGCCTCCTCATGCCCGTCATCGGGGCCGCCGCAGGCCTCGCCGCCGCCTTCCTGCTCGGCCTCTCGCCCGGCGGCACCGCCCTCCTGATGACGCTCTGCGCCTCCGCCTCTTACATCGCGGTTCCCGCCGCCATGCGCGTGGCCCTGCCCGAGGCCAACCCCTCAATCTACCTCACCCTCTCGCTGGGGATCACCTTCCCCTTCAACCTCACCCTCGGCATCCCGGCCTATGTCGCCGTGGCCACCGCCCTCACCGGAGGCTGACATGCAAACCCATCAGGCAAAGCGCGTCGAAATCATCATCGAAGCCCCGATGGAAACCCGCCTGACCGACGCGCTCACCCGTGCGGGGGTCACAGGTTTCACCGTCCTCCCCGTCCTCGGCGGCTCGGGTCGCTCGGGCCGCTGGACGCGCGAGGGGCAGGTCGGCCGCGCGGGCATGGTGGCCGTGATCTGCCTCATCCGCCCCGAACGGCTCGACACCCTGCTCGAGGCCGCCTTCACCGTGGTCGAACGCCATATCGGCGTGGTCAGCATCACCGACACGCAGGTCCTGCGCGCCGAACGCTTCTGATCCCTTCGTACCGGGCCAAATACCCACAGGGGGTGAATTGGCCGCATGGCCAAGAGGGGGCGCGTGCGCCCCCTGTCCCCGGAGGAGGCGCGCATGCGCCGACGACAGAAAAGCTCTGCGGCGGCACGCCGCTCCGCCGGATCACCGCCGGTCCGATCTCCCCCGCAACGCAAGACGCCCGGCGCTGGCAGGCAACCGGGCGTCCGGGTCACGCGACGCGGCCTCCGCTCAGGCCGCCATCCTGACCTGTCCGTTGCGCGCCGCCTTCCGCGACCGCACGATCACGGCATGGGCCGCGAAATCGTCATGGAACAGCGCCTGCAACTCGGCCCGCGCCAAGGTGCGCGGCACCTGCGCGCCCTCCTCTTCCACGGACGATTTGCGGATCGTTTCGACAAGCATCTTCAACATGTGACAGCCCCCCGGCGATGATCATTGAACATCCCCAGATCACCGGATCGCAGGCCCGCGCTCAATCCGGCATGGGACTTGCAGGGCGGAACAGTCGTATGACGCCAATACCTTGGCAGGTAAGCCATGCCCGAATGGCCATCGCCGATGCTGCCGATTCCGTCAGGCAGCCAGCCCTCCTGATGCCCGCCTGAGGCAGGGCCACCACCGCCCTCCGATCAGGTCACAGGCCGATTCTCCCCGCCCGACCCCGCCCGCAAACCCCGCAAAGAAAAAGGCCCCGCCAAAGCGGGGCCCCCGTCTCAACCGTCCGGCAACCTCAGCCCTTCTTCAGGCAGCGGTTCCCCAGCACTTCCGCGATCTGCACCGCGTTCAGCGCCGCGCCCTTCCGCAGGTTGTCCGACACGCACCACAGGTTCAGCCCGTTCTCGATCGTGCTGTCCTGCCGGATGCGGCTGACATAAGTGGCATACTCGCCCACGCATTCGATCGGCGTGATATAGCCACCCGCCTCGCGCTTATCCACGACCAGAACCCCCGGCGCCTCGCGCAGGATATCGGTCGCCTCTTCCCAGTCGAGGTAATCCTCGAACTCGATGTTGATCGCTTCCGAATGGCCCACGAAGACCGGCACCCGCACGCAGGTCGCCGTCACCTTGATCTTGGGATCGAGGATCTTCTTCGTCTCGGCCACCATCTTCCACTCTTCCTTCGTCTCCCCGCTATCAAGGAACACGTCGATATGCGGAATGACGTTGAAGGCGATCTGCTTGGGGTAGACCTTCGGCTCCACTTCCTGACCGGGCACGAAGATGCCCTTGGTCTGGTTCCACAGCTCGTCCATCGCCTCCTTGCCGGTGCCGGACACGGATTGATAGGTGGCCACGACGACGCGCTTGATCCGCGCGCGGTCATGCAGCGGCTTCAGCGCCACCACCATCTGCGCGGTCGAACAATTCGGGTTCGCGATGATCATCTTGTTCTTGTAGCGGACCACGTCATCCGCGTTCACTTCCGGCACGATCAGCGGGATCTCCGGGTCATAGCGGTACAGCGACGAGTTATCGATCACCACGCAGCCCTGCGAGGCCGCCTTCGGCGCATAGACCTTCGTCGCGTCCGACCCGATGGCGAACAGCGCGATGTCCCAGCCCGTGAAATCGAACGTGTCCAGATCCTGCGTCTTCAAAGTTCGGTCGCCAAAGCTGACTTCCGTCCCCAGCGATTTTCGCGACGCCAGCGCCGCGATCTCATCGACCGGAAACTCGCGTTCCGCGAGGATGTTCAGCATTTCCTTGCCAACGTTGCCCGTGGCACCGACGACTACGACCTTGTAGCCCATCATGGATCTCCTTTTCCCGCCCCCTCCATCGGGGACGGGGCCGCATACCCCAAGCAGGGCAGGGGGAAAAGCGGATTCGCAGGCCGCGCGCCAATCCGTCAGTCGGTGCGATCCTGCGAGAACAGATAGACCACCATCCCCACCGCCAGCGTCCCGGCAAAGAACAGGAAAATCCCCTGATAGGGCACCTCCGCCGCGCCCCCCTCCAGCCCCGCATGGATGCGGCCCGTCACCACCTGCGCCAGCCCCACCGCCCCGATCCCGAACAGGTTCAACAACGTCACCCCCCGCCCGGTCAGATGCGGCGGCACGAATGCCCGACCATGCGCCATCACCATCGGAAAGGACGCGCCAAAGAACCCCAGCGCCGCCAGCAGCGCCAGCGTCACCCATCCCCCCGCCGCAGGCATAGCCCACAGCGCCAGCAGGCAGCCCAGAACCCCGGCGTTCCCCCCGAAGATCAACCATTTCCGCGTGCCCAGCACCCGGTCCAGCGGCCCATAGGCGAAATTCCCCGCCACCATCGCCGCCCCCATCACCAGCGTGGCCACCCCGATCGCCGCCGCTTCCGCCCCGAACACGTCGCGATAGTAGGGCCCTACCCACAGCCCCCGCAGCCCCGCCGCGGGCGCATAGCAGGCCGCCATCATGATCAGCACGGGCCAAAGCGCGGGCATCCGCAGCAGGTCCATCAAGGACCCCTTCCCCGCCCCCTCCACCTTCGGCGGATCGCGCACCAGAAGGCCCAGCGCCAGCGCGACGGCCAGCGTCACCCCCGCCAGCCCCCACAGCGTCTCACGCCAGCCGAACGCCTCCACGGCGGCGGCAAGGGGCAGGCTCGACGCGATGTTCCCCATCGACCCGACCCCGATCACCACCCCCGCCAGCGTGCCGAAGACCGCCGCCGAATAGGTCCGCGCAAAGATGTAATAGGCCGCCATCAGCACCGGCGCGCAGCCCACCCCGATCAGCGCCATGGCCAGCGTCACCGCCCCCGGCCCCTGCGCCATGGCAAAGACCGCAGCCCCTCCCGCGCCCCCAAGGCCCAGCAGCACCGCCGCCGTCAGGCGCGGCCCCACCCGGTCCAGCGCCGAACCCACCGGGATCTGCATCACCGCAAAGACAAGGAACCAAACCCCCGAGGCCCGCGCCAGATCCTCCGCCCCGGCCCCGATCTCCACCGAAAGCACGGGCGCCAGCACAGCCAGAAACGCCCGATAGAACTGCGACAGCACATAGGCCGCCACCAAGGCAGCAATCCCCGCGATCATCCTGAGAGTCCCTCCATCCCGGCGCGCACCCTGCCAACCCCGCGCGCCCTCCGCAACCCCCGCTCAAGGCTTGCCTGCCCGCAGTCCCCGGCGCACACTCCCCCCATCCCCGTGCAAAGGTGTCCCATGTTCCGCGCCGCCCTTTCCCTCCTCCTGCTCGCCACCACCGCCGCCCATGCCAATGACGGCTTCGGCGGCATCGCCGCCACCGGCCTCCACTTCGCCCGGACCGATGCCATCGCGATGGAGACGGAAGACCTCTACATCTCCCCCGACCGCATCCGCGTCACCTACACCTTCCGCAACCTCACCGATGCCGATGTGACGGGCGAGGTGATCTTCCCCCTCCCGCCCATCCCGCTTCAGGCGCTGATGACCTCGGATTTCAACATCCCCGAAGGCGACCGCGACAACCTCGTGAACTTCACCGCCACCGTGGACGGCCAACCCATCCCCGTTTCCATCGACCGCATCGCCGTGATCGAACCGCCATGGGATGAAACCCGCCCCCTCTCCGCGCAATACGACACGCCCGGCAGGGACGTCACCGCCGCCCTCCGCGCGGCCAATCTCCCCCTGACCATCGACATCAAAAGCCTGACCGACGCCCTCTTCATCAAGACACCCGCCGAACGCGCCCAACTCACCGCCGCAGGCCTTGCCGAATTCTACGACGGCGACCCCGCAACCGGCATGCCCGCCGAGGTCTGGCCCCTCTGGTCCATCGTCCTGCGCCACCACTGGACGCAGACCTTCCCCGCAGGCCAGACACTCACCATCGCCCATGAATACGAAAACCGCCCACCGGGCGGCCTCTTCTACTGGGAACACCCGGCCACCGAAGGCTGGGCCGCCGATTACGCCACCCGCTACTGCATCGACGAGGGCACCTCGCGCGGCATCGCCAAACGCCTTGCCCCAAGCGATGGCATGGGCATCGCCTACAACCTCTCCTATGTCCTGCGCACAGCCAATTCATGGGCAGGCCCCATCGGCGACTTCCGCCTCACGCTCGACAAGGGCGCGCCGGAAAACATCATCTCGCTCTGCGCCACGGGCGTGGAAAAGACGGGCCCCACCACCTTCGAAATCCGCAAGCGGAACTACAGCCCCGACCGCGACCTAGAAATCCTGATCGTCACCCCGCCGCCCGGCTAGGCGGCGGCGGCCACGGGCCCCCGTTTCTCCCGCACCGGCAGATGGACGATGGCCGAAAACGCCCCCACCCCCACGCCGATCCACCAGACCAGCGTATAGCCCCCGGTGATGTCATACATCATCCCCCCCAGCCACACGCCAAGGAACCCGCCGATCTGGTGGCTCAGGAACACCACGCCATAAAGCGTCCCCATATAGCGCAGCCCGTAAAGATGCGCGACCAGCCCGCTCGTCAGCGGCACCGTGGCCAGCCACAAGGCCCCCATCACGGCGGAAAACACCAGCACCGATTCCGGCGTGATGGGCAACAGGATGAACACCGCCGCCGCGATGGTCCGCCCCGTATAGATCCCCGCCAGCAGATATTTCTTGGTGTATTTCTTCCCCAGCCACCCCGCCGTCACCGTACCCACGATGTTGAACAGCCCGATCATCGCAATCGACACCGCCCCCAGCGCGCTCGTCGTCGTGATCCCCATCCCCGCCAGCATCCCGCCCGGATCGATGGGCCCGCACAGCTCCGTCACGAATGCCGGGAAATGCGCGGTGATGAAGGCCAGTTGATAGCCGCAGGAAAAGAAGCCAAGGAAGATCAGCGTATAGGACGGGTCCTTGAAGGCCCGCTTCAGCACGACCCCCATGCTCTCCTCCAGCTCCGCCTTGGAGGCCACCTTGGGCGACCGGATGAAGGGCAGCGCAAACAGCGATGACAGGATCACCACGGCAAAGATCAGGAAGACTTCCTGCCAGCTATAGGACTGCAAAAGGAACTCCGCCACCGGTGCCCCGATCACCTGCCCCGCCGACCCCGCCGCCGTGGCGATGCCCAAAGCCATCGACCGGTTCTCGGCACTCGCCGCGCGGCCCACGATGGCCAGCACCACGCCAAAGCCCGTCCCGGCAATGCCGAACCCCACCAGTATCTCCAGTACCTGCATCTGCCCCGGCGTGATGGCCCATGCCGAAAGCACCAGCCCCGCCGCATACATCAAGGCCCCCGCCACGATGGCCTTCCTGTCCCCGAACCGCTCCGCCACTGCCCCGAACAAAGGCTGCCCAATCCCCCAGGCCAGGTTCTGGATGGCGATGGCCAGCGAGAACTCCGCCCGCGCCCAGCCGAACTCCTCCGCAATCGGAATCTGGAACACCCCGAAACTCGCCCGGACGGCAAAGCCCAGCATCAGGATGACGCATCCCGCAATCAGGACCGGGGTGATCAGCGGGGCCTTCGCGGCTTGGGCGGTCATGGGAAACCCTTTCTCTGTCCCGCATCTTCTCCGCCCGCCGGGAAACAAGGTCAAATGCAGATTTGTGATGCAGACAATCGCGCCATCCGATAGCCCGCGCCACCCCGCCCCTTCATCCCGGCCCAAATACCCCCCCTTGCGCGGCCCGCCACCCCGCGCTTCCTCCGGAACGAAGCGCTTCCCTCTCCCTCCCGGAACGGAGGGAGAGCGTCAGGGAGAGGGGGGCATCCCCGACAGTGCGACGCAAAACCTTAACGCCAACCTGCCCATTTCCTCATCCACCGCCCGCTGCGTATGTACAGTTTGCGGCACAGAATACGGCACCGCTCCCGGTACACCCTGTTTCCGCCCCAAGAACCCCGCTAGGCTTCCCCGAACAGGCAGAAAAGGGGTCCAGATGTCGTCGCAGGATTGGTGGAAAGGTGCCGTCACCTATCAGGTCTATCCCCGCAGTTTTCAGGACAGCAACGGTGACGGCATCGGCGATCTTCCGGGCATAACCGCCCGCCTTCCCCATATCGCCGACCTCGGCGTGGATGCCGTCTGGCTCTCGCCGATCTTCACCTCACCCATGCGCGACATGGGCTATGACGTCTCCGATTACACCGACGTCGACCCCACCTTCGGCACGCTGAACGACTTCGACGCGCTCATCCAGCGCGCCCATGACCTCGGCCTGAAAATCATTATCGACCAAGTGCTTAGCCACTGCTCGGACCAGCACCCCTTCTTCACCGAAAGCCGCGCCAGCCGCGACAACCCGCGCGCCGACTGGTTCGTCTGGGCCGACCCGAAAAAGGACGGCACGCCCCCCACCAACTGGCTCTCGGTCTTCGGCGGCAGCGCATGGACATGGGACGCGCGGCGCAAGCAGTACTATCTTCACAACTTCCTGTCAGAACAGCCCGACTTCAACTTCCACAACCCCGCCGTGCAGGACTGGCACCTCGCCAACATGCGCTTCTGGCTCGACCGCGGCGTGGACGGCTTCCGCTTCGACACCGCCAACTATTTCTTCCACGACCCCCAACTCCGCGACAATCCTGCCGACTTCCGGGAAAAATCGCGCCCCGACGGCAACCCCTACGAGATGCAGTATCACCTGTTCGACAAGAACCGCCCCGAAACGACAGGCTGGATGGAACGCATCCGCAGCCTGCTCGACAGCTATGACGCGCGGGCCTCGGTGGGCGAAGTCGGCGACAGTCACCACGCCATCCGCCTGATGGGGGAATACACGGGGCGCAACCGCCTGCACCAGTGCTACAGCTTCGAGATGATGGGGAACGACTACACCCCCGCCACCTTCCGCCAGAAGATCGAGGATTTCTTCGCCGGCGCCCCGAACGGCTGGCCGATGTGGGCCTTCTCCAACCACGACGTGCCGCGCCACGTCACCCGCTGGGCCGCGCATGGCACCACGCCCGACGCGCTGGCCAAACAGGCCGCCGCGCTGATCCTGTCCTTCGAAGGCTCCATCTGCCTCTGGCAGGGCGAGGAACTGGGCCAGACCAACACCGACCTCACCTTCGACGAGTTGACCGATCCCCAAGGCATCGCCTTCTGGCCCGAACCCGTGGGGCGCGACAATACCCGCACCCCGATGGTCTGGGACGCCTCCGAAAACGGTGGCTTTTCAACGGGCAAACCGTGGCTGCCGGTAAAACCGCCCCAACTTTCCCGCAACGTCGCGACACAGGCCGCCGACCCCGACTCGGTGCTGAACTACTACAAGCTAATGCTTCGTTACCGCAGCGAACGGTCCGAACTCCGCACCGGCCGCACCCGCTTCCTCGACCTGCCCGACCCCGTGCTCGGCTTCACGCGCGGCGATGCGCTGGCCTGCTTCTTCAACCTGTCGCCTTCGGAAAACGCCATAAGGATCAAAGGCCTGTCATCCCTGACAGGCCCCTGCATCGGCGCATCCCTCGACGGAGAAACCCTCACCCTCGGCCCCAATGGCGTAGCCTTCGCGAACCTGTCAGGCAAGGCAGAGACGCCCTAAAGCGCCTCCCACCACACCCCGGCGGGGGGGATCACCACCCCGCCCCATTCCACCGGAACGGGGTTGTAGTTGAACCAGAAGCGGTGCGTGTCGGTATCCCGCCGCCGCAGCCCCTCGGGCAGCACCTCGACCGAGATCCCCCGCGCGTCACACAGCGCCGAAAGCATCCGGTCCAGCACCGCCTCCTCCGGCCAGCCGCCCAGATAATGCAACCCGCCGGAACGGATCAGCACCGGCCAACCATCCGTCGCCCGCTCCACCACTTCGGCCCCGGTCTCGATCTTCTCACGCCAGTGCAACAGGTTACCCCCTGCCTCCAGCGGCACGGGCACATCCGGCGGCAGGCTTTCCACCCGCGCCACCACCGCATCCAGCCCCGGCAGGTTCGGCGGCAGCGGCACCGGAGTCGCAAACTCCACCGTCTTGGCATTGCTGCGCGGCCCGATCAGCGCCGCGCCCTGATGCGCCTTCAACGCGCCAAGGAAAGCGTCCGACAAAGTCGCCACCCCCGGCGCCAGCACCAGCTTGTAACCCGACAGGTCCGCCACATCCGGGGCCAAGATATCCACGTTCAGACCCAGCCGCCGCAGCCCGCGATAGAAGGCAAAGGCCAGCCGGAAATAGTCGAAATCCCGCCCCTGCGGCTGCGTCTGCCAAGCCCACGCGCTGGCATAGTCGAAGACCAGCGCCACATCCGCCCGCGCCGTCCCCACATCCGGCATCGCCGCCAGTTCCCGCGCGACTTCACCAGCCTCTTCAAAGGCTTGCGCGGGCGCGGAGTCAGGCCTCAGCAACCCCGCATGCATCTGCTCCTGCGCGAAAGGCGCCTGCCGCCAGCGGAAATAGCAGACCGCCTCCGCCCCGTGGGCAAAGGCCTCCCAAGCCCAAAGCCGCGCCATCCCGGGCAGCGGGTCGGCATTCCACGGCGCCCAGTTCACAGGCCCCGGCTGCTGCTCCATGATCCACCACCGCCCACGGCCCACGGCTCGGTAAAGGTCATGGTGGAAGGCCTGAAAATCCGGGTCCCCCTGCCGCACGAATCGACGCTTATGCTCGGCCGTCACCTCCAGCCGGTCCGACAGGAAGCCCAGCGGATAGGCGTCCCAAGACGCGATATCCAGATCCGCCCCCACCGCGAAATGGTCGAATTCCGTGATCCTTCCCATATAGTTATGGGCAATCGGCGCGCCCGAGAATTTGCGGATGATCTCCGTCTGCACACGGTTGAACGCCGCCACCTCGTCGCTCGCGAACCGGCGGAAGGCCATGACATGCGACGGGTTCGCCTCGGTCACGGTCAGGTTGGGCAAGCCGATCTCGTCGAAAGAGGAATACTCCATCGACCAGAACACGTTCCCCCAGGCGCGGTTCAGCGCCTGCGGGCTCTGGTACCGCTGCGCCAGCCATTCGCGGAAGGCATCGCGCGCGGCCTCCGAATAGCTCAGCACCGTATCGTGGCAGCCATATTCATTGTCGGTCTGCCACGCCGCCACATGCGGGTTCCGCCCATAGCGCCGCGCCAGTTCGGTGACGATCCGCGCCGATTCCGCACGGTATCCCCGATGCGAAAAGCAGTAATGCCGCCGCGACCCGAACCCCCGCGGCCGCCCCTGCGCGTCCACAGCCAGCATGTCGGGATGCTTCGCCAGCATCCAGCGCGGCGGCGTCGCCGTGGGCGTCCCCAAGACAACCTTCAGCCCCGCCTTGCCCAGCGTGTCGATGGCCCGGTCCAGCCAGTCCCAGTCGAACCGCCCCGGCTCCGGCTCCATCCGGCTCCAGGCGAATTCGCCGATGCGGACCCATGTCAGGCCCAGCGCCGCCATGCGGGCGGCATCCTCGGCCCATTTCGCCTCGGGCCAGTGTTCCGGATAGTAGCAGACGCCGAGAGTGCGCTTCAAAACTTCACCTGTGCTTCGGGCAGTCCACGGCCAACGCCTTGAACCGCAAAGGTCTTTCCGGCGTCCGGGTCCGCCGCCCGCGCCGCCGCGTCCATCCCCTCATGAGCCGTGGTGCAGAAAAGCGTCGCCAACCCCTCCCCCCCGAAAGCGGGGCAAGAGGTCTGCGAAGCACCCATCGGCACCGCCTTCAGGAACCGCCCGTCAGGCGCATAGCAGGCCACCCGCCCCGCCCCCCATTGCGCGTTCCAGAGGTTCCCATCCGCATCAACCGTGGCCCCGTCGGGGTAAAGCCCCTCCGCCGCCAGATCGACGAAGGTCCCCGGCTGACCCACAGGCCAGCCATCCGCATCCAAGGCCACCGTCTGGATGCGCTGTGTCACCGTGTCCGAGAAATAGGCCCGCGTCCCATCCGGCGCGAAGCAGATCGAATTGGGGATCGTCAGCCCCGAGAAGATCCGCCGCATCTCACCCCGATACCAGCGCCAGATCGACCCGCGTCCGGGGTCGTCCCCTCCCCGTTTGCCCATCGTCCCAATCCAGAACCCGCCCTGCCTGTCCGCCCGCCCGTCATTCGACCGCGTGCCGGGATCGTCAGCCTCCAATTCGGCAACGGTCTCGATCTCTTCCGTCTCCAGATCGAAAAGGAACAGGTCCCGCTCCCCCGCTATCAGCAGCACGTCACGCGACACCCATCCGGCGGCAGAGACAAGCTCCACGAAGGACCACGTCCGCGCCTCGCCATCCTCGACCGAATGCAGCTTCTTCCCAAGGATATCGAACCAGAAGAACTGCCGCCGCAGGGGATGCCACAGCGCCCCCTCGCCCAGTTCGCAGACCCGCGCGTCGAAGATCATCCCCGCGCCTCGTCATAGGCCGCCACGATCCGCGCCGCCCGTGCCGCCACTTCGGCCACCGAAAGCCCCGGCGTGTAAAGCGCCGTGCCGATGCCGAACCCATCCGCCCCGGCCTTGATCCACTGGGCGAAGTTCTCCGCCCCCGCCCCGCCCACGGCATATACCTGACAACCCTTCGGCAGCACCGCGCGGATGGCCTTCACCCCGTCCGGCCCGATCAAGCTTGCGGGAAAAATCTTCAACCCATCCGCCCCGGCCTTCAGCGCGGCAAAGCATTCCGTCGGCGTCATCACCCCCGGCCAGCTTTGCAGACCCCGCGCCTTGGTCGCGGCGATCACCTCCGGGTCGCAATTGGGCGACACGATCAGCCGCCCCCCTGCATCCGCCACCTCGGCCACATCGGCAACCGTCAGCACCGTCCCCGCCCCGATCACCGCATGATGGCCCAGCGCCTTTACCATCGCAGCGATCGACGTCACCGGATGCGGGCTGTTAAGCGGCACCTCGATCGTCGTGATCCCCGCCTTCACCAGCGCCTCTGCCACCGGCACCGCCTCATCCGGGGTGATCCCCCGCAGGATGGCGATGATCTTGCGTTCCGTCATGCCGTCACCTTCGCGCGGGTCGCCGCCAGCCCGGCAAGGACGGCATCGCCCCCCTTCACCAACCGCGCCTCGACCCCCAATCCCTTCAAAGCCCTTGAATACGAGGCGGAAATTCCCTCCGACCCCACGATGGCCACCGCCTGACCCAGCCAATAGGGCCGCGCCGCCGCCAGTTCCATCCCGATCAGCAATCCCGACAGCCGCGCCCGCGCCGCCGCTGCCGAAAGACCCGCGATAAGCCCCTCGGCGCGGATGCCGAACAGCCTCGCACCGATGCGCTCAGGCCGCGACAAGGCATCCGACACGCCCGCATCGAAAGCCGCGTCATCCCAGCCCTCGCCCTGCATCCCGTGCCGCAGGACCGAGGCCTGCGACAGCAGCGCGAACATCTCGCCCGTCATGTAGGTTTGGAAGCTGACCACCTCACCGGCACTCAGATGCGCCCATTTCGAATGGGTCCCGGGCAGGCAGATCACCCCGTCGAACCCCGGCAGCAGGGCCAAAGCCCCTGCAATCTGCGTCTCTTCGCCCCGCATAACATCGGCGGGCGACGATTGCTTCAACCCCGGCACTAGCCGCACCCGGATGCGCGGGTCCCGAGTGGGCGCGGTCACAAGCGATCCGGCATCCAGCGGGATGCAAGGCACGGCCCGATAGGGCGCCTCATGCCAACCCTGACGGCTGCCCACCATGCCGCAGGCCACGACATCGGTCACCGTTCCGTCGGCCAACCACGGCGAAATCAGGCGCAAGAGCGCAGGTTCGAACCCGTCACGCTCCAGCCGCCCCATCCCATCCTCGGAAACCGCCTGCGCCAAGATCCCCTCGCGCCCGATGGCGAAGGCGCGCAGGTTCGTGGTGCCCCAGTCGACCGCAATCCAATCCGCTTTCATCGGCCAACCTTTCCCGTCGCGCCCCAATCCGCCAGGCTAGACACGCTCGCCCTCCACGACCCAGATCGTGACAGGCCATGCCACCGGCAACAGCACCCCGCGCTGCATGAGCGCACGCCCCGTCAAGGTCAACTCCCCGGATTTCAGGGCATTGGGCCCGCGCGACTGGCGCGGTGCATCCTCGGGGTTGACCAGCCTAAGGCGATAACGGGCCTCCGGCTCCAATCCGATAAGGCGCAGGGGGCGCGGCAGGATCTGCACGCTCGTCTCCCCTTGCCCGGCGAACAGGACAAAGCGCCCGCCATCGGCGGCCATCTGCACCTCGGCCACCACCGCGGGATCATCGCTGTCGATGCGGTGGATCGTGCCACCCAACATCCAGCCGCGATTGGCCTTCCACCACGCGGTCACAGATTTCAGCGTAGCTGCTTCTTCCCCCTTCAACTCGCGCAGGTCCATCTCGAAACCGAAATGCCGCTGCGCCGCGACCCATGCCCGGAAGGACATCGGTAGAACACGCCCCGAGGTATGCGACTTCCGCGGCCCCACATGGCTGCCGGTGATCGCGGCAGGAAGGAACAGCGCTGCATCATGTTGCATCCGAAGCCGTTCCAAGGCGTCGTTGGAATCGGAAAGCCACACGCGGTGCGTATGGGACAGGATTCCCGCATCGATCCGGCCGCCGCCACTGGCGCAGCTTTCGATCTCCACCGCCGGGTGCGCCTTGCGCAGCGAAGCGAGGAGTTCATAGATCCCACGCGTCTGGGCGGCATCCACGACGGGAAGCAGGCGGTTGTGATCCCATTTGATGTAGTCAATGGGATATTCCGCCAGGATCTCGGACACCGCGTTGAACAGGTATTCCCGCACCTCGGGTTTCGACAGGTCCAGCACCATCTGGTTCCGCCCCGCTACCTGATCGGCGGGCCCCAGCATCCAGTCGGGATGGGCGCGCATCAGATCGCTGTCCGGGTTCACCATCTCGGGTTCGAACCACAGACCGAAGGTCATGCCCAGCTTGTGCACATGGGCAATCAGCGGATGCAGGCCGTCGGGCCATTTCCGCTGGTCCACCGTCCAATCGCCAAGCGAGGTGGTGTCGTCATCCCGCCTGCCGAACCAGCCGTCATCCAGAACGAACCGTTCCGCCCCCATCTCGGCGGCGCGGTCGGCGATGGCGGCGAGGTCGGCCAGATTGTGGTTGAAGTAGATCGCTTCCCAGCAGTTGTAATGCACCGGCCGCGCCCGCGCCGGATCGGGCCATGTCACCACCCGGTCGCGGATGTCGCGCTGGAAGGCAGCCCCTATCCCGTTCAGGCCCGCCCGCGATGAAACGGCCAGCAGTTCCGCCGTCTCGAACCGCATGCCCGGCGCCGTTTCCGCCCCCCAGGCGTGGCCGAACTGAACTTGACGGCGACCGTCCGGCAATTCCTCGGCCACCATGCGATGCCCGCCGGACCAGCCGTAATGCAGGGCGCGCGCCTCGCCGGCACTGTTCGTCGCGCCGCGCCCGGCAAGGATGACATAGGGTGGATGCTCATGCCCTGAACGCCCCGTCCGCGCCTCGCGCAGGCGGATGCCGGGCGTCCATGCGACGCGGTTCAGATGGAATTCGCGCGTCCATTTGCCGTGAACGTCGATGATGTCGCCATCCTGCGGCGCGGGCAGAACCGGGGCCGCCAGCCAGTGCAGGCGCACGGGCCGCTTGGCATCCAGAACCGTGCGCAGGCCGATCACCCCTGTCGGATAGGCCCGCAACTCATGTGTCAGGCGCAGTCCTTCCGCCACACTGACAAGGCGCAGAAGGGTATCGTCCTCCTCTGCCCTTTCAAAGCTGAAGACCGGCAGCATCGGCGCGCCGTCCTCGGCCGAAAGCACAAGCCCCGCTTGCCCCTGAAAGGCCCGCCCCGCCTCAGGGCAGAGCGACAACGCGGGAAGTCTGTCCAGCATGCCCCCCGTCAGGTCGTTGCGAACAGAGGCGGCAAGTTCGGCCAGATCTTCCCCCTCCGGCAAGGCAGGCCCCCACCAGATCACCTCGGGAATGCCCCCCGATGTCGTGACCGCGATGGTCTGCGCAAGGTCGCCGCTTCCGGCATCCAGCCTGAATTCCGTCACTTCACCGCCCCCAGCGTCAGGCCCGCGATGAAATGCTTCTGCATCAGGAAGAACATCAGAACCGGCGGCAGCGCGGCGAGGATCGATCCCGCCGAAACCAGATGCCATTGCGCGATCCATTGCCCGTTAAGCGAGGACAGACCCGCCGTGATCGGTTGGCTGTCCACGCCTTGCGTCAGCACCGTTGCCCAGAAGAAATCGTTCCAGATGAAGGTGAAAACCAGCACGGAAAGCGCCGCGATGGCGGGGCGCATCAGGGGCAGCACGATGAACCAGAAGATCCGCCATTCCGACACGCCTTCAACGCGCGCGGCCTCAATCAATTCGTAAGGAAGTGCCTTGATAAAGTTCCGCATGAAAAGGGTGCAGAACCCGGTCTGGAAGGCGATATGGAACAAGGCAAGCCCATACCACGTATCGTACATCCCAAGGTTCAGGGTCATGTCCCGGACCGGCACCATCAGGATCTGGAACGGCACGAAGTTTCCCGCAACGAACATGAAGAAAACAAGGATGTTGCCACGGAATCCGTACACCGCCAGCGCAAACCCCGTCATCAGCGAAAGCCCAACCGCGCCGATCACCGTGGGGATCGTCACCCAAAGCGAATTCAGCATGTACTGCCCGATGGGCGTCTGGGTGAAGATGAAGATATAGTTTTCCCATGCAATGCCGGACGGCATGCCGAAATAGTTGCCCTGCGCCAGATCGGAAGCAGGCCGCAGCGAGGTCAGCGCCACGCCAAGCAGCGGGAAAAGCCAGATCAGCAGGGCCACGGGCAAGGCAATGGTATAAAGCCACTGCGCCGCGTTGCTGGATTGTTGGATGGGACGGGGGAACATCTCAGCGCTCCTTCTCGTCGCGCCACATCTTCCAGATGAAGCCCGAAATGAAGATCATCATGATGGCGAAAAGGACGACGGCGATGGCAGCACCATAGCCCATGCGGAAGCCGAACTCGCCCAAGGCCATCTCGAACATGTAATAGGACAGCACGCGGGACGATCCGAAGGGTCCGCCCGTCGTCATGATCGACACAAGGTCAAAGCTGCGCAGCGCGCCGATGACGGTGACGATCACGGCGATGAACGTTGCAGGGCGTAGTTGCGGCAGAACCACATACCACAGCATCCGCCAGCCCTTGGCACCGTCCAGCCGCGCAGCCTCGATCTGATCGGGGGCAACGTTGTTCAGGCCGGTCAGGTACAGGATCATCACATAGGCGATCTGCGGCCAGAGGCCCGCGACGATGATGCCATAGGTGACAAGATCGGGGTCTGCGAGGATGGCCGTGCCCTGCCCCGTGATCGCCTCGGTCAGCAGGTAGAACAGGCCGAAATTGGGTGCGTAGAACCATGCGAAGATCAGGCCGACGACGACCTGACTAATAACAAAAGGAAAGAAAAACAGAGACTTGTACAGGCGGATGCCCGTAACCGTCTGGTTCAGGAAGATCGCGATGAACAGCCCGATGGGCAGCGCGGCCATGTACAGGACCAACCATTTCAAGTTGTTCCAAAGGGATGTCTCAAAAGCCGGGTCGGTCATTAACTCAGCATAATTTCGCAGGCCGACGAAGGTGCCAGTGAATTCGCCATCCCGGTTGTACAACCCGTTCCAATCATAGAACGACAGGGTGACGCTTTCCACGATGGGCCACAGCACATAGACCGTGAACATGAAAAGCCCGGGCGCAAGGAACAGCCAAGGCGCTATGGTGCGCTGGTTCCAGCGCCGAGCCGCCCTCTGACCGGCGCCTGCCGAAGTCAATTCCGTTGCCTGTGCCATCTGTCCCCCCCGTAACAGAAAACGGGCGCCCCCCGCAAAAGAGGGACGCCCGCGTCGTCAGATTACTGCGGGTACAGACGCAGACGGGTCTGTTCCAGACGCTCCAGGATCGCTTCAAGCTGATCCGGCTGCACGAGGAACTGCTGGAAGCCTTCCATGCCGGCCTTGGCATATTCGGCATCCGCGTCGCGGTCCCAGAACTGTGCGATACCGCCCGTCGCGGTGGACAGGGCCTGGAAGCCCGCCGTCAGGAACGGATCGGCCGGATCGACCGCCGCGTTCTTGTTGGTGGGCAACTGGCCAACGGCCGCGTTCCACTTCGACTGCGCTTCGGCGCTGGCGATATAGGCCAGGAACTTCTTCGCATCATCCGGGTTCTTCGCGCCGGAGGTCAGGTGGATCGTGTCGGTCGGCGCTTCTTCGGCGCGGGCGATGCCGGGGGTGATTTCCGGGAACACCATGAAGCCGAGGTTGTCATTCGTCATCCCGCCTTCCTTGAAGACGCCGACGGCGAAGTTGCCCATCACGTAATGGGCGGCCTTGCCCTGCACGAAGATCGCAGCGGCATCCTGCCAGTCGATCGCGGCATGGTTCGCGGTGACATAGGGCTGCAGCTTGGCGAATTCCGCGAACACGGCGCGGGCTTCCGGCGAGGTCCACGAAATCTTGCCTGCGGCGAGATCGCTGTGGAACTGATAGCCGTTGGTACGGAGGCTCAGGTAGTCGAAGATACCTGCCACGGGCCAAAGCGCGCTGGAACCGGTGGTGACGCAGTCGATCTCGGCTGCCTTGAACTTTTCGCAATTCGCAAGGAACTGCTCCCAGGTCACGCCACCTTCGCCCGGCAGTTCGACACCAGCCGCGGCGTAAGCGTCGCGGTTATAGTAGATGCCCCACTGATAGTAGGTGTAGGGGATCGCATACTGCTTCCCGTCGATGGTCGACGACGGGACGGACGAGGCGAGCGCATCGTTAAGGCCGTTTTCAGCCCAGACGTCCGAAATATCCGCGAACAGGCCGGCTTCGACGAAGGGACGCATACGGTTCGCGGCATACCAGTTGGCCAGATCCGGCGGGTCGGCGGTCAGGAAGTTGCGGATCGCGTTCTTGTAGGCTTCGTGGTCGAAGTTCGTAAGCTGGATGTCGATCTCAGGGTTCGCAGCTTCGAAATCCGCGATCAGGGCTTCGGCGGCAGCCAGAGGAATGGGATCGTAGTCAGCATTCCAGGTGACGACGCGCTTGTCCTGCGCGAAGGCCGACGTGGACAGCATCAATGCCGCCACGAGGGCCAAGGCGCCCGTTTTCTTATGGACCATGGTTTCCTCCCGCTTGGTTCCATTATGTGAAACTTAGTCTTGAATATTGAAAACTATGCGGCCTATCGTTTAAGCTGTCAACAGGGATGGAAGGCGGTCATGTCTGCGGAACAGGGTGACGGAACAGTCGGCAAGGCGCTGGATGTGCTGGACATGGTCGCAGCCTGCGGTCGCCCTGTGCGCTTCTCCGAACTTCTGACGGCGTCGGTCTATCCCAAGGCAACCCTCTACAGGCTGATCCAGACGCTTGTGCATCAGGGGATGCTTTCCTTTGACAGCGACCGCCAGACCTATGCTCTTGGCGTTCGGCTTGTGCGCCTCGCCCACGCGGCGTGGGCGACATCCTCGCTGGCCCCGATCGCGCGGCCCTATCTGGATGAATTGGCTGCAGAAACGGGCGAAACGATCCACCTTGCGCAACTGGACAACGGGCAGGTTCTGTACGTCGACAAGCGCAATTCGGCCAAACCCGTGGAGATGTTCGCGCAGGCCGGGAAAGTGGGTCCGGCCTATTGCACCGGCGTGGGCAAGGCGATGCTCGCCTTCCTTCCGGACGAGGCGCTGCAACGTGCCATCGACAGGCAGAGCTTCCACAGGTTCACGCCCCACACTCTGGATACGCCAGAGACGCTAAGGACAGAGTTGGAAGCGATTCGCGGACGAGGTTATGCCTTCGACCGCGAGGAGCATGAGCCGGGAATCATTTGCTGCGCCGTGCCGATCCTGTCCCGGACAGGGCGGGTGATCGGCGCGCTTTCAGTGACATCGACAACGGCGCGGACCTCGCTTTCTCAGCTTGAAGCGGGCGCGGATCGGATCAAGGACACGGCGGCGCGCATTGCCGCAGAGGCGGAAAGCTGGCGCTTTCCGGAACAGGGATAATCAGGGAGGGGATGCCATGTCAGGGGTAACGCTGCAGAAGGTCGTAAAGCGATTTGGGGATGTTCAGGTCATCCATGGGGTCGATCTGAAGATCGAAGATGGGGAATTCTGCGTCTTCGTCGGCCCTTCGGGTTGCGGGAAATCCACGCTGTTGCGCATGGTTGCAGGCCTTGAGGAAACCTCGGACGGGGCAATCCGCATTGGGAACCGCGACGTGACACAGGCCGACCCGTCGGAACGCGGCGTGGCGATGGTGTTCCAGACCTATGCGCTTTACCCTCATATGACGGTGGCCGAGAACATGGGATTCGGCCTCAAGATGACCGGGCATCCCAAGGCCGAGATCGACCGCAAGGTCGCAGAGGCCGCGCGCATCCTGAAGCTGGACGAACTTCTGTCGCGCAAGCCGAAGGCGCTTTCGGGTGGGCAGCGGCAGCGCGTCGCCATCGGGCGGGCCATCGTGAGGGGGCCGGAAGTGTTCCTGTTCGACGAACCACTTTCGAATCTGGATGCCGAATTGCGGGTGGAGATGCGGGTGGAAATCGCGCGCCTGCACCGCGAGATCGGGGCGACCATGATCTATGTGACGCATGATCAGGTGGAAGCCATGACGCTTGCCGACAAGATCGTCGTGCTGCGCAAAGGGCGGGTGGAGCAGGTGGGCAAGCCGTTGGAACTGTACCACAATCCCGACAACCGCTTTGTCGCGGGCTTCATCGGCAGCCCGGCGATGAATTTCGTCGCGGCCAAGGTCGAGGGCGCGGGCAGCGTTGCGGCGGCGGGCCTGTCTTCGTCGGTTGCGGCAGGGGTGACGCTGCCGGGCGCGGGCGCGAAGGTGGAGGTGGGCCTGCGCCCGCAGCATCTGCGGGTCATCGAAGGCAGCACGCACAGGGTGGACATGACAGAGGCGCTGGGCGGTGTCAGCTATATCCACGTGACGGCCGCGACAGGGGAAAAACTGGTGATCGAAGCGAAGGGGGATGTCATCCCAGAGATCGGATCGCAGGTGGGTGTCGGGTTCGACGCGGCCGATGCGCTTTTCTTCGACGAGGCGGGGCTTCGCCTGCGCTGACCCTCAGGCACCGAGGTGCGGTTCGCCCCGCGCCTCGGCCAGTTTCATTTGGCGCTGGCGTTCGCGGAAGCGGGCGCGGTCTTCAGGCGTGTATTCATCCCTGCAGGCTGGGCAGCAGACGCCCTCCTCATAGGCGGGGTCGGCACGGCCTTCCGGGGTGACGGGGCGGCGGCAGGCCCCGCAGGATGAAAGGTTTCCGGCCACGAGGCCGTGGCCAACCGAGACGCGTTGGTCGAAGACGAAGCATTCCCCCTGCCAGAGCGATTGGTCCTGCGGCACCTCTTCGAGGTACTTCAGGATGCCGCCCTTCAGGTGGAAGACGTCGGTCACGCCCTGCTGCAGAAGCCAGTTCGTCGATTTCTCGCAACGGATGCCGCCAGTGCAGAACATGGCTATCCGCTTGTTGTGAAAACGTTCCTTGTTCTCCTCCCACCAGGCGGGGAATTGGCTGAAGCTGCGAGTGCCGGGATCCACGGCCCCGGCGAAGGTGCCGATCGAAACCTCGTAGTCGTTGCGTGTGTCGATCACCGCCACGTCTGGCGAGGAGATGAGCGCATTCCAATCCGAGGGCGCGACATAATGGCCGACGCGGGCTTTCGGATCCACGTCCGGCTTGCCCATGGTGACGATCTCGCGCTTCAGTTTCACCTTCATTTTGCCGAAAGGCATGGTCGCGGCGGGGCTTTCCTTCCAGTCCAGATCGGAACACCCCGGAATCGCACGGATATGTGCCAGAACGGCACCGATCCCCGCCCGCGTTCCGGCAATCGTGCCGTTGATCCCCTCACCCGCCAACAGCAGCGAACCCTTCACCCCCTGCGCCGTGCAGATGTCGACAAGCGGGCCGCGCAGCGCGGCCGGGTCGGGAAAGCGGGTGAAGTGATGGAGCGCGGCGACTGTCAGCATGGCGCGGGGATGCACCCCTTTCCCTGCGATTTCAAGCCGTTCCCATTGACGCAGGGGCGGGGGTTTCCTACGCAAGGGCATTCACCTTGCCGTGAGGCCCGCAATGCGCCCTGCCAACGAAGCCCTGATCGTCATCGACATCCAGAATGATTTCTGCCCCGGCGGTGCGCTGGCGGTGGCAGATGGGGATAAAATAATTAACAGAGTCAATGGGTTAATGGATGACTTCGCAACAGTTGTGCTGACGCAGGATTGGCATCCCGCGGATCACTCCTCATTCGCGTCGAACCATCCCGGCAAGGCACCCTTCGAGACGTTAACAATGTCTTACGGCCCGCAGACGCTTTGGCCCGACCATTGCATCCAAGGCACAGCGGGCGCTGAATTTCACCCCGATCTTCGCACGGAACCGGCGCAACTGATTATCCGCAAGGGTTTCCGCGCCGGTATCGACAGCTATTCCGCCTTTTTCGAGAATGACCATAGCACAACGACTGGGCTGAATGGTTACCTGAGCGCACGGGGGGTGTCGGCGGTCACGCTTGTGGGCCTCGCCACCGATTACTGCGTTGCCTATTCGGCGCTGGATGCGGCAAGGCTGGGCCTGCAGGCACGGGTCTTGCTGGGCGCCTGCCGGGGCATCGACCTTGGCGGTTCGATGGCGCGGATGATGGACGAGATGCGCGCGGCCGGTGTCGTGCTGGAGGAGTGACGTGGTCGATATCGCCACCCGGGTTCATAACCACAACTGGAAGATCGATCCGATCGTCCGGTCGCTGATCGATACAGACTTCTACAAGCTGCTCATGTGCCAGTCGATCTTCCGCAACAAGCCGGAAACATCGGTGACATTCTCGCTGATCAACCGCAGCTCCTCGGTCCGGCTGGCCGAGCTGATCGACGAGGGCGAGTTGCGCGAGCAGTTGGACCACGTCCGATCCCTGTCACTGTCGCGCGGGGAAAGCACATGGCTGCGCGGGAACATGTTCTATGGCAAGCGCCAGATGTTCCGCCCGGATTTCATGGAATGGTTCGAGGGGCTGCGACTGCCCGCCTATCATCTGGAAAAGAAGGACGGACAGTACGAACTTACCTTCGAGGGGAAGTGGCCCGAAGTCATGCTTTGGGAGATCCCGGCGCTGGCGGTGCTGATGGAACTCAGGTCGCGCGCGGTGCTGAAGGGGATGGGGAAGTTCGAGCTTCAGGTCCTGTATGCCCGCGCGATGACGCGGCTGTGGGAGAAGATCGAGCGCCTGAAGGGTTTGGAAACGTTGAGGATTGCCGATTTCGGGACCCGACGGCGGCATTCCTTCCTGTGGCAGGACTGGTGCGTTCAGGCAATGCAGGAAGGGCTGGGCGCGACCTTCATCGGCACGTCGAATTGCGCCATCGCGCGCAAGCGGGACATCGAGGCGATCGGGACCAATGCGCATGAATTGCCGATGGTCTATTCTGCGCTGGCGCGGACGGATGCCGAACTGGCGCAGGCGCCCTATCAGGTGTTGGCCGATTGGCATGAGGAACATGACGGCAATCTGCGGGTGATCCTGCCGGATACCTATGGGACGGAAGGCTTCCTGCGGAATGCGCCGGATTGGTTGACCACCTGGACGGGGATCAGGATCGACAGTGGCGATCCCGCAAAGGGTGCGGAAACCGCCATCCGCTGGTGGAAGTCGCGCGGTGAGGATCCGACGCAGAAACTGGTGATCTTTTCCGACGGGCTGGACGTGGAAAAGATCGAGGAATTGCATCGTCAGTTCCATGGGCGGGTAAAGGTGTCTTTCGGGTGGGGCACCATGCTGACCAATGACTTCCGGGGCCTTGCGGGGGATCGGCTGGCGCCGTTCAGCCTTGTCTGCAAGGCTGTTTCGGCGGATGGCAGGCCCACGGTGAAACTGTCGGACAATCCGAACAAGGCGATGGGGCCGAAGGCCGAGATCGAACGCTACAAGCGGGTGTTCGGGGTAGGGGATCAGGCCGCGCTGGAGGTGGTCGTTTAACCAAGAATCCGGCGGATCGCCATGTCGGCGCGGGCGAGATGGCTGCGGTGGATGGGATCGTCGGGGGCGAGGCGCGGGATCGTCCAGCCGACCGAGGCGAGGATGCGGGCGAGCGTGAAGGTTTCCACCATTTCAACGTCTTGCGTGCCATATCCGGCCATGAGTGCATCGCGGAGGTCGTCGCGGGCGGGTTCATACTGGTTCTGCGACAGCACGGTGCCGAGGTCGTAGAGGCGGAAGCCGAAACCAGAATCGTCGAAGTCGATCAGGGCGATTTCATCTTGTGAAATCAGGATGTTCTCGCGCAGGACATCGGCATGGATCAGGCCGATGTCGCCACCTTGGGCGGCGTGCCGGGCAAGGCGGGACCGCAGCACATCGCGTGCAGCAAACTGTGCAGCACATTGTGCATACGAAGCGGCCGGATGTTCCCAGAAGCGGCCCCAGAGGGGGGACTCTCCCACCAGACCGTCGATGTCCCAGTGGGGGCGGGTGAAGCCTTCTGGTCGGGTCAGGGCATCGCTGGCCAGATGCAGGCGGCGGAGCAGTTGACCGAGGCGAAAGTGCAGGTCGATCTGGACAGGGAGGGGTTGGGCCAGCGGTTGGCCCGCTGCGCCGATGGGTGTGCCCGGAAGCCATCGGATGGCAGAGGCGTGGCGGCCATCGGATAGAGTGGCGAGCAAAGCGCCGTCCGGCAGGGGAAGCGGTGTGGGGACCGGCAGGCCGAGAGCGGCAAGCTCGGCGCACCACCAGAGTTCGGAGCGGATGGATGCGGCATCCTGATAGCCAGCGCGGTGCAGGCGAAGGGCCGCGCGGATGCCGTCGGGCAGGGCCATTTCAAAGACGGCATTCTCGCGCGCGACGATCAGGCGGAGGGGCGTGCCATGCCAGAGCGCGGCGCCCTCGGTCGCGCGGGGGTCAGTCATCCTCGCCCTCGATCCGGCCGCGCAGGGCCTTCACCTCGCCCCGGACGGATTTTGCGGCGAGGCGGCGGCGTTGGCTGCCCAGCGTGGGTTTGGTTGCGATCCGGCGTTTGGGGACGACGAGGGCCTGACGGATGAGGTCGGCAAGGCGTTCCCGCGCGATCTCGCGGTTTCGGGCCTGACTGCGGGTTTCGTCGACTTGCAGGATCAGCGCGCCCTCGGTCGTCCAGCGGCGACCGGCGAGGCGCTTTAGGCGGGCCTTCACCGGAGCGGGCAGGTGGGGGGAACGTTCGGCCTCGAACCGCAGTTCGACGGCGGTGGAAACCTTGTTCACGTTCTGCCCGCCGGGACCGGAGGCCCGGATGAACTGTTCGGTCAGTTCCCAGTCGGCGATGCTGATGTCGTCGGTGATGCGGAGCATGAGCGGGTTGTTTCACAAGAGAAAGGGTCGCCTTTGCGGCGACCCTTTCCGAGATCCAAGGAGATGGGCCAGTTAGGTTTCAAGCCCAATCAGGTAGCCTGTCGACTGAGGGGCTGCCCTCAGAAAACGGTCCTCCTGACTGTCCCGACACCTCTCTCCAATGTAGCTCTAGACACTGGATCACCTCCTTTCAATGGGTTTCAGATAAGGGGAGGGTGACACAGATTTTGTGTTCGTCAACAGATTTCACGCAACCTTTGCCGTCAATCGATGGATGGCAAAGCGGAATGGCAACAATGCGATGAGATCGACGGCAATCTTCACCAGAAGGTCCGCAAATCCGAGCGAAACCCAGAAGGGAACCGTGGGGCCAGCGCCCAGAAGGGGCATCGCCTCGGCCGCCCACGACACATCGTTGCCCGGTTCGAGGAAGGTGAGCGAGGCGGAAAAGGCGATGGTGAAGAAGATCGCCGTGTCGAGTGTGGAGCCGATCTGGGTGGAGATGAACGGGGCCTTCCACCAAGCCTGACGGCGGAGGCGATCGAAGATCTGCACATCGACGAGTTGCGCCAGAAGGAAGGCGATGGCCGAGCCGATAGCGACGCGAAGGGTCACGAGGGGGCCAAATTCGCCCATGATCTGGGTGCCGATGACGGAACAGATCAGGCCCGTGGCAAAACCCGCATAGACCACGCGGCGCGCGGCGGAGGGGCCTTCCAGACGGTTGACGATGTCCGAGACAAGGAAGGCCAGCGGATAGGTGAAGGCGCCCCAGGTGAGCCAGCTGCCGATGGGATGTTGGACGAGGATGTTCGAGGCCACGACGACGATGGCCATGGCGAGGACGCCATAAGTGATGGTGCGGGTCATGTCGGTTTTCCGTTTTGACAAGGTCGCGGAGACTTGGCCCCCCGCGCATCGAGGGACGGCTGCCCCCTACGCCCGCCCTGCCCGGCTGTCAATCGCCCTGCACCGAGGGCGCTGGCGAAGAAAGGCGGTACTCGACGAGTTCGGTCTTCTGGAAGAAGTTGTAGTTGTCATCGGCGATCATGGTCAGGCGGATTGCGCCCGAGGCGTCCTGCCAGACCGAGATGCCTTCGAGATTGTCGTGCTGGCCGATGCCGGATTGCAGTTCCGTGCGCTCGTCGGCAAGCCCGCTATCGGAAAGTGCAAAGCTGCGGATACGGCTGGAAAAGCCGAGGATGCCGTGGAATTCCCGCTCCAGGAGGTAGAAGCGGCCGTCGGGGCCGATATCGGCCCCCACCGCCAGATAGCCGCCGTCGCGGCGCAGGTCGAAAGGCTGATCCCATTTGCCGTTGCGGAAGCGCCAGACGGGGAAGGGGCGGTCAAGTTCGCCCGAACGTTCGGGAAGGGTGTAGAGCGTGCCATCGGGGCCGATGGCGAGGGCCTCGAGTGCGGAGTTGGTTTGCAGGCGGCCGAATTCGCGGGGGGTTGGCAGGTTGCGGGCGGGGCCGTCGATGCTGTCATAGCGCAGGACCCGGGCGACACTTTCGAAGGAGATATAGACGCTGCCATCGGGCGCGACCGCCAGCCCTTCGGAATCATTGCGACCATCATCGAGCGGGGCTTCGAACCGGCCCCGCAGCAGGCGGATGGGGCGGGCGTCGATGCCGGTGATCAGGCCCTGCGCGTCACGGGTGATCGTGCCGCGCGTCCAGCCGCCCCGGTCGCTGAGGGCGAGGAAGGACATGCCGTCATCGGCCATTTCGATGCCGGAAAAACCGCCGAAGCGGTCGTCCGACATGGACCATGTGAACGCGGACAGGAAGCCAGCGGCATAGGGTTGGCTGGCACTGCCCTGTAGGCCGAGAACCAGAACCATCCCCGCCGTCAGGGCGAAGACAGGACGTTTCGGCATTGTCTGGGCAGATCGGCAAGGGTGTATTCCCGGGGGTGACGCTGGCGCGGTGCGGGTTTGGCGTTGGGATCGGGTTTCGGGTTGAGGTAGTCGTCGGATACCCACCACATCAGCGTATCATCACAGCCATTGCCGCCATTCGACAGCTCCTTGACCGAGGGGGTCTGGGTTTCGCAATGGCGCGCGCCCCTTGGGCATTTCAGGCGCACGTGGAAATGGGTGTCGTGGCCCGCGACGGGGCGGATCTTCTGCAGCCAGTCGCGATCGGCGCGGGTGGCGGTCTTGCACATCTCGATCTTCACCGCGGCGGCGACGAAGATGCGGTCGACGCGTCCGTCGGAGGCGGCGGCGCGCAGGAGGGCGTGATGAGACGCGGTCCAGTTCTTCGTGACGCTGCGCTGATCGGCGGAGCGGACCGGAATGGAGGAAATGTCTTCGCGTTCCTGACGGGAAAGGTCGAGGCGACGGGGCGGCAGCATCCAGATATCGGCATCAAGGCCGATTTGGTGCGAGGCGTGGCCACTGACCATCGGACCGCCACGCGGTTGGCTGATGTCGCCGATGTAGAGGCCCGGCCAGCCGATCTGGTTGGCGGCGCGGCTGAGGTCGACGAGGAAGTCGATCATCACCGGGTGGCCCCAGTTGCGGTTTCGCGACAGGCGCATGGCCTGCCATGTGGGACCGGTTTCTGGCAGTTGGACAAGGCCGTCGGCGCAGCCCTTGGCATAGCTGCCAAAAGGCATCGGGCGGTTGGACGTGGGCAGGTCGGCGGCACCGAACAACTGGTTCGCTTTGGTTTCGGCCTGCGCGGGCAATGCGAGGACCGCTGCCAATGCCAGTGTTGCAAGTTGCCGGATCATCACGCCTGTTCGCCTTTTGCCCGCACCCAGATTAGCAGAACGAGGCCGATGAGGAACATCACGATCAGCGGAGAGATGCCGATGCGCTGTGATCCGCTGACATGCGTCGCAACCGCGATGAGGGCGGGCGAGATGAAGGAGGCGACCTTGCCGGACAGGGCGAAGAGGCCGAAAGCCTCGGTCGCGCGGTCGGGGGTGGTGTGGCGAACCATCATGGTGCGCGAGGCGGCCTGAAGCGCGCCACCGGCTGCGCCGATCAGCGCACCGCAGGCGAAGAAGATATCGTCGGAGACGTTGGAGGCAGGGTCAAGCGCGATGCCCCAGACCTGTTCGCGCGTCATGCCGACGATGATGAGGCAGACGAAGATCAGGACGACGATGCAGAAGGCGATGACCAGTTTGGGGCCATAGCGGCGGTCGGCCTTGCCGCCGATCCAGCTTGCGATCATGGCGGTGATGGCACCCACCACACCGAAGACGCCGATCTGGGTGATCTCCCATCCAAGCACGCCCGAGGCATAGACGCCGCCGAAACCGTAAAGCGCGTTGAGCGCGTCGCGGTAGAAGAGCGAGGAGGCGAGATAGGCCGAAAGGCTGCTGCGATAGCGGAGCGAGGCGAGGAGGTCGCGCAGGCTGGCGAAGGCGCGTCCGAGGTGGAGGGGGCGGCGGTCGGTGCGGGGTTCACGGACCCAGACGAAGAAGGGGATCATAAAGACCGCATACCAGATCGCGGTGAAGGGGCCGACGGCCCGGGTGCCTTCGCGCGCCTCGGGGTCGAGACCGAAAAGCGGGTCGAGGCCGATCAGGGTTTTACCCGTGGCGCTGTTTTCGGCGAAGAAAAGAAGCATGATGGCCAATGCCAGCACACCGCCCAGATAGCCGAAGGCGAAACCCGAGCCGGAAATGGCCCCCATGTCGTCATGGTCCGAGAGGCTGGGCATCAGGGCGTTGGTGAAGATGGTGGCAAATTCCATCCCGATGAAGCCGAGACCGAAGAAGACCACGGCCCAGAACAGGTTGTCGCCCCCCGGCGCGATGAACCAGAGCGCGGCGGAGCCTGCGATGTAGAAGGCGGAGAAGAACCAAACCCAGACGAGGCGGCGGCCCGTTCCATCGGCGATGGCGCCGAGAATGGGGGCAAGGACGGCGATGAGGACGGAGGCGATGGCAAGGCCCGCGCCCCAATAGGCCTGCGCGGCGGCCCCCGCGGCATCGGCATCCATGCCATCGGCCATGTAGTAGCCACGCGCGATCTCGGCGAAGTAGGGGCCGAAGATGAATGTCAGGAGCAGGGTGTTGTAGGGTTGGCTGGCCCAATCGAAGAACCACCAGCCCCAGATGCGCCTTTTCGCGCTGACCGTGTCACTCATTCCTGCCCCCTGCGCCCCTCAGGCTTTTGCGATGATTGAATCGCGAAACCGCCCGGCGCGCAAGCGCGGCGTTTCCGGGGCGTCAGCGGGCGGGTGGCCAGGGGCGGATGCCTTCCGCGGCGATCCAGGATTGCACGAATTCGGGCAGCGGCGGGCTTTCGGCAGGGTGGCCCAGCGCGGAAAGAAGCCGCTCGGGGGCAACGATCCCTTCCCTTGAGGTGACGGCGGAGCGGATGATCATGTGGGTCGTGCAGTCGTCGCCCTTCCACATGGATTGTTCGAGGTAAAGGAAGCGGTGATCCCAACCGATGCAGCGCGAATGGATCGTGACGCGGTCGAAGGCGCGGACGCGGCGGCGGTAGCGGACGGTGTTCCCGGCCACGGTCAGCCCCCAACCATTGGCAAGCAACACACGCTTCAGCCCCGTGCGGATGCCGAGGGGAATGCGCCCCAGATCGAAGATCGTGAGCGTGCGGCCGTTATTCAGTTCCATCCAAGGGTCGATGTCCCACGGCCAGCAACGATGCGTGCTGACATGGGTGCCGAGGATGGGCAGCGCGGGGGCTTTGCGGAACTTCCATAACTCTTTTGCCATACGGAGGTAGGGATACATCGGGCACTCTCCTATCGGTCTTCGGGTTGCCCTGCGGGGGGTGGAAGGTCAAGGCGTGACGTTGCGCCGGTTCGGGAGGGCATTTTCAGCAGGGATGCGGCACGGAAGGCGTTGCGGTTTGGACTGTCTGCCGCTACCTCTGACACAAGCCCTAGTATGCGGAGGCCTACGAATGACCTCGATCCTGCAGATCCTGCTTCTGATCCTTGATATCGCGCAATGGATCATCCTTGCGCATATCATCATGAGCTGGCTGATCAACTTCCAGGTCCTGAACCTGCGCCAACCCATCGTGGCGCAGATCTGGGACGGGCTGAACCGTATCCTCGAGCCGGTCTATTCGCGCGTTCGGTCGGTCCTGCCCGCGATGGGAGGCATCGACTTCGCCCCGCTGATCGTGCTGCTGGCGGTCTATGCGGCGCGGATCGTTCTGATCAACAATGCGGCGGCCTTTGGCTGATCTTCACCCCACGTAAACCAGAGGCGCGGCAGGCTGGGCCTGCCCCGCCTTGATTCAGGTCCCCCTCCCCCCATGTCTGACCCCGAAACGCTGCTTCGTTCCGTCTTTGGCTTTCCGGGCTTTCGCCCCGGTCAGGCCGAGATCGTGGAGGCGGTGACAGCGGGGCGGAATACCTTGGCCATCATGCCGACGGGCGGGGGCAAGTCGCTGTGTTTCCAGTTGCCTGCGCTGTGCCGGGAGGGGGTGACGGTCGTGATCTCGCCTCTGATCGCGCTGATGCGGGATCAGGTGCGGGCGCTGCGGGCGGCGGGGGTGGAGGCCGGGGCACTGACCTCTGGCAACACCGACGAGGAGACGGAGGACGTCTTTGCAGCGATGGATGAGGGGCGGTTGAAACTGCTTTACATCGCACCCGAACGGCTGGCCTCGGCGGCCACGCTGCCCATGCTGCGGCGGATCGGGGTGCGGCTGATCGCGGTGGACGAGGCGCATTGCGTGAGCCAGTGGGGGCATGACTTCCGCCCCGATTACCTGCGGATCGGAGAGGTGCGGCGCGCGTTGGGGGTTCCCTTGGCAGCCTTTACCGCAACGGCGGATGAGGAGACGCGGGGCGAGATCGTCACGCGGCTGTTCGACGGGGTGCAGCCGGAAACCTTTCTGCGGGGGTTCGACAGGCCGAACATCCATCTGGCCTTTGCGGTGAAGGACAATCCGCGCACGCAGATCCTGCGGTTCGCGGCGGCGCGGAAGGGGCAATCCGGCATCGTCTATTGCGCGACGCGGGCCAAGACCGAGACACTCGCGCAGGCGCTGGGCGAGGCGGGGCATGCAGCCTGTTTCTATCATGGCGGGATGGAGGCCGAGGCCCGGCGGCAGGTGGAGGCCCGGTTCCAGCGCGAGGACGGGCTGATCGTGGTGGCAACCATCGCCTTTGGCATGGGGATCGACAAGCCGGATATCCGCTGGGTCGCCCATGCCGACCTGCCGAAATCGATCGAGGGTTATTATCAGGAGATCGGGCGCGCTGGCCGCGACGGGGCAGCGGCAGAGACGATGACGCTTTATGGTCCCGACGATATCCGCCTGCGGCGGTCGCAGATCGACGAGGGATTGGCACCGCCGGACCGCAAGGCCGCGGATCACGCGCGGCTGAACGCCCTGCTGGGATTGGCCGAGGCGGTGGGGTGTCGGCGGCAGGTGCTTTTGGGGTATTTCGGGGAACATGCCGCGCCGTGCGGGAATTGCGACCTTTGCGACCGCCCGGCCGTGCTGTTCGACGCCACCGAGGCGGTGCGCAAGGCGCTGTCGGCCATCCTGCGCACGGGGGAGTGGTTCGGGTCGGGGCATCTGATCGACATCCTGACGGGGCAGGCGACGGACAAGGTGCGCGAGCGGGGGCATGACAAGTTACCCACCTTTGCCGTGGGGCGGGAGTTGACCAAGGCCGCGTGGGGCGCAGTGTTCCGGCAGATGATGGGGCGCGATCTGGTGCGGCCCGACCCGGAGCGGCATGGCGCCTTGCGGATGACGGACGCCGCGCGGCCCATCCTGCGGGGGGAGGAGAGCATCACCCTGCGGAAGGATACGGTGGATGCGGCGCGCCCTGCGGTGGCGGTGAAGGCGCTGGTGTCGGATGAGGATGCGCCGCTGCTTTCGGCGCTGAAGGCGAAGCGGCGGGCGCTGGCCGAGGCGCAGGGCGTGCCGGCCTATGTGGTTTTTCCAGACCGGACACTTATCGAGATGGCGGAAAAGCGGCCTGCCACGATGGACGAGATGGCGGGGATCACCGGGGTGGGCGCGAAGAAGCTGGAGAGTTATGGGGCGGAGTTCCTTGCCGTGATCACGGGCGCTGTGGAGGTGCTGCATCCCCAACGGATGCGGCTGGCCGGGCGCGAGGCGGGTGCTGTATTCGACCGGCTGGCCGATGTGCAGGTAGCGCTTTCGCGCGGCGAGGATGGGACGGGGAAATACCTGTCGGTCACCCATTCGACGCTGCGGATGATTGCCGAGCGGCGACCCGCATCGCTGACGGAATTGCAGCGCATCCAAGGGATGGGCGATCAGAAGGTAGAACGGTTCGGCGAGGCCTTCCTCACGGTCTTGCGCGAGGCGTGAGGGGTTCTATCTGGGGTGCGAAGGAGACTGCCATGCTGACCGTGATATCCCCTGCCAAGCGACTGGACGAAACCCCGCGCGATCTGCCCGACGGGTTGGTGGCGACGGAGCCTGCCTATGCGGTGGAGGCGGCAAAGCTCGCCAAGGTGGCGCGCGGGCTTTCGGTGACGGAGTTGCGGGCGCTGATGGGGATTTCGGAGCCCTTGGCCAAGCTGAACGCAGAGCGGTTCAAGGTTTTCAAGGCGAAACCTGCGGCGGAGGCAGTGAAGCCTGCGGCATTCTGTTTCGACGGCGATACCTATGCTGGGTTGGAGGCGCGGACGCTGGATGCGGATGCGCTGCGCTGGGCGCAGGCGCGGTTGCGGATCCTGTCTGGGCTCTATGGGCTGCTGCGGCCTCTGGATCTGATCCAGCCCTATCGGTTGGAGATGGGGAGCAGGCTGGCCAATCCGAAGGGAGCGGACCTGTATGCCTTCTGGGGCAGCCGGATTTCCAAGGCGCTGAATGCGGCGGCGGAAGAGGCGGGGACGGATATCTTGGTGAACTGCGCGTCGCAGGAGTATTTCGGGGCGGTGGATCTGCGCACGCTGAAGCTGCGGGTGGTGACGCCGGTCTTTCTGGAAGGGCGCGGATCGGAGGCGAAGGTCGTTTCCTTCTTCGCCAAGAAGGCGCGGGGCGCGATGGCCCGGTTCATTGCAGAGCACCGGTTGACCGATGCGGGCGACCTGCGCGGGTTCGACGTGGGCGGTTATGCATTTTGCGCGGACCGGTCCGACGAAGGGCGTCTGGTGTTCCTGCGGGATCAGGCGGCGGAGGCGGCGGCCTGAGCCCGCAGGGACTCGGCAGCGAAGTGCGCGTCCGGCGGGCGGAACTCGGCGATAGTGTCAAGGATCAGGGATTTGCGCAGCGGTTTGGTCATGTGACGATCCATGCCCGCGGCGAGGATCTTCGCGCCGTCCTCTTCCATGGCGTGAGCGGTGAGGGCGATGATGGGAACATGGGCGCGGCCCGCCTCTGCTGCGCGGATCTCGCGGGCGGCGGTGCAACCGTCTAGTTCGGGCATGGAGATATCCATGAAGATGAGGTCGGGGCGGAACTCGCGCCAGAGGTCCACGGCCTGACGGCCATTGTCGGCAAATCGCAGGTCGATCATGTGGTCGCGGAGCATCTTGGCAAGGACAAGCTGGTTCGTCTTGTTGTCTTCTGCGGCGAGGACGCGCATCGGGCGGATCGTGACCGGCGGCGGGGCGGCAGGGCCCGTGGGCAGGGCGCTTCCGATTTGGCGCGACAGGGCGCGGTAAAGGTCGGCACGCAGGATCGGCTTGACCAGAATCTCATCGACATGGCCGGAATGGCGGGCGACCTCGGCCGCTGGAAGGGCATCGGGGGCCACCATGAGGATGGAGGCAGGACGCCGTGATGGTGTGGTGGCCGCAAGGGCATCGCAGAGGGCGAGGCCGTCAAGGCCATCATGCCCGTGATCGATGAGGATGGCATCCTGCGGCTGTGATCGCAGACGATCCAGCGCCTCGGCGGCGGAGCGGGTGGCGGTGATATCGACGCCCAAGGGCGCGATCTGCCGTTCCAGGATGGTGCGGTTTGTGGGATTGGCGGCGCAGAGAAGCAGGTGGCGCAGGCTGGTGGGGACGGGTGCCGCAATCGCGGCCTCGGCCACGGGAAGTGTGACGGCGAAGCCGAAGCAGGAGCCGCGGCCAGGGTCGCTTTCAACCCAGATCTCCCCCTGCATCAGATCCAGGAGCCGTCGGGTGATGGCAAGGCCAAGCCCCGTACCCTCGAAGCGGCGATTGGCGGCATCCTCGACCTGCGTGAACTCTCCGAAGATGTGGTCGAGCTTGTCTGCAGCGATGCCGATGCCGGTGTCCTCGACAGTGAGGTGCAGACGGATCGTGCCGGTGTCCTCCGGGCGACCCACGATACGGATGAGGACATGTCCGGTTTCGGTGAATTTCACCGCATTTCCCATGAGGTTCGTGAGGACCTGCCGCAGGCGGCCCGCATCGCCGACGAAGCGGGTAGGAAGGAACATGTCGTAATCGGCGATGAGTTCGATTCCCTTGGCCCGGGCCTGCGGTTGTAGGAGGATCGCGGTTTCGTGGACGAGGCGCTCGAGATCGAAGGGTTCCGGATGCAGGACGAGGCGGCCCGCCTCGATCTTGGAGTAATCGAGCACATCGTTGATGATGGTCAGGAGAGCCTCGCCGGAAGATCGGATGGTTTCGGCGAAGAGACGCTGTTCCTCGGTCAGGTCGGTGCCGCAGAGGAGTTCGGCCATGCCCACGACACCGTTCATCGGGGTTCTGATCTCATGGCTCATGTTGGCAAGGAAAGCGGATTTGGCGCGGTTTGCAGCCTCGGCCGCGCTTCGGGCGGCCTGAAGCCCCTCTTGCGTGGCGCGTTCAGTTGTTATGTCGCTGCGCAGGCCCACGCGGCCGCCATCGGGGGTGGGTTGATCCTGCGCACGAATCCAGCGGCCGTCGGTGAGGTGCTGTTCGGAAGAGCCGCGGGCATGGCGGAACTCTGCAAGTCGGTCGGCAAGCCATTCCTCCTCGCGCCCGATCGCATCGGCGTGCAGGCCTTTTGCGAGGACCGCGCGGAGAATGTCTTCGAACCGGGTGCCCGCCTGCGCGAGGTCGGGCGGAAGTGCGTAGAGGTCGCGATAGCGGCTGTTGCAGATGATCAGCCGATCCTGCCTATCGAAGAGGACAAACCCATCGGGTATCGCCTCGACCGCGGCGCGGAGGCGCATTTCAGCTGTGATGTCCACCGCGAGCGACACCCTGTCACCATCGCGGGCGCGGCTGTCCTCGAGTCGGATCCAGCGGCCGGACAGGAGCGGGAGTTCAATCGGGGGGATGTCGTCGGCGGCGATGCGGTCGAGCATCGTTGCAATCCAGAGGTCGAGGGGGCCTTCGATGGCAAGATGGGCAGCGAGGGCGGCGAGAAGATCAGGGTAGGACATGCCCTGCGTGATGCCCGCGCCGTCGAAGGCTTGCCTCCATGCGTGATTGGCAAGAAGCAGGCGATCGGTGCCATCGAAGACCGCGAAGCCATCGCGGATGACATCCAGCGAGGTGCGCAGGCGGCGTTCGGCCATGACTGCCGCCGTATGCGCGCGGTCCAAGTCGCCCATGTAGCGTTCGTTCTGCCCCTTGAGCCTTTCCGCCTCGGACCGGGCGGCGCGGGCAGACTGCCGTTCCTCGACCACGAGGTCGGCAAGGGCTCGGGCCTGCAGCGCCAGTTTTTCGTTGGCGGCGGCAAGTTCGCGCCCTTTCCATTCAAGGTGCCGCTCGGCCGCAAGACGTGCGCGGCGTTCCTTTGCAAGGCGTTCTGACATCGTCAGGGAAGCTGTCGTCATCGCGGGGTGCCTTCGGGCCGAATCCATGTGAACGGGCCCCAGCATCGGCGGAGACGGTGAACAGGGGGTTAAGCGGATTGAGGCATGGCGGGGCCTGAGACTCATTGCCAGCGGCGGGCGTGGCGTGCCAGCATCGGAGGGTGATTTCAGCCTTTGGTGTGGCCATGCGACTTTCTTCCCTGATGATTTCCTGCCTTCTGGTCCTTTCCCCCACCCTTGCGGCGGCGCAGGACCTTGTTCCCGAGCGGCGGATGGTGCTGGTGCAGGATGAGGACCTGCCGGGGGGAGATTTCGCGTCGTCCTTCGATACCACGCTGGAGGCCTGCGAGCGGGCCTGTCTGGCCAACGCGCAATGCGAGGCGATGACCTTCAACAGCCGGAACGGAAGCTGCTTCCTGAAGGCAGGGGCCGGGGAAGGCGCGGCCTATGGCGGGGCTATTTCGGGCCGGGTGTCGGTCGCGGCGGAGGGTGTGGCGGCGCGGGCGATGGTGCGACGAGGCGAGGTGCCCTTCGTGCAGGACTGGGAATGGTCGGGCGCGCGCGATCAGGCGGTCGCCATGGCGCGGGACCATGTGACGGGGGATTGGACAGCGGAGGAACTGGCCTCGGCGGCGGTGGATGCCGAAATGGGCGGGGATGTCGCGGCGGCGGCGAATTTCATGGGATCGGTGGTCGCGCGGACAGATGCGGCGGGAGATTGGGCGGAACATGCGCGGCTATTGCTGGCGGCGGGAGAGGCGGATGCGCAGCAGAGCCAGTGGTATCGCGAGCGCGCCTTGCGGGCGGCACTGAATGCTTGGCTGCGGGCCGATGGCGCGGCAGAGCGGCATAATGTGCTGTTGACGATGGGCATGGCGCTGGAACGGCTGGGGCGCGGGGGAGATACGGTCAAGGCGCTGCGTCTGGCGCAGTCGTTGCAGGCGCGGGACGATACGGCGGCGCTGCTGGCAGACATGGCCGCGAAGTATGGCTTCCGCATCGTGGAAAACCGGGTGGAGAGTGACACCGCCCGCCCCCGCATCTGCGCGACGTTTTCCGAGGATCTGGTGGGGAAGGGCGTGGATTACGCGTCCTTCGTGCAGCTGGACGAACCCGGCCTGACGGTCAGCGCGCAATATCGCGACATCTGCGTCGAGGGGCTGGTGCATGGCCAGCGCGCGACGGTGACCTTCCGCGAGGGGCTGCCTGCGGCGGATGGGCAGGTGCTTTCGGCTTCGGTCGACATCACGCAATATGTGCGCGACCGTTCGCCGGGGGTGCGCTTCCCCGGTCGGGCCTATGTGCTGCCCAAGGCGGGTGATCCGGCCCTGCCCGTCGAGACGGTGAACACCGAGGCGGTCGATCTGGTGCTGTATCGGGTAACGGACCGGAACCTGATCCGGGCCTTCCAGAACGGCTATGTGAACGCCCCGATTGCCGAGTGGCAGGAGTATGACTTCACTTCCCAGACTGGGACAGAGGTGTGGCGCGGGTCCGCAACGGTCGGGATGGAGGTGAATCGCGATGTGGTGACGCGGTTGCCGATGGGCGAGGCCTTGGCGGGCCAGCCTGCGGGAGTCTATGCGCTGCGGGCGTCGATCCCCGGCAAGGAGGCGTGGCAGGTTCCGGCGGGGTGGCAGTGGTTCACGGTCTCCGACCTTGGGCTGACGATGCTGAGCGGGGTGGACGGGCTGCATGTCTTTGTCCGGTCGCTGGGGACGGCAGAGGCGAAGACGGGGGTCACGCTGGACCTGCTGTCGAACGGGAACGAGGTGCTGGGGACCGTTGCCACGGATGCGCAGGGCTACGCGCGGTTCGATGCAGGGCTTGTGCAGGGTGTGGGGGCCGCCGCGCCTGCGATGGTCGTCGCGCGGGAGGGGGAGGCGGATGTGGCCTTCCTGTCGCTGAACGATCCCGAATTCGATCTATCGGATCGGGGCGTCGAGGGGCGGGAGGCTGCGCCTCCGGTCGATGTTTTCCTTTCGACGGATCGTGGAGCCTATCGGGCGGGGGAGACTGTCTATGCGACAGCCCTTGCGCGGGACAGCCGTGCGGCGGCGATCGAGGGTTTGCCGCTGACCGTAGTGGTCAAGCGGCCCGACGGGGTGGAACATTCCCGGCAAGTCGTGAATGACTGGGGCGGGGGCTACGTCATCTCGCAGCCCATCCTCGCCACGGCCCCGCGGGGCGTGTGGCGAATGGAGGTGTTGGCGGACGCGGACGCGCCGCCCTTGGCCTCGGCCACCTTCCTTGTCGAGGATTTCCTGCCGGAGCGGATTGATTTCGACGTGGCCTTGCCTGCGGGGATGCGTGCGGGCGAGGTGGCGGAGTTCGGCGTTTCGGCGCGCTACCTCTTTGGCGCGCCCGGAGCCGATCTGGCGTTGGAGGGCGAGGTTCTGATCCGCGCAGCCGAGGTGCTGGCGGGTTGGGACGGGTATCGTTTCGGCCCCCATGACGCGCCGTTCAGCGCGGTGATGCAGGGCTTTGATCCGGCGCGGACGGATGCGGCGGGGGTGGCTGCGGTCTCGGTCGCGCTGCCGGATGTGGGTGATCCCGGTGTTCCCTTGGAAGCGCGGGTTGCGGTCCGAGTGGCAGAAGGGTCGGGCCGTCCGGTGGAACGGGTGGCGACGGTGCCTTTGGCCGCAGGCGGGGCGATGATCGGGGTCAAGCCGTTGTTCGATGGCGTGGTGGCCGAGAATGCGGAGGCGCGGTTTGCGCTGGCCGGCGTTGGCGCGGATGGCAAGGCCACGCCGATGGCGGCGAAATGGGAACTGGTCCGGATCGAGACGACCTATCAGTGGTACCAGAGCTATGGAAACTGGATGTGGGAACCCGTCACGCGGCGCGAGCGGGTGGCGGAGGGCGCGATTGCGCTGGACGGCCTGGCGGAGATCGCGGTGCCGGTGAAGTGGGGCGAGTATGTCCTAACCGTGGCGCAGGCGGATGGGTTGGCGGTGACCTCGGTTCCCTTCAGCGCGGGCTGGTTCGCGGCGGCGGATGCGGCATCCACGCCCGACACGCTGGAACTGTCGCTGGACAAGGCGGCCTATGCGGCGGGGGATGTGGCCAAGCTGCGTGTGGTGCCACGGTTCGCGGGCAAGGCGGTGATTATGGTGCTGTCGAACCGTCTGATTGCGATGCAGGCGGTGGATGTGGCCGAGGGCGAGAATGTCATCGACCTGCCCGTCACGGATGACTGGGGCGCGGGGGTCTATGTCACCGCGCAGGTGCTGCGGCCCATGGACGTGGCGGCGGGGCGCAATCCGGCGCGGGCCTTGGGGCTGGCCCATGCCGGGGTGGACCCGGGGGCGCGGGCGTTGAGCGCGATGGTCGAGGTGCCAGCAGAGGCCGATCCGCGCGAAGTGCTGCCGGTTGCGGTGAAGGTGGACGGGGTGACGGCGGGCGAGACGGCCTACGTCACCATTGCCGCCGTTGATCAGGGCATCCTGAACCTGACGGGATACAAGGTGCCCGATCCGCAGGGGCATTATTTCGGCCAGCGCAAGCTGGGCGTTGGCATCCGCGACATCTATGGGCGGTTGATCGACGGAATGAACGGGGCCGAGGGGACAGTGCGCTCTGGCGGTGATGCGGGCGCGCAGGCGCGGTTGCAGGCCCCACCGCCGACAGAGGAACTGGTGGCCTATTTCACGGGTCCGGTGGAAGTCGGCGCGGATGGCTATGCGCGGGCGGAATTCACGCTTCCCGCCTTCAACGGCACGGTCAAGGTGATGGCCGTGGCATGGTCGAAGACCGGCGTGGGACAGGCCAGCGCCGATGTGCTGGTGCGTGATCCGGTGGTGGTGACGGCCTCCCTCCCGCGTTTCATGGCGCCGGGGGATGAAGCCCGTGTGCTGCTGGAGATCGTTCATGCCACGGGGCCCTTCGGGACGATGGGGCTGGCGGTCGAGGGGCGGGGCGTGACGCTGGGCGATGCGCCCGCGTCGGTTGATCTGGCCGAGAAGGGGAAGGCGGTGATCGCGGTTCCCGTGACGGCGGGTGAGGAAGGGATGCAGGAGGTTGCGGTTTCGCTGACCACGCCGGATGGCAAGGTGCTGGAGAAGGTGCTTTCGCTACCCGTCCAGCGCAACGACCCCGAAGTAGTGCGCGTGTCGCGTTTCGATCTGGCGTCAGGGCAGACCTTTGCCTTCGACGATGCGGTTCTGGCGGGCTATCTGCCCGGCGCGCGGGCGACCTTGGCCATCGGCCCCTTGGCGCGGCTGAATGCGCCGGGCCTACTCGCCTCGCTGGACCGTTACCCCTACGGCTGCACCGAACAGATGGTGTCGAAGGGGATGCCGCTGCTTTACTTTGACGAGGTGGCGCAGGCCATGTCGCTGCCTTGGGCCGACAACGTGCAGGGCCGTGCGCAAGAAGCGGTGGCGGAAATCCTGACGCATCAGGGGGCGGAAGGGGGCTTTGGCCTTTGGTCGCCGGGATCGGGGGATTTCTGGCTGGATGCCTATGTCACCGACTTCCTGTCGCGCGCCAAGGCGCGGGGGTTCGACGTGCCGGATGCGGGTTTCCGCATGGCGCTGGACAACCTGCGCAATCAGGTGAATTTCGCGCCTGACTTCGATTACGGCGGCGAGGCGTTGGCCTATGCCCTGATGGTGCTGGCGCGGGAAGGGGCGGCGGCGATTGGCGACCTGCGCTATTATGCCGATGTGAAGGGCGATGCTTTCGCCACGCCCACCGCGATGGCGCAGCTTGGCGCGGCGCTGGCGGCCTATGGCGAACAACAGCGAGCCGACGCGATGTTCGCGCGGGCGGCGGCGGCTTTGGACGCGGCGGCGGGTGAGACGGAGCAGGTGTTCCGGGCGGATTACGGGACGGGCTATCGGGACGCGGCGGCGGTGCTGACGCTGGCGGTGGAAGCCGGGTCGAACGCCGTGGACCGCGAGGCGCTGACGGACCGCATCGCCACATCGGGGGTGCTGTCGACGCAGGAAAGCACATGGGCGCTGCTGGCGGCCAATGCGTTGATCGACGGGCCGGATGTTTCTGGCGTGACGATCGACGGCGCGGCGGCGGAAGGGCCGCTGGTGGAGATGCGCGCGCTGGGTGGGGCACCTGTGGCGGTGGCGAATGGCGGGGCGGATACGACGCTGACCGTAACAACCTTTGGCGTGCCTGAGGGGGATGAGGCGGCGTCGGGCAATGGCTATGCGATTTCCCGTTCCTACTATGCGATGGACGGCACGCCGGTGGATGCGTCCTCGGTCAAGGTCGGGACGCGGATGGTGGCTGTGCTGGAGGTCATCCCCTTTGGCCGTGGCGAGGCGCGGTTGATGGTGGCGGACCCGCTGCCTGCGGGGTTCGAGATCGACAATCCGAACCTGATGACAGGGGGCGCGGTGCCCGCGCTAGCGGGGCTGGATCTGCTGGATGGGGTGACCCATGCGGAATATCGGCAGGACCGTTTCCTTGCCGCTTTGGACCGGATGGACAATACGCCCTTCCGGCTGGGCTATGTGGTGCGGGCGGTGTCGCCCGGCACGTTCCGGCATCCGGCGGCCTCGGTCGAGGATATGTATCGGCCTGATTTCCGCGCGGTGGGGGAAACCGGACGGGTGAGCGTGACGGAATGATCCGCGCGCGGGGCGTCCTTGCGCTGGCGGCTGGCCTGTGGTTGGCCGCCATGGCGCGGGACGGGTTCGATAGCTGGGTGGCGGCGACGGTGCTGCCGCCGCTGGTGCCGGAGACTTCGGTTCTGGTCGAGGATCGCGAGGGGCGGCTGTTGCGCGCCTATACGGTGGCGGATGGGCGGTGGCGGCTGGCCGTTTCCCCCGATGCGGTGGATGCCGGTTTCATCGAGATGCTGATCGCCTATGAGGATGGGCGGTTCCGCGACCATTCCGGGGTGGACATGCGGGCGCTGCTGCGCGCGGTGGCGCAGGCGGTGTGGAATGGCGGGGTGGTGTCGGGCGGATCCACCCTGACGATGCAGGTGGCGCGGTTGCTGGAGGAAAGCGGGACGGGGCGGATCGAGGGCAAGCTTCGGCAGATGCGGGTGGCGCTGGCGCTGGAGCGGCGGTTGAGCAAGGAGCAGATCCTTGGGCTTTACCTGCTGCTGGCACCTTATGGCGGGAATATCGAAGGGGTGCGGGCGGCGACGCTGGCCTATTTCGGCAAGGAGCCATGGCGGCTGACCCCGGCGGAGGCGGCGCTGCTGGTGGCCATCCCGCAAAGCCCGGAGGGGCGGCGGCCGGATCGGCATCCGGAAGCTGCGGCGGAGGCGCGGGCGCGGGTTCTGGCGCGGGCGGTGGCGAAGGGGATCGTGGCAGAGGATCAGGCGCAGGCGGCGGGGCGGGAGGTGGTGCCCGTCGCGCGGCGGGCGGTGCCTGCCATCGCGCCGCATCTGGCGGATCGCGCGCGGGCGGAAGAGCCGATGGCGCGGGTGCATCGGCTGACCCTGGATCGCGGTTTGCAGGTCGCGTTGGAGCAACTGGCAGCCGAGACGGTGCAGCATCAGGGCGAGCGGTTGCAGGTCGCCATGGTGGTGGCGGCTCATGCGACGGGGGAAATCCTCGCCTCGGTCGGGTCGGCGGCGTTTCGGGCGGATGCGCGGCAGGGGTTCGTGGACATGACGCAGGCGCTGCGGTCGCCGGGTTCGACATTGAAGCCCTTGGTCTATGCGCTGGCGTTCGATGAGGGCTTGGCCCATCCCGAGATGATGATCGAGGATCGGCCCGCGCGCTTCGGCACCTATGCGCCGCAGAATTTCGACCGGATCTATCGCGGCACGGTGCGGATACGGGAAGCGTTGCAAATGTCGCTGAACATACCCGTGGTGGAATTGACCGAGGCGATGGGGCCTGCGCGGCTGCTGGTGGCGCTGGACAGGGCGGGGGTGAAGTATCGGTTGCCGGAGAGCAAGCCGGGGCTGGCCATCGCGCTGGGCGGAATCGGGGTGAGCCTGCAGGATATGGTGCAGCTTTACGCCGGGCTGGCGCGGGGCGGCGTGGCGCTGCCCCTGCGCTGGCGGATGGAGGGCGAGGGCGCGGAGGGCGCGCGGGTCGTGTCGCGGCGGGCGGCGTGGCAGGTGGGGGATATTCTGGCAGGGCTGGCCCCGCCGCCGGGATCGCCCGCGAACCGGCTGGCCTACAAGACCGGGACGAGCTACGGGCATCGGGATGCATGGGCCATCGGGTTTGACGGGCGGCATGTGGTGGGGGTTTGGCTGGGGCGCGCGGACGGGACGCCCGTGCCGGGCGTCTTTGGCGCGGACCTTGCCGCGCCGGTGCTGTTTCAGGCCTTTCAACGGGTGAAGCCCGCGCTGGAGGCGCAGCCCCCTGCCCCGCCTGAGACGCTGCTGGTGGCCAATGCGCAACTGCCTGCGCCCTTGCAGCGGTTCCGCGCAAGGGGGGCGGTGTTCGAGGCGGGGCGGGAGGCGCCCGCCGTGGCCTTTCCGCCCGACGGGGCCGAGGTGGAGCGGTTGCCGGATGGCGTGATGGTGAGGGTGGAAGGCGGGCGCGCGCCCTTTACCTGGCTGGCCGATGGCGCGCCGATGGTGACGGGAGAGCGGTCGCGGGAGGTGGTTCTGCCGCTGACGGGGGTGGGGTTCACCACGCTGTCGGTGATCGACGCCGAGGGGCGTTCGGCGCGGGCGCGGGTCAGGTTGAGATGAGAGACCCCGCCCCGGGCCTGACCCGGGGCCTCATGCCATGCCGGGGAGTGCGGGGCGAGGTGGAGGTCCCGGGTCAGGCCCGGGACGGGGTTTCAATATTCATGCGCTCGGGCGAAAGGCGCGGCAAGGGCGGAGGTTAGACCCGTTCGATGGCGACCGAGATGCCCTGACCGCCGCCGATGCACATGGTGAGAAGCGCCGTGCCCTGCCCTGTTCTTTCCAGCGCGTGAAGCGCCTTCACCGCGAGGATCGCGCCAGTCGCGCCAACCGGGTGGCCAAGGGCGATGGCCCCGCCTGCCGGGTTGACCTTGGCAGGGTCGAGGTTCAGGGCGCGGGAGACGGCGAGGGCCTGCGCGGCGAAGGCCTCGTTGCTTTCGACGAGGTCGAAATCCTGCGGGGTCATGCCGAGTTTGGCGCAGAGCGCCTGTGTGGCGGGGATGGGGCCAAGGCCCATGACCTTGGGATCCACCCCCGCCACGGCATAGCCCATGATGCGGGCGCGGGCACCGTCGCGTCTGCCTTTCGACAGGATCAGCGCGGCGGCCCCGTCATTGATGCCGGAGGCATTGCCCGCGGTCACGGTGCCATCCTTCTGGAAGACCGGCTTAAGGGCCGAAAGCGCGTCGAGCGAGGTTTCCTTGGGGTGTTCGTCGCGGTCGAAGATGATGGGCCCTTTGCGGGACGCGATTTCCACAGGCGTGATTTCGGCGGTGAACCAGCCTTCGGTCAAGGCACGGGCGGCGCGGGTCTGGCTTTCCAGCGCGAAGGCGTCCTGATCGGCGCGGGTGATGCCGTGCTGGGCGGCGACATTCTCGGCTGTCACGCCCATATGGCCGGTGCCGAAGGGGCAGGTGAGCGCGCCGGTCATCATGTCCACCGCGCGGGTGTCGCCCATCTTCGTGCCGAAGCGGGCGGCAGGCAGGGTATGGGGGGAGCGGGACATGCATTCCGCCCCGCCCACCAGAGCCAGGTCGGCATCGCCGAGCATGAGGGATTGCGCGCCGGAGACGATGGCCTGCAGGCCCGAACCGCAGAGGCGGTTGACGTTCATCGCGGGCGTTCCCTGCGGCACGCCTGCCTGCATGGCGGCGACGCGCGACAGATACATGTCGCGCGGTTCGGTGTTGATGACATGGCCGAAGACGGTGGTGCCGATGGCGGCGGGATCGACACCCGCGCGGGCCATGGCTGCGCGGGCGGCGGTGGCGGCAAGGTCGATGGGGGCCGTGCCTGCAAGTGATCCGCCGAAGGTGCCGATGGCGGTGCGCGCGCCGGAAAGGATGTAGATGTCGGTCATGGCTGTGGCCCCCTGCCCTGTTTTCCGGCACAGCATGGCACGGCTTGGGCGGCGATGCAGCGGTGACGTCGCGTTGGGCATGCCATGTCGCTGGCGTGATTGACAGTTGCGGGGCCACGAGGGAGATGTGCCGCGCAAGTCATTTCGAGAGCATCCCTTGTCCTCCCTCATCCGCACCCATGCCGCGCTGTTGATCGCGGGTATCCTGTCCTTTGCGATCATGGGGGCGGGGCAGTCGCTGTATGGCCCCGCGCTGCCTGCCTTTGCGCGGGAATTCGGCCTGACGGTGGGGCAGGCCGGGTGGCTGGTCTCGGCGCTGTGGATCGGGTCGGCGACCGGGGTCGCGCTGATGTTCTTCCGGGGGCGGCAGGTGACGCCGCGCCATGCGCTGGGGGTGATGGTCGTGGGATCGGGGATCGTCGCGGCCGGCATCGGCTGGTGGCCGACGCTGGCGGGATCGGTGATCTTCGGCATGGGCTACGGGATTGCGACGGTGGTGTTCAATCCGCGCGTGCTGCGGGCCTTTGGCGCGAAGGGGCCGTCGATGGTGAGCCTGCTGAACGCCATGTTCGCGGTGGGGGCGATCATCGCGCCGCTTGGATTCGTCGCCATCGGGTCGAACCCGCATCTGGCCTTTGCCGTTGTGGCGGGGCTTTGCGCGCTGATCTGGCTGGCGGCGGGGACGGGCGAGCGGGTGGACGAGGCGGCGGCAGCAGGTGCTGCGTCAAAGCCCTATCGGTTCCGGGCGGGTCTGTTGTGCTTTGGCGTGGTCTGCATCGGGGTGGAGGCCTGCCTGATCGGGCTTGGACCAACCGCGCTGATCACCGCGGGGGCGAGCGAGGAGACGGCGGCGCGGGCGCTTTCGGGGTTTTTCGTGGCCTTTCTGATTTCCCGCTCGGCGCTGGTCTTCGTGGCGCATCTGGTGCCGCCCTTTGCCGTTTATGCGGGGGCAATGACGGGGGCGGCGATCTGCGCGCTCGGGGCGATCATCCTACCTGCGGTACCGTTCTTCATGGCGATGGGGGCCTTTGCCGGGCTGTTCTTCCCGGGGTTCTTCGTGACCGCCTCGCGCGTGATGGGGGATGATCCGCGCGTGACGCCCACGATCATTGCGGCGGGGCTGGTGGGGGGGATTTCCTCACCCGTCATCCTTGGCTGGCTGGTCGAGGGGATGGGGGAGCGGGGGTTCTTCCAGATCATTGCCGGGCTGACGGTGGCCACCGCGGCGGTGGCCCTGCTGCTGCTGCGGAAGGTGAGCGCGGAGGTGCGGGCCTAGATCAGCCCGCCTGCCAGACTTTCACCGCATCAAGCGGCCAGAGCAGCATGAGGATGTTGAGGGCGAGCCCGTCGCGGATAAGCCATGTCGTGAGCGCCTCGAAGAAGACAATGATCGCGACCGACGCCCAGACGGGCAGGATGCGGGCAAGGAAGAAGCCCGCGATCATCGCCACGATATCGGCCACCGAGTTGATGACGCTGTCGCCGTAGTAATCGAGCGAGATGGTGACAGAGCGGTAGCGTTCGATGACCGCTTCGGAATTCTCCACGATCTCCCACGCGCTTTCGATGACGGTGGCAATGGTGAGGCGCCATGCGAAGGAGAGGCGGCGGGCGGTGACGTGGAGAAGGCCGTAGAAGAGAAGGCCGTGGATGAGGTGCGAGGGGGTATACCAGTCGCTGAGGTGCTGTGAATTCTCGGAACTGACGGTCTGGCCGTGCCAGAGCTTTACGTAGCCGCATTCACAGATCGGGACCCGCCCGACATGCCAGAGCCAGAAGGCGGCAAGCGCCACGATGGCCGCCGTGAGGAGGTGGGGAAGGCGGTTGTCTTCGGTCATGCGGCACCCGGTGATGATCGCGGCATCCAAGCGGAAAGCGGGGCGGCTGTCACCCCCTTTGCCTTTGGCGGCGCGGCGCTAGGTTTGCGGGCATGAACAAATTTGGGCCAACGCGTGGCGAGCATCTGTTTCGCCTTGTCTTCTCTCTCTTCGGGCTGGGCTGCATCGGAGTGCTGTTCGCCGTGCATGGCGTGCCGCGCGGACCGGGCCTGGTCGAGGTGGTCGGCATCGCCGGGGCCTTCTTCGGCGGGTCGGCGGTGTGGTCGGCGCGGGCGCTGCTCAGGAAAGGTTAGGGCCTGAGGGGGACGCGCCCCTTGGCGCTGAGGCGCCAGACATTGCGCCCTTCGATGACGATTGCAGTCAGCGGGCCGCCATAGGCCGCGGAACTGTCGATGTTCACGCGGTTGCCGTAATGGGTGGCATTGTCCAGCGCGGTATGGCCGTGGACGACGAGGAAGCCGTGGTCGCGGGTGTCTTCGAGGAAACCGGCGCGTATCCAGACCAGATCGGTTTCATGCTGCTCCGGCATGGGGATGCCGGGGCGGATGCCCGCATGAACAAAGACGCAATCGCCGCGTTGCAGCCATGTCGGGCGGCTTTCGAGGAAGATGCGATGGTCGAGGGGGACGGCCTCCACCGCCTCGGCATGGACGGGGGCGATGGGACGGTCTGCCGGGTTCTTGACGCCATAGGAGGCCAGCGTGGCCGCACCGCCAAGGCGCGGGTGCAGCCATGACAGGTCCGGGCGCAGGCCGGGTTCCGCCTCGGCGGGGTCGCGCAGGAAGCGGGTGAACATGCGGTCGTGATTGCCCTTGAGCGTGACCCAGTGCTCGCCCCGCTTGGTGCCCTGCCGCAGGTGTTCGACGACGCCACGGCAATCGGGGCCGCGGTCGACGAGGTCGCCAAGATGGATGACGGGGGCGTCATGGTCACCCGTGGCGCGGCGATCCTCGGCGATCAAGTCGTGGGCGCGGAGAAGCAGGTCGAGATGGCCGTGAATGTCGCCTATGGCGTAGCTGCGCATCGTGCCTGTCCGGGTTTCCCTGTGGAACGCCCGGGGGTTTCACACCCCCGGACCCCCGTGGGATATTTGGGAACGGATGAAGGGGCAAGGCGCATTGCCCTTTCATCTTCGTTTTGTCAGGCCACGTCGAATTCCAGCGGCTTTACCTGCTGGAACATGCCGGTGGATTCCAGCGTTTCCACCACCTTCGGGTCGATGGGCTGATCGAGGTAGAGGATGGCGATGGCGTCCTGACCCACACCGGAACGGCCGAGGGTGAAGTTCGCGATGTTGACGTTGTTCTTGCCCATCGTCATGCCCAGAAGGCCGATGATGCCCGGCACGTCCTCGTTCGTGGTGTAGAGCATGTGGCGGCCGATCTCGGCGTCGATGTTGATGCCCTTGATCTGGATGAAGCGCGGTTTGCCGTCCGAGAAGCAGGTCCCGGCGACGGAGCGTTCGCGTTTGTCGGTGACCATGGTGACCTTGATGTAGGCATCGAAGACGCCCGTCTTTTCCTGACGGGTGGTGGAGATCTGGATGCCGCGTTCCTTGGCCACCACGGGGGCGGAGACGAGGTTGACGTCGGGGTTGTGCGCCTTGAGCACGCCCGCGATCACCGACTGGTTGAGCGCGGCGAGGTTCATTTCGGCCACGGCCCCGTCGTAGAGGATGTTGATGGCTTTGATGGGTTCGTCGGTCATCTGGCCGATGAAGGCGCCCAGATGCAGGGCGAGTTTCACCCATGGCCCCATGACGGCGGCTTCCTCAGCCGTGACGTTAGGCATGTTGAGCGCGTTCTGCACGGCGCCGGTGAGCAGGTAGTCGGACATCTGTTCGGCGACCTGCAGGGCCACATTCTCCTGCGCCTCGGTGGTCGATGCGCCGAGGTGGGGGGTGCAAACGACGTTGGGATGGTTGAAGAGAACGTTTTCGGTGGCGGGTTCCACCTCGAACACGTCAAGGGCTGCTGCGGCGACGTGGCCGGTGTCGAGTGCGTCCTTCAATGCCGCCTCGTCGATCAGGCCGCCACGGGCGCAATTGATGATGCGGACGCCCTTCTTGGTTTTCGCGAGGTTCTCACGCGACAGGATGTTGCGGGTCTTGTCGGTCAGCGGCACGTGGAGCGTGATGAAATCGGCGCGGGCGAGGAGGTCATCGAGTTCGACCTTCGTCACGCCCAGTTGCTTGGCGCGTTCTTCGGACAGGAAGGGGTCGTAGGCCACGACCTTCATCTTCAGGCCGACCGCGCGGTCGCAGACGATGCCGCCGATATTGCCTGCGCCGATGACGCCAAGGGTCTTGTTGAAGAGTTCGACGCCCATGAATTTCGACTTCTCCCACTTTCCCGCATGGGTGGAGGCGTTGGCCTCGGGGATCTGGCGGGCGATGGAGAACATCATGGCGATGGCATGTTCGGCGGTGGTGATGGAGTTGCCGAAGGGCGTGTTCATCACGATGACGCCCTTTTTCGACGCCGCCGGGATATCCACGTTGTCGACGCCGATGCCGGCGCGACCGACGACTTTCAGGTTCGTCGCCTGTTCCAGCAGCTTTTCGGTGACCTTGGTGGCCGAGCGGATGGCGAGGCCGTCATATTGGCCGATGAGTTCGGCCAACTTTTCCTTATCCTTGCCGAGTTTCGGCATGTAGTCCACCTCCACGCCACGGTCGCGGAAGATCTGGACGGCGGTTTCGGAGAGTTCGTCGGAAACGAGAACGCGGGGGGCCATTGGGGGCTCCATTTTTTGAGGGTTCGGAGGGTGGCGGGGTGAACCCCGCCCTACGGGTTGGGTAGGGCGGGGTTCACCCCGCCGTCCCGGTCAGGCAGCCTGCGCCAGCGCGGCGATTTCCGCCTCAAACGCGTGGGCGATCCACGGCATCAGGGCGGCGACATCCGCCGTCTCCACCGTCGATCCGCACCAGATGCGCAGGCCGGGGGGCGCGTCGCGATAGGCGCCGATGTCAAAGGCCACGCCCGCCTTTTCCAGCCGTTTCGCAACGTTCTTGGCGAAGGTCGCGCCGTCGGTGATGCGGGGGTCGGTGAATTTCAGGCAGACGGAGGTGGTGGAGGCGGTGGCCGGGTCTTCGGCGAGGTTCGCGATCCACGAGTTCGCGGCGCAGAAGTCCCAGACGGTGCGGGCATTCGCTTCGGCGCGGGCGATGAGGCCCTTCAGCCCGCCCACCGATTTCGCCCATTTCAGCGCGACGAGGTAGTCTTCGACGGCCAGCATCGACGGGGTGTTGATCGTCTCGCCCACGAAGATGCCGTCGATCAGCTTGCCCTTCGACGTGAGGCGGAAGATCTTCGGCAGGGGCCAGGCGGGGGTATAGGTTTCCAGCCGTTCCACCGCGCGGGGCGAGAGGATCAGCATGCCATGCGCGCCTTCGCCGCCCAGCACCTTTTGCCAAGAGAAGGTGGTGACGTCGAGTTTGTCCCACGGCAGATCCATCGCGAAGGCGGCGGAGGTGGCGTCGCAGATGGTCAGGCCCGCGCGATTGGCGGGGATGGCGTCGGCGTTGGGGAGGCGGACGCCGGAGGTGGTGCCGTTCCAGGTGAAGACCACGTCAGCGTCGAAATCGACGGTGGAAAGATCGACGATCTGGCCATAGGGGGCCTTTTTGACCTTGGCGTCGAGTTTGAGCTGTTTCACCACATCGGTGACCCAGCCTTCGCCGAAGGACTCCCATGCCAGCATCTCGACGGGGCGGGCGCCGAGCATCGTCCACATCGCCATTTCGACGGCGCCGGTGTCCGAACCGGGGACGATGCCGATGCGGTAATCGGCGGGGACGCCGAGGATTTCGCGGGTGAGGTCGATGGCTTCCGCGAGCTTCGCCTTGCCGATTGCGGCGCGGTGCGAGCGGCCCAGAGGCGCGTCGGCGAGGTGGTCGAGGGTGAAGCCGGGGATCTTGGCGCAGGGGCCGGAGGAGAAGCGCGGATTGGCCGGGCGCTTGGCCGGCGGAGCGAGGTCTGTCATGGTAGCCTTCCAGCTAAAAGCCCCTCGTTGGGGAGGGGTGTCCCGCCGATGGGGATAACGGGGCGGACGGGGTGGCACAAGCGGGAAAATTGCCCTAAAGCGGCGGAACGTCGCGCGAAAGCGACGCGCAGGTTCACTATCGGAAACTTCCATGTTCATCGCCACGCTACTGACCAATCCCGACACACCGATCCTTGACCGCGCCACGGTGGAGTCCGTCAGGAACGCCTGGGGCGGGGGGGACGCCGTGTGGCTGGACCCCGGAGTGGCGGCGGAATTTCCTTTGGAGTCCATGCCCTTGAACCGATGGGAGGTGTGGGAGGGTTTGCAGTCGCTGCGCGTCGATCTGGTGGTGCAGGCGGCGGAGGGGCGGCGGAAGCGGGTGCTGCTGGCGGATATGGATTCGACCATGATCCAGCAGGAATGCATCGACGAATTGGCGGATGAGGCGGGGGTGGGCGCGCGGGTGGCCGACATCACCAAGGCCGCGATGAATGGCGAGTTGGATTTCGAGGGCGCGCTGCGCGAGCGGGTGGGGTTGTTGAAGGGTCTGCCTGTGGCGGTGATCGACCGGGTGATCCGCGACCGGATCACGCTGATGCCGGGGGGGCCTGCGCTGGTGGCGACGATGAAGGCGAACGGGGCCTATGCGGCGCTGGTGTCGGGGGGGTTCACCGCGTTCACCTCGCGCATTGCGGGCGTGTTGGGGTTTGATGAGAATCGCGCCAACACGTTGAATTCACAAGGTGATCTTCTGGATGGAACGGTCGCGGAGCCGATCCTTGGGCGTCAGGCCAAGGTGGATGCGCTGGTGGATATTACCAAACGGTTAAACATCACCGAGGCGGCGGTCATGGCCGTGGGGGATGGGGCCAACGATCTGGGCATGCTGAAACGGGCGGGGGCGGGTGTCGCGCTGCATGCAAAGCCCGTGGTGGCGGCGGAATGCGATATCCGGATCAACCACGGGGACCTGACCGCGCTGCTGTATGTGCAGGGATATCGGCGCGAGGAGTTTGTGGCGTGATCCTCCGCCCTGCCCTGCCCGGCGATGCGGCCGCGATGGCGGCGCTGCAGAACCTGATCATCCGGATCGGGGGCACCACGGCCTATGAGACGGAGCGCAGCGAGGATCAGGTGCGGGCCTATGTGGACGGGCCGGGCGCGATCTCTTGTTTCGTGGCGGAGGATGGGGGACGGGTGATCGGGTTCCAGTCGCTGGGCCTTTGGCCGGGGCTGGAGGAGGGATGGGCGGATATCGGCACCTTCGTCGACCCGGCGGTGCAGGCACGGGGCACGGGTGCCGCCTTGTTCGGGGCGACGAAGGCGGCGGCGCGGATGGCGGGGGTGCGTGTCATCAATGCCACGATCCGGGCCGACAATGTGCCGGGATTGGCCTATTACGCGCGGATGGGGTTCCGCGACCATGGCAGCGAGCCGGATTTCACCCTGCGCGACGGGCGGCGGGTGGGGCGCGTGCATCGGCGGTTCGATTTTTAGGCGCATTCCGGCCCCCATTCGCGACAGATGACGGGTAAGGATGGGTGGGACCGGTTTCGCAGAGGTTAAGGCTGCGGTCAGTTCGCGGCGGCGGACGGGGTGAGGAGGCCTGCGGCCTCCATCTCGGCGCGGGTGGGATACCACATGCTGTTGATGCCGATGGAGACAATCTTGATGGCGAATTCGGCGTCGACGCCGTGGTTGATGAAATGGGTGACCATCTTGTTCGCGTCGCGCTGGCCTTCGTCATAGACCCATTCGGCGAAGGCGAATTCGTCCTTCCAGCCGCTGTCTTCGCGCCAATCCTCGTAATAGCTGCGCATCGCCTCCACCCCCCAGCTTGACGGGTGCAGGCCGATGCGGCCGCCGCGGTTCATCACGCGCTCCGTGCCGGCGGCGAAGAGGATGGCGCAGGCGCTCGCGCATTCGCCCTCGACCTCGGTCCGCAGGCCGTAATCTGTTATGATCGCGGCCATTTCATAGGCGGCTTCGATATAGCCGCCATCGGAGGTGAGGCGGATCGTGTCGATCCGGTCGGCATGGCGCGAGAGAATTGAGCGGAGGGTGGCGACATCCTCGTAGGCGATGTCGCCGATGGTGTCGGCGGGGGTCATGCCGCTGTCGGGATCGATGGCGGTGGGATCGACGGGAAGGGCCGTGTCGTAGAGCAGGCGGTTGCCGTCGAGGGTGAAGCGGGTTTCGGCAAAAGCGGGCGCCGCCATGAGGAGGAGCAGAGGCAGTAGGGCGGCGCGCAAGGCTTTCTCCGTCGTTTGGCGGTGCAAGGGAAGATTGACCGGGGTGTCGGGGGCACGCAAGGGGGGCTTTACTTTGCGCGGGCCGGGGCGGATAGGGGCGGCATGCTGTTCGAAGTCGCCACGCATCTTGCCTTGCTGTTGATTCTGGCCGCCTTTTTGGCGGGTTTCGTGGATTCCATCGCGGGGGGCGGTGGGCTGATCTCGGTTCCAGCGCTGCTTTTGGCGGGTGCGTCGCCCATTGAGGCGCTGGCGACGAACAAGTTGCAGGGGACGTTCGGCGCGGCGACGGCGACGGTGACCTATGCGCGGGCGGGGCATGTGGACCTGCGCGGGCAGTTGGGGATGGCGGTGATTTCCGCCATCGGCGGCGGTCTGGGGGCATTGGTGGCGCATCTGATTCCCGTGGGGGTGTTGCGCGTGGTTATGCCTGTGGTTCTGGTGGCGGTGGCGTTGTTCTTTGCGCTGAAGCCGGGGCTGAGCGATGCGGATCGGGTGGAGCGGATCCGGCCGGGGGTGTTTGCGGTGACGGCGGTGCCGTTGATCGCGGCCTATGACGGGTTCTTCGGGCCGGGGACGGGGTCGTTCTTCATGCTGGCCTTCGTGATGCTGGCGGGATACGGCGTGCTGAAGGCGACGGCGCATACGAAGCTTTTGAATTTCGCGAGCAATATCGGTAGCTTGGCGGTATTTATCCCGTCCGGCGCGATGTGGTGGGTGGTGGGTCTGTGCATGGCGGCGGCGCAGGTTCTGGGGGCCGCGATCGGGGCGCGGCTGGCGATGCGGGTGGGGGCGCGGCTGATCAAGCCGCTGTTGGTGGTCACCTCGACCGGGATGGCGGGGCGACTGCTGTGGCAGGCAATTTCGGGGTGAAAACCCTGTACCGCCGGCGGTGCCGAGAAGTGTACCGCAAACTGTCAGCACGCAGCGAACGGTGGCTTTACCTTCGGGGGCAAAATTCTTCTGCGAAGAATTTTGATGCGATCCTTCTGCGAAGGATCTGAAACGGGGCGTCAGAGGCCGGAGGCGAATGTTCGCAGAACATTCGGGGTCAGGTTTTTTCGCAGAAAAAACCTGTTGCCTCACGCCCCCCAATCCGCGCCCTGCATCTCGCGCAGGCGGGAGGCGGTGCGTTCGAATTCGAAGGCCCCCGTGCCTTCGAGATAGAGGCGTTCGGGTTCGTCGGCGGCAGAGCAGATGAGGCGGACGCGTGCCTCGTAGAGCGCGTCGATCAGGGTGACGAAGCGCTTCGCCTCGTTGTAATTGGAGGCCGAAAGCTGGGGGATGTCTTCGAGGATGAGGACGCGCGCGGCTTGGGCGATGGCGAGGTAGTCGCCGGGGCCGAGGGGGCGGGCGCAGAGGTCCCAGAAGGTCGCGCGGGCGATGCCATTGGCGAAGCGCGGCAGTTCCACCGTTCGGCCGTTGACGGGAAGGGAGAGGCGGTCGCCCTTGGCGCCGCCGGTCAGGTCGGACCAGATGGCGTCGATCTCTCCCCTTACCTTGCCGGAGGGATGGAAATAGACCTGCGCGCCCTGCAGGCGGTGCTGGCGATAGTCGGTCGGGCTTTCGAGTTGGACGACGGAGAGGCGGTCGTTCAGCAGGTCGATGAAGGGCAGGAAGAGCGCGCGGTTGAGGCCGTTGAGATAGAGGTCCTCGGGCGGGCGGTTGGAGGTGGTGACGATGACGACGCCGCCCGCGAGGAGTTTTTCGAACAGGCGGCCCACGACCATGGCATCGGTGATGTCGGTGATCTGCATCTCGTCGAAGGCGAGGAGGCGGGTATCGCGCAGGATCGCCTCGGCCACGGGGGCGATGGGGTCTTCGACGCCCTTCTTGCGCGCCTCGTGCATGGCCTTGTGGGTATCCTGCATGAAGGCGTGGAAATGGACGCGGCGTTTCTGACGGATCGCGGTGGACTCGGCGAAGAGGTCCATCAGCATCGACTTGCCGCGACCGACGCCACCCCAGAGATAGAGCCCCTTGGGCGGGGTGAAGGGCTTGGCGAAGAGGCCCGCGAAGAGGCCGACGCGGCGGTCGGCATTCGCCTCGAGCCAGGCGCGGATCTGTTCGAGGCGGGGCAGGACGGCATGCTGCGCCGGATCGGCGCGAAGCTGGCCTTCGGCGACGCGGGTTTCGTAGATTTCGGTCAGGGTTTGCCGCATACCGTTGCATACCGTAAGCCGGGCACTTGGGGAAGTGGGCGGCTGCGGCGGGGACGGGGACGGGGTGTCTACATCCCAAGGTATGGGGCCGGTGACCTTTGGCGGTGGTGATCTTACGGAGGACAGAATTTCGCCCCAGTCGGGATTGTATATGGTGACTTCAAAGCGGTGCGCGAGTCGATGCGGGCCGTATTTGCAGGATGACCGAGATGAGCCACGCCATTCAGACCTATGCCGGTTCCGCCGATGACGCCATGTTCGGCCGCAGCTATGCGCCGCGCGGCGAGGTTGCCCCGGAGATCCGTCTGCCGGCTGGCTGGTGGCTGGTGCCCGCCGTCCTTGGCGGTGCGGCGGGTTGGGTTGCCCTGATCACGGCGGTCTTTTTCTGAGGTCGCCTGCTAAACCTCTGGCACGAAAAGCCGTTTCCGATTTGGGGCTTTAACGTGCAGGAGGCAAGGAATGGCAGTCGCCCATCTATATGGATTTCATCCCGTTCAGGCGGAAGCGCCGCGTGCCCCGCGGCTGAGTGTCGAACCGGACGATTTCGCGGCTGTGGCCGAACTTGCAAAATCCATCTCGGGCTGTTCGCGCGCCTTCATCCGGCTGGCCGATCCCGATAGCGGGCAGATGCGTCTGTCCTTCTTCCCCCCTTTGCCCGACGTGACCGAGCTTCCCAAGGCGCTGCTGCCCGATGGGCAGGGCGTTTCGCGGATGGCAGGGCCCTCGCTGCAGGAAGAGATGCGGGCGGCGGGTCTGCCGCCGCTGGCGTTCTGGGGCTGTTTCACGCTGCGGTCGGTCGAGGGGCGCATTCTGGGCGAGCTGGGCGTTATGGACGAGGCCCAGCATGACCTGCCTGACACGGTGATGGCGCAACTGGCGCAACTGGCCGAGATCCTGTCGAGGGGTGTCGGGATGGCTGCGGGGACCGTGCGGGTTATGGCGCGGCAGACGCTGGGCCTGATGGAAGATCTGGGCGAGATCGACGGGGATGCGGCCTCGCCCGCCGTGATGGGTCTGTTGCGCTATGCCGCCGGGCGGGTGCCAACGTCTTCGGAAGCGATGGCGATGCGGATCGCGGGGCTGGCGGAGGTTCAGGGCGGGTTGCTGCTGCTTACGCCCACGGCGAACGGGATGCTGTACAACCGCGGATTCCGGCTGGCCGATGCGCCCGCGGTGGAAGTGCCGGAGGGCGAGATGCCGGTGGTGGATGCAGGGACCTTCGAGCCGGTCGCCCGGCTGCGGATCGGCGAGGTGCATCACGACATCGCCCGCAATGACGTGACGGAGCAGTTCGCCTTCCGCTTCACCGGGACGGATGATGCTTGGACCGTGCTGGAGAAGGGTTTGCAGGATGGCTGGCCGGAGATGACGGCGGAAGTCATCGCCAAGACGCGCAACGCGACCTTCGATTACGTGCGGATGCACATGATCCACAAGCGGGATGCGTCGACCGTGCCGGGCGAGTTCGTCTATGACCTTTACGGTCTGGAGTGGACAGTGCGCGGCACGCCCGCCCATGCAGAGGCGCGGGGCGAAGATGGGGTGTGGCGGGTGTTCGATGCCGGGCATATCGCACCCGATGCGCCGCGCGATTTTTCGGCGCAGGCGGCCTTTGCTGCGATCCCGGATCTGGCGGCGCGGATCGGGTCGGATGTGCATGAATGGTCGAAGCGGATCGCCGCCGGGTCGGAGGTCACGCCGATCTTCGGGTGATCTGCCTGACGGTCGTGGGGTTGGAACGGGTGGTCCCTTGCGGGATCACCCGTTTTCCATGGCGGTGATGCAGTCGCGCAGGCGGCCGACTGCGGCCTTCTTGATCTGGCTGACGCGGCCCGTGGTGACGCCGAGGATTTCGGCGATCTCGTAGACGTTCAGTTCCTCGACGAAGTAGAGTTGCAGGACCAGCGCCTCGCGTTCGGGCAATTCGCCCAGCGCGCGGCGGAGCATCTTGCGCATCTGGTCCTGTTGCATCTTGTCTTCGACGGAGCGGCCGCTGTCGGAGAAGAGCATGGAGTGATCGGAATAGACCTCGTCCAGCGACTTGATCTGGGAGGCGCCGAACTGGGCCTGCCAATCCTCAAGCTCACCCACGGTGATGCCCATGTCGGCGGCGATTTCCTGCTTTTCGGGGGCACGGAGGAGTTGCTGTTCGAGTTTCAGGACGGAGGCGCGCATCTTCTGCTGCATCACGATGGTGGCGCGGCAGAGGGAAGAGGAGGCGCGGAGATAGTCGATGATGGAGCCGCGAATGCGGATGGCGGCATAGGCGGCGAAACTTGCGCCCTGACGCGGGGTGTAGCGCTGGGCGGCATCGACGAGGCCCATGTAGCCCACTTGCAGCATGTCCTCGATTTCCACCATGCGGCCGACGCGGCCGTGGAGGTGCCAGGCGATCTTGCGGACGAGGTCCATGTGGCTGCGGACCAGTTTCTCTGGCGAGGGGCCGTCCTGTTCGGCATAGCGTTTGGCGAGCATCATTCGCGCCCTTTCGTGGAAAGTTCGGGAGAACGGGTCATTCGGCAGCCTCGCGCCATGCGGGGGCCCAGCCGGTTGCCCAGTTGCGAAGATTGGTGACGCCGGGGCGGGAGAGAGCGTCGAGAAGCCCCGTGCCGCCGGCGATGCGGGTGAGTTTGAGGCCGGCCTGCGCGATGGCCTCCAACTCGTCCCGTTCGGGCCACCAGTGATCGAGGCCGGTGAGGGTGACGGTGGGGGCATAGGCCTGCCAGTCGTGGCAGATCCGCGCGACACGGGCGGGGTGGAGGCCTGCAGGCAGGCAGAGGACGAGTTCCGCGTCGTCGACATCGATCAGCCGGGCGGCGAGTTCCGGGGCGGCGTCGGGGATGTCGGAGAGGTCGATGATCTGGGGCGCGTTGGGCGCGGGATCGGGCAGGTTCATGGCGGCGGCCAGCGTGGGCCGGTCGGGCATGAGGCCCATGAGGCGGCACCAGCCGCGCAGGCGATCTTCGACCAGCATGGCGGCGGGGACGGGGGCGATGATCTGCGGGCGCAAGCCCGGTTCTTCGAGCATCAGCCGCGCGGCAAGGCGGGCGGCGAGCATGGATTTTCCCGCGCCGGAGGGACCGGCGAGGATGATGCGGGCGACGGGTTCGTCGGCCAGTGCCTCGGGGCGGAAGAGTTGGCGGGCCAGCTGGTCGAGCGGGTCGACCGACGGCGCCGGGCGGCGGGTTTCCTGCCGCAGGGCTTCGGCGAAATCCTGTGCCTCGGACCGTGCCGCCGCGGGGAGGGATGGCGCGGCCTTGGGCGCGGCGGGGGCAGCGGGTTTGGGTGCCGGGACCTTTGGCGCGGCGGGTTTGGGGGCGACGGGCGCGGCGGCGGCGGGCGCGATCGGGCGAGCCGTGAAGGCCGCTTCGCGCGGGGCTGCGGCAGCCGATGGCGGGCGCGGCGCGGGTTTGGCGAAGGGGCGCGCGGGCGGGGCCGCGAAGAGCGGCGCGCGCGTGCGGAGTGCCTCGGCGAAGAGTTCCTCCTCGGAGGGGCCTTCCTCGACCTCGGGCGCGACAAAGCCGTCGGGCGGAAGCGCCGTGATCTCGATCTTGCCATCGACGTGGCGGGTGGAAAGGATCAGCGCGTCGGGACCGAGACGCTGGAGGATTTCCTCCATCGCCTTGTGGCCGCTGGGTGCGCGGACGGTGATGGCAGTCATCTGTCAGCTCCCATCATGTGAGGTTGAGGTTGAGTGTTCGGTTGCGGGGTGGCCATGCGGGGCAGTTGCTGCTGCCCGCCGATGGAGGCCACCACTTCGACCCGGCGGTTGTCCGGGAGTTCGTTGATGCCCATGACGATGGCGTCGGGCAGGTGCGGGCGCAGGAATTGCGCGAAGCTGCGACGCAACTGGCCCGCGACGATGACGACCGCCTGCTTGCCTTGCCCCGTGGCCTGTTCCAGCGCGTCGGAGAGCGACTTTACCAGCGTGCCGGCGAGGCCCGTGTCGAGCATCAGCCCCTCTTCGCCCTGACGGCGGGCGCGGATCAGGAGTTGTTCCAGTTCCGGGTCGAGCGTGACCAGCGGCAGGGGGGTGTTGATCGGCACCATCTGCTGCAGGAGGAGCGGGATCAGGATGGGGCGCAGGCTTTCGGCCATGTCGGCGGCGGAAAGGTTGCGCGGGGCGAGTTCGGCCACGCCTTCGAGGATGCGGCGCAGGTCGCCGATCGGGATGCGTTCGGAGAGCAGAACGCGCAGGACGGCGGTGACGGTGTGCAGGGGCACGAGTTTCGGGACCACTGCGTTGACGAGCGTGGGCGAAACGCGGGCCAGCGTGTCGAGCAGCGTCTGCACATCGTCGGGACCGATGAGGTCGGCGGCATGTTTGTAGAGCAGTTGCGACAGGTGGGTGGCGATGACGGATTCGGGTTCCACCACAACGTGATCGTCGGCCTCGGCCTCGGGGAGCTGGTGCGGGAGGATCCAGACGGCATCCAGACCGAAGGAGGGGTCCTTGACCTCGATCCCCTTGAGCTTGCGCGAGGAGTTCACGCCGGGGATGGCGAGCTTGCGGTCGGGATAGACCACATCTTCGCCCCGGATGACCTGACCGATGCGGATGCGGTACTGGTTGGGGGTGAGCGTCAGGTCGTCGCGGATGCGGACGCCGGGGACGACGAAGCCCATGGCCTTCGACACCTCACGCCGGATCGCGGTGATGCGCTGCACCAGCGCGCCGCCGCCTTCGCCCGCGAGCGGGATCAGCGCATAGCCGATCTGGAGCGAGACGGGGGCATGGTCGGTGACATCGTCGGGGGTGATCGCCTCGGTGCCCGGACGGGCGGCCTCGGCCCCGGCGGCGGCGGGTTTTCCGGCGGCGGATTCGGGTTCGGCCTCTTCGGGGGTGCGGTCGACCTTGCCGAACCAGGCGAGGACGGCGGCGACGGCGGCGAAGAAGAGGAACATCGCGTTCGGCATGCCCGGCACGAGGCCCACGATGGCCAGCACGCCCGCCACCGGCAGCCATGCCTGACGCAGGTGGATCTGCTTGGCGATGAGGCCGGACATGTCATGCGAGGAGGAGACGCGGGTGACGATGATGGCGGTGGCGATGGAGAGGAGCAGCGCGGGGATCTGCGCGACAAGGCCGTCGCCGATGGAGAGCAGGAGGTAGGTGTGCGATGCGTCCGACAGCGACATGTCGTGCTGCATGGTGCCGATCAGGATGCCGCCGATGATGTTGATGGCGAGAATGAGGATGCCCGCCATGGCATCGCCCTTCACGAATTTTCCGGCACCGTCCATGGAGCCGTAGAAATCCGCCTCGGCCGCCACTTCGGCGCGGCGGGCGCGGGCCTCGTCGGGTGTCAGAAGACCGGCGTTCAGGTCGGCGTCGATGGCCATCTGCTTGCCCGGCATGGCGTCGAGGGTGAAGCGGGCCGAGACTTCGGAGACGCGCGAGGCACCCTTTGTAATCACGACGAGGTTGATGATGACGAGGATCGTGAAGACGAGGAAACCCACGATCATATTGCCCGCGATGACGAATTCACCGAAGGCTTGGATCACCTTGCCGGCGGCGTCGTGGCCGGTATGGCCCTCGGACAGCACGATGCGGGTTGAGGCCACGTTCAGCGCGAGGCGGAACACGGTGGCGATCAGCAAGAGGCTGGGAAAGCTGGAGAAATCCAGCGGACGAAAAGCGTAGAGCGCCACCATCAGGATGACGAGGGACAGGAGGATGTTGCCGACGAAGAAGATGTCGAGCAGGATGACGGGCAGCGGCAGCACCATCATCGCGATGATCGCGAGGATGCCCAGCGGCAAGGCGAGACCTGCGGCGAGCGAGGCCCCGGCCGCGGCGCGGGTGGGCGCGGCACTCATGCCTTGGGTCCTTTTTGGGAGGTGGCGGCTGGCGTCATTCTTCCGTCATCCGGGCTGTCGGTTCTGCATTCGGGGATGACACTGCAAAGCCCGTGCCAGAGCAGGCGGGAAACCGGGGGCAGAGGGGAAAAGATCGGGGCGGCGGCTGGCACGCGGATTGCAGGTGAGGGCGCAACGAAAGACCCTGTTTTCAAGGATCGCCCGATGCGCGCTGTTGCCCCTATGTCCTGCCCGCGACGCCCTGCCCTGCTGGGCGCGATGATCGCCCTGCCGTTCCTTTCTGCCTGCGTGTCCACGCCGCAGACCGCCACGCAGGCGGTGCCGATGAATGCGAGTGCCGAGACGCGGCAGCTGGCGGAGGTGAAGGACAATCTGGATGCCGCCGACCGGATGGGCGCGCCGGTGCCTGCGACGGCCTCGTCCGACGGGGTTCGGCCCCTGAAGGGGATGGGGTTCGCGCAGATCGCGGGGCAGCCCGGCAAGACGACGAACGAGAAGCGCCTGATGGCCATACGCGCGGCGCGGATGGATGCGCTGCGCGACCTGACGGAACAGGTGCATGGCATCAAGATCAATGCGCAGACGACCATCGCCCATGCCGTGGTGCGCGATGACAGCCTGTCGGCCATCGTGCAGGGCACGCTGCGGGGGGCTCGGACGCTGCGCGTGACGCCCAAGGGCAGCGACAGCTATGAGGTGGAGATGGTGCTGGACCGCGAGACGGTGGCCTATATCGTGCGCGCCATGAAGGGGCGCGTGTGACATGCGCGCGCTGCTGACCCTGTGTGCGATGCTGGTGGCGCTGCCGCTCTGGGCGGCGGAGGGCGTGGTCGTGCGGGCCACGGGATTTGCCATACAGTCCGGCGCGGATGACGCGGCAAGCGCGAAGCGGCGGGCGGTGGCGGATGCGCTGCTGCAGGCGGCGCTGTCGGGCGGGGCCTCGGTCACGGGCCATACGGTGATGGACAAGAGCGTGATCACCGCCGACCTGTTGATCGTGCGGCCCGTGGGTCGGGTGATGCAGCACCAGATCATCGAGATATCGCAGAACGGCGGCACCTGGACGGCGGTGATCGAGGCGGTGGTGGGTCAGGGCGTTTCGGCGGAATGCACACGGCGGCGGAACCTGCGGGTGAATGTCTATGCGCCTGTGATCCGGGTGAAGCCCGATGCGCCGGCATGGACCGAGCCACTGGCGGTGGAGGTGACGAAGATGCTGGTGCGGCGGCTGGAGCGGCATCCGGCGACGAAACTGGTGCGGGTGACGGATCGGCCTTTCCCGCGCATGTCCAAGGCGCGCGAGACGCTGGATTACGAGGTGCTGACGCGCGGTTCGGTGCGGATGGACGAGGGCGATGTGGGTTTCATCCCCGTGGTGGTGGTCGATGTTGGCGGCGCGGGGGCGCGGCCCGACCTGACCATGGATGTGGAGATGGTGCTGATCGCCTCGGACGGGACGGAGTCGCGGCAGGCCTTCCGGCGCAGCGTGAAACTGCCGGGATATACTCCGCTGGGGCGGATGATCGCAGGGCTGGAGCCGGATCGGCGGCAGCTTGCCGGGCAGTTGACGGAGAATATCGAGGCGGAGATGGACCACCTGCTGGACATCGAGACCTGCAAGCCGGTGGTCACCGATCTGACGGTGTCGGGCGGAAAGATCATCGCGCCGGTGGGGCGCAATCAGGGCCTGACGCAGGGCAGCATCGCCTTTACCACCGATGGCGACCATTCGACCGAGATGCTGGAAGTGGTGGAGATCGGGGCGAAGCAGTCGGTGCTGCGCCCGCTTGATCCGGGCCGGGGGGCCAAGGCATTCGCCGGGCGGCCGGTACGTTTCGTGGAGACGGGACTGTGAGAGGGATGATGCTTGGCCTGATGTTGGCGGTGCCTGCCGCAATGTCTGCGGGGGCCGCGGAATTCGGCGCTGGTGTGCCGGGGGCCGAAGTGGGGCGGATGATCCGCACGGCGATGGCCGAGGCGGGCGAGGTAGTGCCGGATTTCGCCGATCCGGTGCGGGCCTTTCCGCCCTGCGAGGCGGCGCCTGTGGTGCGGCCCCGGCAGGGAAGCTGGGCCACGGCGGAGGTGATCTGCGATGCCCCGGTCTGGAGCCGGGCGGTGCGCACGGGGGCCATGGCCCCTGCCCTGCCCGCCGCCGCGCCCGTGCCCGAGGAGGCGGGGCCGATGGTCGTGACGCTGGCGCGCAGCGTGCCGCGCGGCGCGATGCTGACGGCGGAGGACATCACGCTGGCCGCTGCGGGGCCACGGGGGCCGGATGGCATTTTCACCAATCCGGCGGATGTGATCGGGCGGCGCACGAAGGCCGCGATCGGCGAGGGCAAGCCCCTGCTGCTGCGGCAGTTGGAGCCTGTCTGGCTGATCTCGAAGGGCAATCCGGTGGTTCTGGTGGCCAAGGCGGGCGGACTTGCCGTTTCGGCCCCGGCTGAGGCGCTGGACGATGGCGGGATGGGCGATGTTATCCGCGTTCTTAACCTTTCCAGCCAGCGCGAGGTGAAGGCCATTGTCACCGGAAGAAATTCTGTAACAGCGCAGACTAACATGCGCTGAAAAACATCCGTAATGACAGCTAAACGGAGGCTCTCATGGTAGACCCAATCTCGACATCCGCCGCACGCCCACGCATTTCGCGACCGGGAGAGGATGCCGGCTTGCCGGTGCAGGGTTCCGCCGTAAGCGGCGCTCCGCCGGCTGCCATTCCTACAGCCGGCGACAGCGTCACGCTTAGTCCGACGGCGGCAGCCCTTCCTGACGAGCTGAAATCCGGTCCTCCTGTCGATCTTGAGATCGTGGCGAAGATCAAGGAAGCCATCGCAGAGGGGAAATACCCGATCGATCTGGAGGCGATCACGGAGAGCCTGTTCGAGAACTATCTCGAACTGGTGTCGTGACGCGCCTTCATCCCAAGACCTTCTGACGATCCCGGAGCATATGCCATGACCATCGGCACCTTCGCCTTCTTCTTCGCCATGCTGATGTCTGGCGTGAGCCTTGTGGCCTTCGGGCTGTGGCGGTCGCGCAGGCAGCCTGCGCCCGCCGCATATGATGTGGAGGAAGCGGGCATGGTGCCCATGGCCGCCCACGCGCCCGCATGGGAGCCGGTGCAGGACAGCGTCGAGGTGGCTGCTGCGCTTGCGGCGCGGGTAGAGGGCATGATCGCAGAACAGGCGCGGCGTCAGGCGGATGTGCTGTCGGTGGCGCTGGCGGGGCTGAAGGCGGATATCCAACACCTGAAGACGGATGTGGAATGGCTGGCGGGCGAGCGCATGATCGAGCAGGCGATCCAGATGGCGCAGAGCGGGCTGGAGCCGGACGATATCGGGCGCGAATTGGGGCTGACGCGCGACACGGCCTATACGATCGCGACGTTCCGCAAGCATTGAGATTTTCCATAATCGAGCAGAAGGGGCCGGACGGGAAACCGTTCGGCCCTTTTGCCTTGGGCGGCTGTCAGGGGAGTGTGGCGCAGAGGGCGTGGCCTTGCATCCCGCCCTTGCAGAGATCACGCAGGCGGGCCACGGCGGCATCCTGTGCGGCAAGCTGATCCTTGGCCGGGATCTGGGCCAGCGTGGCGTCGCGGGCGGCGGCGGCGTTGGGCGTGCCCAGCGCGGCAGAGAGGGCCTGCCAGGCATAGGCGGCGGCAAGGTCCGGCTTGGGCAGGAGTTCGGCCAGAAGAATGGATTGTTCCAGCATCGCGCGACCGTCGCCCGACGCGATGCGGGGTTCGAGGTCGGCGGTGATGCGGGTCACGAGTTCGGTGCGCAATTCGGGTGTGGCGGCCTGACCCAGACGCTGGATCAGGGCATTGGCGGGGGCGATGCCGCCCAGACGCGCGCGCCATGCCCAGTAGAGCGCCTCGCGCGTGTTCTGGGGAACGCCCAGCCCTTGGGAATAGAGGAGGGCGAGGTTGAATTGCGCCTCGGCCCCGCCCTGACGGGCAAGGAAGAGGAGAATGGTCGCACCCTCGGGCGCGCGGCCTGCGCGGAGTTCGGCCATGGCCTCGGACAGGGTCGTGCCGGTGGTCTGCTGCGCGGCGAGGATCGGGGTCAGGCGTTCATCCGTCGCATGGGCGGGAAACGCCGCCGAGAGCGCGAGGCAGAGGGCAAGGGGTGCGGGGCGGGCTGTCATCGGGCGGCCGTGAGGATGAGTTGCAGATAGAGCAGCCGCTTGCGCGGGAGGCCGCGCACGGGGCGTTCATAGACCACGACCTGCGGGCGGGAGGTGCCTTCGGTGACGAATTCGATTTCGATCGTGTCGGGCAGGTAGACGTCATAGCTGGCCAGCGTGCCCACCGGATCGGCTGAGAAGCGGTCGCGGAAGCCGGGGTCGATCCAGATGCGGGCCAAGGCGCGACCGAGAATGTCGGGCAGGTAGCGTTCGACCTGCGCGCGGTTGCGCAGATGGGTTTCGTGGCGGACCAGATCGTAATCGCGGGCGCGGGCGGGGCGGGCGTCGAAGCGCGCGCCGCCATGGGCGCCGTAATGCGAGACGGCATCACGCAGGCGGGCAAGGCTGGGCAGGCGAGAGATGACGGGAACCAGCGCCCGGGACATCCTCTCTTTCATCTGCGCGGCCTTTCCTCATGGGTGTGCTTTACCGAAGCAGGAACGGCAGGACGGCAGGGCAGTTTAGACCTTTGACGAGAAAAACCGTCATCAGGATGGGGGATGGCTTTAGCGGCGGGGGGTTCGGTCGTTACTGGGAGAAAGGGTGCCAGACAGTCGGAGGGCATGATGACGGAGGATCGCGGTGGCGTCCTGCCCGTGATGGTGGGGTTCCTGCTGGTGGGCGGGGCTATGATCGGCGGGCTGGGGATGATGCTGTTGCAGCCCCCTCCGGCCCCGGAATGGGCAGAGGTGGAGGCACCTGTGGTTGACCCGGCGGCAGAGCTGCGCGCGCGGGGCGAGCGGCTGTATGTGCCGCTTTCCAAGTTTCTGGATGCGAGCCTTGGGCGCGGCCAGCCGCGCATGGAAGCGTCGCTGAGCGTGGCGGTGCGCGGGTCGAGCGAGGAGTTGCTGGCGCTGAACACGCTGGTGGGCGGGAATATCGCGCAGATCGAGGCCGCGATGATGGTGGAGGTTCTGGAGGTGTTCGGCAGGACGCAGGACAGTGCCGAGCTGCACAGGGAATTGCCGCCCCGGCTGCGGGATGCGATCAACCAGACCGTGGGCACGGAGGAATGGCCTGAACCGGTGGAGGAGGTGCTGCTGACGGCGCTTGCGATCTATCGCTAGGGGGGGCGGGCGGGCGGCACGCGACTTGCACAGATGCCGTGACGGATGACCGTGACGGATCAAGGCAGGAGTGTGTGATGGCCCCGGAGATGGAACAGGCGGAAGCGACGACGCGGCAAGGTGGCGTGCCGCTGGCGATGCTGCAGGGAATGGCTGTGGAATGCGTCGTCTTTGATCAGGCGGATCGGCCGAAGCGGCGGCATGTCCTGCCGCTGACGGGGCTGCTGAAACCCTTGTCGGGGCCACGCACCGGGCGCCTTAGCGGCCTGATTGCCGACGCCACGTGAGATAGCGGTAGAGGAAGGTTCCCACGATCACGAGCGGGAACCACAGGACGAGCTGGCGCAGGTCGGGCAGGTTGGACAGGAGGCTGTTCGCCGCAACGGGCGAGACGAGGCCGAAGATCAGAAGCGGGCCTGCGGCCAAGAGGAACCAGCGGATGTTGAGGCAGCGGCGGCATGGGGCGGTGGCCCTTGGCCGCCGTTTGCGTTTAGGTGGCTGCGGCAACGGCAGCGCCTGATCGGGCGGCGGGGGCGCGTCGATGGGATCTGCCACCTCGTCCATGGCGCGTCCCCTTAGCGGGCGGCAGCGGCGGAGGCGTAGGCGGCGCGGGCCCCGCCATCGCGCGTGAGGCGGGCGATGCGGTCGGCGGTGCGGTCACGCTCCAACGTGGCTTCGAGGGCGGTGATCGCCTCGGCCACGATGCTGCGGGCATGTTCCGCGGCGGCCGCCTGATGCGGGCCGAGGCTGCGGGCCATCCGGTCGAGCGCGGCGAGGGTGACGAGGGTCTGCACCACATCCGCGCGGGAGGTCGCCTCTTGCAGTTTGTCCGCCATGAGGACGAGTTCGAGGCTGGCCGGATCGACGGCAGGAGAGAGCGGGGCGGTCATGCCGCGCTGACCTTTCGGGCGCCACCCATCTGTTCCCATGCGGCGAGCAGGCTGCCGATGTGATCTGCGCAATCCCCCAGTTGCGGCGAGGCTTCGCGGCGGAAGGCGGCGGCCACGTGCAGGCGGCAGTATTCGTAGACGCGGAAGAGGTTTTCCGAGATCTCGCCGCCCTTTTCGAAATCGAGGCTGGACTGGAGGATGTAGATCGCGGTGAAGGCGCGGTTGATGTGCTGGGTGGGATAGGTGCGTTCCGGTTCGGCGGCGGCGAGGGCGCGCAGGGAGCGTTCCAGTTCGCGCAGGGTGACGAGGATGATGCCATGCGGGCTTTCCACGCTGAGAGCTTCGCCGGTGTCGGTGCGGCGATACTGGGCGCGGGCATCGAGGAAGGTCATCCGGGCTATCCTTTTGCTGTGTGGCAATCGCCTTGTTTCAAGAAGAAAAACGACCTGTGCGGCAGAACTTTTAGGAGAGGGGCGGCCATTCCTGCAGGGTTGTTCGGGAAACAGGGCCACAGCCTGGAGAGAGAGAGACTCGTGCGGAGCGGAAACGAAAAGGGACGGATCGCCGGGTTGGCGATCCGTCCCTTTTGGTGATACGGCACTTTGCCTCAGCGGAAGAGCGAGACGCGGCGCGCGACCTGACGCTGGTGCAGGACGGCGGCGGAGGGGATTGAGGCCTCGATCGGGCGCAGGCGGGAATGGGCGAGGAGGCGCGTCGCCTCGGTCAGGCGGTTGTCGAGCGCCTCGTCATCGCCTTCGCTGTCGAAGATGACGTCGATGCGCGGGTTCTTGAGGTGCGGCGCGGTGCGGCGGGCAACGACGATGACCATGTCGCGGCGCAGCCAGCGCAGCTGGGCCACCACCACGGCGACGCGGCGGGCGGGCATGGTGGCGGGATCGAGATCGATCACCAGCATGTCGGGCGTGTCGGAGAGCAGGAGCGAGAGGTCGCCGGTCAGCGCGTCGACCGAGCCGACGTCGCGCTTGGCGAGCGCCGCCACGAGGCGCGACGGACGGTCCGAGAGGATGGCGGCGGTGAGGGGCTGGCGCATGAAGGCACGGGGGGCGGGTTCGGAATAGACGGGCGGGGAAACACGGAGCGCTTGCATATCGGGCCTTCGGAATGAATGGGCGGGTCGGGGGGGGCGTTCCGGTCTGGTCTGCCTTGCGACTCGCGCGATTAACTTGAGATCAGAATAGGCCTTTTTTCCCTTGTTTCATTGGTTTTCGGGGCATCGATACGGATGCCGCAGGGCGCGGCATCCAGGTCTGGAGGGGTTACATCCGCAAGGATGTATTCACGCTGTGGGTGGGTGCCTGGGCGGCGCAGAGCAGGTTGGCGGAGACCACCATGCCCACGTCGCCACCGGCCAGAAGGGCGATGCCGGTCATGTTCTGCATGCCCGACAGCACGCCTTTCAGCGGCCGCAGGAGGACCAGTTGCTGACCCACCAGCTCATCCACGGGGACGGCGACGGAGCGGCCCTGCGCGCCCAGCACGACAAAGACGTTGCGCGACTGGGTGGTGCCATGCACCCCGCCCTGCGGGCCGGGGAGCGGCTGGATCGCCACGATCTCGTCATTGCCGATGCGGAGCATCTCGCGCCCGTCGGCGGCCGAGACGCGGAAGCGGCGGTCGGCATCGGGTTGCAGGATCATGCGGATGGCATCGACGGGCACGACATAGCGGACGCCCTGCACGCCAACGACCATGCCTTCCAGCACGACCATGGCGAGGGGGAGAGAGATGTGGAAGCGGACGCCCGCGCCGGGCAGCGCGACCTGCCGCAATTCGCCGCCCATGCGGGTGACTGCGGCGTGAACCTCGTCCAGCGCGGCGCTGCTTTCGGCGGTGCCGCCGTCATCCTGATAGATGGCCAGCACGCGTTCCTCGTCGCGGTGGAAGGAGATGTGCAGGCTGCGCGGGGCCCCTGCCCCGGTTTCCAGCCGCGCCACCGCAAGGTTGCGCAGCACGCGGCGGAGATTTTCGAGGATCGTCAGGTCGAGCGTGAGTTCGCCGCCCGCGAAGGAGGTCACGGCCTCGCGCCGGTTGCGGCGGGAGTAGGTCTGCACGAAAGCCTCGAGCGGGCGGAAGATCGTTTCGATCCGGCGGGAGCGGATTTCGACCGTCTGTTCCTGAAGCTGGGTGATCTGGCCGACAAGCTGGGTTTCCAGTTGCGCCAGTTCCTGCAATTTCGTGGCATAGCGGGTGAGCGCCGTGCGGATGCTGGGGCGGGCGCGTTTCCAATCCTGTCCGGCGGCGCGCATCATGGCGTCGACGCTTTCGAAGATGTCATCTTCGGCCAGTTCGGTGAGCATGTGGCTGATCATGGACTGGCTGGCGGCGATTTCGCCGATCTGTTCGACCATCTCGGCGCTGATGCCTGCCTGCGGGATCTGGGCAAGCGCTGCCTCGGGGTCGGCGGGGGCGGCCTCTTCGGTATCGGTCGTGGGGACCAGCATCCGCGTGAGTTTCAGATAGCGCGCGCTGCTGTCGATGGCGGCGAGCGCCTCGCCCATACCGGCCTCGTCCAGCGCAGAGGCGAGGAGGAAGTCGAAGAGCGTGTCGTTGCCCTGGAACACGGTCACGTTGGTGACGTTGTGGACGGTGTCGCCCGAGAGCCAGGTGATGAAGGCCTCGGCCAACTTTTCATCGTTGTTGATGTCGGCGCGGACGATGAAGAAGCGCAGGCCCGCCTCGATGGCCTCGGAGGCCGCCCGGACGGATTCGGGCGAGAGGACGCGGTGGAATTCCTTGGGCAGGCCAAGGCGGCGTTCGATGGCGGAGGCCGTCATCACGCCGTCCTGCACGAAGCAGATGTTGGAGGCCTCTTCGAAGAGTTTATCCAGCGAGGCGGTGTCGGGGGTCTGACCCTGCGTGATGGCGTCGAAGACGATTTCGATGGTGTCGATGAAGCCCCGCGCGACGTGGGACAGGATCGCGTCGGGCGTCTGGCCAAGGGTGTGGAGCCGCGAGAAGAGGTCGATCAGCGACATGGCGAGTTGGCCTGCCGTTTCGATCTTGTGGTGACCGCAGGCGTGGTGGACCAGCCGCATCAAGCGGTCGAGGCGGATGTAGTTGGAATCCAGATCCTCGCCGGCCTTGAGGCGTTCGAGCGTGGCCTCCAGTTCGCTGAGGGTGGAGAAGACGTGTTCGGCGCACCACTTCTGCAGCATCTCGCGCGGGCTGACGCCCGAGGCGCGGGCGGCATCGGGCATGACGGCCTCGACCCCGGCGAGTTCTTCGTAGAGGCGGAGTTCGGCGGCGTGAAAATCCTGCGCCGTCTGGGCGGCGGGGATGCGGGCGGCGGCCTCTTCGACGCGGATGTAGCCCGCGGCCTTGGCGGCGCGGCGGATGGTGCCGACATTGTCGGATACTGCCTGCGGATCGGGGGTTTCGCCGCAGAAGAAGCCGTTGCCGGAGGCGGCGATGTCGGCCAGTGCCTTGGCGATCTTGTCGAAGAAGTCGGAGTCTTCGGTGGCAGCCTCGGCGGTGGGTTTGGGGGTGCCGAAGGTGCGTTCGGAGAGATCGGCCAGCGCGAGGAGAAGGGCGGCGAGGGTTTCGGAACCGGGATCAAGTTCGCCGAGATAGGCGGAAAGGGGTTCGGCCCAGTCGTCCAGACCCATCTGCGTGGCGGCGTGGTGGAGGCCGTCCACCTCGCGCCGCGACTTGGCGGGGGATTCGGCATTCCAGTTGGCGAGGATGTCCGACAGCTTGCGGGTGGCATCGGTGGCCATGCCGCGGAAGATGTCGCGATAGGTCGGATCATCGGCAAGGCGCTTTTCGCCGGGCTTGGCCTTGGCGGCGGCCTTGGGCGCGGGGGCCAGGGCTGGCGCTGGGATTGGGGCTGCGGCGACAGGCTCGGGGGCCGGGGCGGGCGCGGCGGGTTCGGGTTGCGGCGCGGGGGCCGGGGTGGCGGCAGGGGCCGGTTTCGCGACGCCGTAAGTGGCGGCGTTCAGGTCGTGAAGGGTAGCGAGCAGGGCGTTCAGCGTGCCGACCGTGGGTGCGGGATCGGCCAGATAGGCCTGCATCGGCGCGTGCCAGTCATCCAAGCCCATCTGCTTGGCCGCGTGGGCGAGATTGTCCACCTCGCGCCGAGCGCGGGCGGGGGTATCGCCTTCGAAGCTGGCCGCGGCATCGGTCAGTTTGCGCAGGGCATCGACGACCATGTTGCGAAAGATTTCGCGATAGCTTGGATCGTCGGCAAGGCGCTTGGCGGGGGCGGCGGCTTCGGGAGCCGGTTCGTGTTGCGGTTCTGCGGCCGGGGCGGCAGACGCCGGTTTCGCGACCCCGTAGGTGGCCTCGTTCAGGTCGTGCAGGGTTGCGAGCAGGGCGTTCAGCGTGCCGACCGTGGGTGCGGCATCGGCCAGATAGGCCTGCATCGGGGCGTGCCAGTCGTCTAGACCCATCTGCTTGGCCGCGTGGGCAAGGTTGTCCACCTCGCGGCGGGCGATGGCGGGGGCGTCGCCGTCGAAGCTGGCCGCGGCATCGGTCAGTTTGCGGAGCGCATCGACGACCATGTTGCGGAAGATTTCGCGATAGCTTGGATCATCGGCAAGGCGCTTGACCGGGGCGGCGGGTTCGGCGGCGACGGTTTCGGGCTGCGGTGCGGGGGCCGGTTCGGGTTGGGCCTCCTGCACAGGTTCGGCGGCGGGTTCGACCTCGGCCGCGGCTTCGGCGGCGGGTTCGTCGGACCAGTAATCGTCATCCTCCTGGCGCGAGCTGTCGGAGTCGCCCAGATCGGAAAGGAGCGCGAAGGCCGACATGTCCAGCGGGGCGGCGGCGGGGGCTGCGGCGGCAGGTTCCGCCGGGGCGGGGGAGGCCTCTTCCGGGGAGGTGCCGGAGGCGCGGGCGATCTTGTCCTTCAGCCGGACCATCAGGTCTTCGGAGGAGTCGGGCGCGACGTCGGCATGGGTGGCGGCGGTTTCTTCCAGCATCGCGCGCAGGGTGTCGGAGGCGAGAAGGAGGATGTCCTTGATCTCGGCATCCCACGGCACGCCCTGATCGCGGACCAGACCGATCAGGTCTTCGGCGTAATGCGCGCGGCTTTCGACGACCGAGAGGCCCAGCACGCGCGAGTTGCCCTTGAAGGTATGGACGGCACGGAAGAGCGCACCGACATGGGAGCCGGCATCGGCACCGCTGCCGTCGCCCAGCGCCATGAGCGCGGTTTCCATCGCGTCGAGGGCCTGCGCGCCGTCATCGGCGTAAAGGGCCCAGATTTCGTCCATTTCGTCAGACATGGCAGCCTCGTGCACAGCCGTTCAGGGCGCGGGTTCGCGTCCCGGTCGGGAGGGAAGGTTGGGTTCGCCGGATCAGGCCGCGCAGAGCGAGCGCATGGTGCGCGCCAGTTCGTCGCCGGTCTTTTCCTCGAGGTCGTGGGAAACGGTGCCGGAAGGTTTGGCCACCACGCCATCCGCGCCCAGTTCGCGCGCCTTAGCCGCATGCGCCGAGCCAGAGACGGCCACGGAGGAGAGCATGCAGATCTTCGCCCGCGTCTTGAGCTTGGCGTGGCGGAGGAATTCCAGCCCGTCCATCACCGGCATCTCGATGTCGAGGAGGATCAGGTCCACCTCGGGCACGGCGGTGAGTTTATCAAGCGCCTCTTGCCCGTTGGCGGCCTGTGCGACCACCTTGAAATCGGGAAGCGTCTTGATGAAGGAGGCGATGTAGAGCCGCATCATGGCGGCGTCATCGACGATCATCACGTTATAGGGCATCTGGTCATCTCCGGTTCAAATTGGGCCATGGGAGGCATGGCCGGTCGTTTCAGAAGTTGCCGAAGCCGCGCTGGTCGCGGTTGGCGGAAAGCTTGATCACGGCGGCATTGGCCCCTCCCCCGGCTGCCGCGCGCTGGCGCGGTTCGGCATGGGGGGTGGCGGAGTGCTGGGCGACCATGGCCTGAATCTCGGCCATGAGATCGGCCGGGATCGGGCCCAGACCGGCGACGCTGCCTGCAAGCTGCGCGCGGGCGCGCAGGCGGAAGCGGCTGATCTCGGTCTGCATGGAGGCGGCGGCGGATTCCATCTCGGCCACGGAACCGGCGAGTTCGTCGGCCTGCTGGCTTGTGGCGAGGGCGGATTTCGCGATCTCACCGATGGCCGCGTTGATCTGTGCCACGCCGCGCGACTGCTCGTCGGAGGCGGAGGCGATGTCGCGGACGAGGACGTTCACCTTTTCGATGTCGTCGGCGATGGAGGTGAAGGCGCGGCTGGTTTCATCGGCGATGCGCACGCCCGCCTGCACGCGGGTGGAGGCATCCTCGATGAGGTCCGACGTCTCGCGCGCGGCGCGGGCGGACCGTCCGGCAAGGTTGCGGACTTCCTGCGCGACGACGGCGAAGCCGCGGCCATGCTGACCTGCACGCGCGGCCTCGACGGCGGCGTTCAGGGCGAGGAGGTTGGTCTGGAAGGCGATCTCGTCGATGACCTTGATGATCTTGGCGATGTCCTGGCTGGAGGCGCGGATGCCTTCCATCGAGGCGACCATCTCGGAGATCTTGGCCTTGCCCTCGGCGGCCATGTCGGTGGCACCGGTGACGAGTTGCCGGGCCGAAGCGGCGGCGGCGGCGTTCGATTTGACCTGGATGTCGGTTTCCTCGGCGGTGGCGGAAACCTCGTCCACCGAGGAGGATTGCACCTGCGAGTTGGTGGCCAGCGATTGCGACGACTGGCTGAGCTGGCGGACGGTCGCGCTGACCTGACCCACCTGATGGCCGATGCTGTTGAAGGCGGCGTTCAGGCTTTCGAAGGCGGCTTCGAAGGATTCGATGATGCGGCGATAGGCGCCGGAATGGCGGGCGGCGTCGATGGAGGTATCCAGTTCACCGGCCACGATCGCGGTGGAGAGGCGTTCGATTTCGCCCGCCACGTCGCGGAAGTTGGCGCGGACGCGGTCGAGCGTCGCCATGAGGAGCTGGAACTGCCCGCGATACTTGGCCGTGTCGGGGCGTAGGTCGAGATTGCCTTCGACGAGGGCCTCGGACATGGCCTCGATATCGCGGAAAACGGAGCGGAAGCTGGCGCGGACGCCTTCCATCGCGTCGTTGATGAAGGCGGACTTGCCGGGGAAGGTTTCCAGCGGGGCGTCGAAATTGCCTGCGGCGAATTCGGTGATGACGTCGATGATCTTGCGCTTCACCTCGATATGGCGGCGGACCATGTCATTGACCGCATCCAGCACCTCGGCATGGCCAGCGGAATAGCCTGCGGCATCGACGAAGTGGTCGATCTCGCCCTTCTTGTGGGCGTCGGCCATGCGGCCAATGGCGGCGATGAAGCGGCCTGCCTCGTCGCGGGCGCGGTGGTCGAGGGTTTCGTCACGCCATTCGATGATGGCCCCCGCCGGGGAGAGCGGGGTTGCGGCATAGGCATAGTGACGCCCGCCAAGCGAGAGCGAGCCCGTCTCGCGGGAGGCAAGACCGGCGGCCATGCCGGAGCGGAAGATGTCGACCTTGCTGCCCGTCAGGGCGGCGGCGGAGAAGCCGGGGAGTTCGCGGCGGATCTCGCCCTCATGGGGGCGGAACATCTGGGCAAGGGCCGGGTTGACATGGCGGATCACCATGTCGGCATCCGCCACGAGGAGCGGCGTTGCGATGCGGTCGAGCGCGGCGAGGCCGGGGGCATCCTGCCAGAGCGGGAGGGCTGCGGCTTCGGGTGCGGCGGACATGGGTTCGGTCCTTTCTTCGGGGGCCGGGATGGCCGGGGTCGCGCCGTCGTCCAGCAGGTCGAGCGGGTCGGGGCGCGGGGTCTGTGAGCGGTTGCGGCTGCGGTCTGCCATGGGATTTCTTCCTGTCAGGCGGCCATGTCGGCGGGCAGGGCCACGTCGCTGTCGGAGACGAGGACGGCGGTATCGAGAAGCACGGCGACGCGTTCGCCGATGCGGCCGATGCCCGCGATCACCGAGCGGGTGGTGGAGCGGCCAAACTGGGTGTGGCGGTCCACCTGCGAGGGCGGGATTTCCAGCACCTCGGAGACGCCGTCGACGATGAGGCCGATGGGGGCCTCGCCCACGTCCATGACGATGACGACGGTGCGTTCGTCATAGGCGCGTTCGGGCATGCCGAAGCGGAGGCGGACATCCATGAGCGGGATGACCTTGCCGCGCAGGTTGATGACGCCCTTGATGTAGTTGGGCACATCGGGAACGGGCATGATGCGCTGCATCCCCACGATCTCGGTCACGCCGACGATGTTGACGCCGTATTCTTCCGATCCGAGGGCGAAGGTCAGATACATCTCGTCGATGTTGTCAGCCTCGCGCAGGGCAAGCCCGTCGGGACGCGTGGTCTTCGCTTCTGCGGTTTCCTGTGCCATGTCGCTCTCCTCTCAACTCTCTTTCATCTTGCGGTCCGGATCAGGCGCGGGCGGCCTGACGGGTGGTGACGGCCTGAAGCATCCGGGCCGGGATTTCGGTCAGTGGCAGCACGGACTGGGCCGCGCCGATGTCGCGTGCTGCCATCGGCATTCCATAAACGACAGAAGTCGCCTCATCTTGAGCGACGGTCGTTCCGCCGACGCTGCGTATGGTCAAAAGGCCACGGGCGCCGTCGCGGCCCATGCCCGTGAGGACGGCGGCGATGGCGCTGTTGCCTGCGGCGCGGGCGACGGATTCGAAGAGGACATCGACCGAGGGGCGCGAGAAGCAGACCGGGTCGCCGTCGATCAGGCTGATGCGGTAAGTGCCGCGGCCGTGGGGATGGATCGTCATGTGGCGGGTGCCGCCGGGGGCGATGAGCGCCTCGCCGGGGCGGAGGATGTCGCCTTCCTGCGCCTCGCGCACGGAGATGCCGCAGAGGGCGTTGAGGCGGTTGGCGAAGGGGCCGGTGAAGCCCTCGGGCATGTGCTGCACGATGGCGATGCCGGGGCAGTCGGCGGGGAAGGCCGGCAGGATGGCGGACAGCGCCTGCACGCCGCCGGTGGAGGAGCCGATGGCAAGGACCGGTGCCGCGTTGCGCGGCGCGGCGAAGGCGGGGCGCGGCATTTCGGGTTCGGCCGGGGCGGGGCGGGCATCGACGGCGGGGGGCGCGGGGCGGCGCAGGCCGTTCGGGGCGGGCATCGCCGCCGGGTGCGGGGCGGGCTGCGCATCGCGCGGGGCGGGGGCCGCGCCACGTGCAACGCGCGCCCCTGCCGCAGCGCGGACGCGTTCGCAGATGTCGGTCATGATGGCGGGAAGGCCGGAGGCGAGGCCGAGGCTGGGTTTCGGGATCACGTCCACGGCGCCCGCCTGCATCGCCTGCACGGTGATTTCGGCCCCGGCGCGGGTGAGGGAGGAGATCATCACCGTCGGGATCGGCATGAGCGGCAGGAAGTGGCGCAGGAAGGTGAGGCCGTCGACGCGCGGCATCTCGACATCCAGCGTGATGACGTCGGGACGGTCTTGGCGCATGATTTCCCATGCGGCCTCGGCGCTGCTGGCCTCGGCCATCACCTCGATGCCGGGATCGTTGGCAAAGCCCATGGAGAGGACCTTGCGGACCATGGCGCTGTCATCGACGATCAGGACGCGGACGGGGCGGGACATGCGTCAGGCCCCCCCTTTGCGGAAGACGCCATTGGCGACCGGGTGCCATGGCGCGCAGACCTCGCGCACGTTTTCGGTGACGCTGGTCAGAAGCCAGCCGCCCTGTTCGGTGACCTCGTGCAGGGCGCGAAGGGTGGCGATCTGGTCGTCGCGTTCGAAGTAGTAGAGGACGTTGCGGCAGAAGACGGCCTGGAACGACTTCTTGAATGGATAGGGCATCGTCTTGAGGTTCATCTGCCGGAAGGTGCAGACGTCGCGCAATTCGCGGCGCACGCGCTTGCGCCCCGGTCCGGCGGGTTCGAACCAGCGGGAGACGAGTTCGGCGGGGACTCGGTCGAGGCGGTTGAGGGCATAGCTGCCCTCTTCGGCCTCGGCGATCACCGGGGAGGAGATGTCCGTGCCAAGGATCTGGGTCCGCTTCAGAGCGGCGGGGCCCAGCGTTTCGGCGATCAGGATGGCGATGGTATAGGCCTCGTCCCCGGCGGCGCAGGCGGCGGACCAGATGCGAATTTCGTCGCGGCCTGCGAGTTCGGGCAGGATGCGCGTGCGGAAATGGTCGAGGACGTCGGTTTCGCGGAAGAAATAGGTGTGGTTGGTCGAGGCCGCATGCATCACCGCAAGCTGGAGCGCGGTGGCATCGGCAAGGTCGAGCTGGCCCGCCATGTCCGACAGGTCGGACACGCCGAATTCACGCTGCACCTTGGCGAGGCGCTGGCGGAGTTGGTCCAGCTTGTGCTCAGGGAAATGGATGCCGCAGCGCTGGGCGAGCCAGCCGCGGATCACTTCGGTTCCCTGACGGTCGGTCTGCGTCATTGCACGCCCCCGCCCGCCGCGCCCGAGGCGAGGCGTTCACAATCGAGGACCAGCGCCACCTCGCCCGTGCCGAGCAGCGCGCAGCCCCAGGAGGCGCGGACCTGAGCCAGGCGGCCGATGAGGGGTTTCATCACCACCTGCTGGCGGTCGAGAATTTCGTCGACGGGCACGGCGATGGGGCCGGAGGTGGTGTTGAAGACGACCAGCACCGGTTCCGGCGGGGCGGAGGCGGGGCGCATCGGGGTGTTGTAGAAATCGTCCAGACGGCAGATCGGGATGAAGGCGCCGCGCAGGCGGAACATTTCCGAACCGGTATCGGCAGAGATGCCGATGAGTTCTTCGGGCTTCGGTTTCGCGATTTCCGAGATGACGTCGATGGGCACGGCGAAAAGCTGGTGGCCAAGACGCAGGATGATGCAGTCGAGGAAGGCGAGCGACACGGGTATATGCAGCGCCACACGGGTGCCCTGCCCCGCCGTGCTGTCCACGCCGATGCGGCCGCGCAGGGCCTGCATGGTGGCGTTCAGCACGTCCATGCCGACGCCACGCCCCGAGAGGTTCGACACCACCTCGGCGGTGGAGAAGCCCGGTTCGAAGATGCATTTCCACAGCGCGGAGGGTTCCGGTTCCTCATCCGGGCCGAAGAAGCCCTTTTCACGGGCCTTTTTCAGGATCTTATCGCGCGACAGGCCGCGACCATCATCGGCGACAGTGATGCGCACCTCCGACCCCACCTGCGCGGCGGAGAGGACGATGCGGCCCTGCGCGGGTTTGCCGTTGGCGACGCGCTCTTCGGGGCCTTCCAGCCCGTGGTCGGCGGAGTTGCGGACGACGTGGAGAAGCGGGTCGTAGAGGCGGTCGGCGACCAGTTTGTCGATGGCGGTTTCGCCGCCCTCGATTTCCATCTCGATCTGCTTGCCGGTCTGTCGTTCCAGTTCGCGCACCATGCGGCGCAGACGGCGGAACACGTCATCGACGGGAACGAGGCGCAGTTCCGTCGCGGCGTCCTGCACTTCGCGGACGATCATGTTCAGGCGGTGGACGGCGGCGTCGAAATTGGTCAGTTGCAGGCCGGCAAGATCGGAGGATTGCACGGTTTCCGAAACGGAGAGCGAGAGTTCGCCGACAAGATCCATGAGGCGGCTGATCTTCTCGGAGGAGACGCGCATCAGGCCGCCATCGGCGGGGGTGGTTTCGACGGCGCTGCTCATGCCCGGCCTCCTGTATGGGAGGGGGTTCTTGCGGGCATGACTGAGCATTTGTCCCGAAGACGGGGCATCATCCTGGCTGTCCTTCTTTCACATCCGCTGTCCTTGCGCCGTGTCTGCCCGTTTTTTGCAAAAGTCGGGCCAGCGGCGCGGGGGGCTGTCTTGCGGATCAGGCGGCTTCGTCGCTGCGGTCGAAATTGAAGATGCAGACCCCGTCGAAGCCCGTGGACTTGAACAGGAAGGTTTTCTTCATCGTGTCGAGGAAGCCGCCGTGGTTTTTCTCGAAGTTCTTCAACTCGGCCACCGAAGGGAAGAAGACGTTGATCGAGACGTCGCCTTCCTTGGAGATGAGAACGTTCAGACCGGTCAGGTTGCAACTGGGAATGGCATTCCCGAGTGCCTCGATGACGAATGGAGCGGCGATCTGAGCGGCGTCGAGGCTGGGAAACTTGAGATGATATGTTTTTGATAGCATGGACTCTGCCCCGGATTGGTCGGACTTGCCGCTATTGGAACGGCGGGGCGGGGAGGAATGTGATACCGACTTTCGGATGGGTGGACCTGCCCAAGGTCAATTTGCGCTGTCCCGAGCCCTTGTTTTGCAGGGTGTTCCGACGGGGTTCCTGCAGGCGTCTGGGCGGTATGTATGGGCCTGTGACGAAGGTATGGGTCGGGGTGGTGCGAAAGTCGTGTCGGGATTCCGGGCAGGTCCCGGAGGGGCGGTGGGCGCTGTCGGATTCCTTGTGGCGAACCTGTGGCAAGCCTGTGAAACGGCGGCGCGCGGGGCCATTTTAGCGGGGTGTTGAAATTTTTTTGGGGGCCGGTCGGGTGCGTGGCACGCTTCCTGCCTCTTGTCCCTCCGAGTGCCGTTTCCAACACCCGGAGAAGACCATGCCCCTGATCCATATCCTTGACGACGCCTTCGACGCCGCATCCGCCCTGTCGCAACTGCTGGGCCGTCGCCGGGTTTCGACGGAGCGGGGGGCAAAGCCTGCCGCCGGGACGCAGGTCGTGGTGGCCTCGGCCGTGGCGGAGGCGAAGCTGGGCGGCGGGCGCGGGCTGGCCGAACTGGCGCGTGCTGCCGGGGCGAAGTCGATCGTGGTGGTGACCGAGGGCGCGGCGGCCTTTGGGGTGACCGAGGAACTGGGCGGGCGGCTGCTGCGGGTGGCGCTGCCGGTGACGGGTCAGGTTGCGCTGCGCGATGCGGGTCTGATGATGGTGGCCGACATGATCGGCGGGCAGGTGCAGGCAATGGTGGCCGCCGATGCCGAGACGGGGCAGTTGATCGACCTTGCGACGCGGGTGGCGCGGACGGATGTGACGGTGTTCATCAACGGGCCGACGGGTTCGGGCAAGGAAGTGCTGGCGCGTCAGGTGCATGCCGCCAGCCGCCGGGCGAATGCGCCCTTCGTCGCCATCAACTGCGCGGCGATCCCGGAAAACATGCTGGAAGCCATACTGTTCGGCCATGAGAAGGGTGCCTTCACCGGCGCGTCGAATGCCAACAAGGGCATCATCCGCGCGGCGGAAGGCGGCACTCTGATGCTGGACGAGATTTCGGAAATGCCGATGGGCCTGCAGTCGAAGCTGTTGCGTGTGCTGCAGGAGCGGGCGCTGACCCCCATCGGGGCGCAGAACGAGGTGCCGGTGGATATCCGCGTGATCGCCACGTCGAACCGCGACATGCCGGAAGAGGTGCGGGCACGCCGGTTCCGCGAGGATCTGTTCTATCGCCTGAACGTCTTCCCGCTGACCACCCGCGCGCTGTGCGAGCGGCCGGATGACATTCCGGCGCTGGCGGTGGCGATGGTGCGGCGGCATACGCCTGCGGGGCAGACCCTGCCGATGCTGACGTCGGAAGCCATTTCGTCGCTGGTGGCGCATGACTGGCCGGGCAATGTGCGCGAGCTGGAGAACGTGATCCAGCGCGCGCTGGTGATGCAGGAGGGCGGCAAGATCACCCCGGCCGACCTTCTGATCAACACCGCCACGCCGACCGTGACGCGGCTGATGGCGCGGGCGGTCTGATCGGCGCATCGGGGGTTTGAGAGATGTCCGTCGGACCAGTGAACGGGTTCACGCCCTTTGCCGCGGGGGTGATCCGCCCGGACGGCCCGCAGCAGGCGGGCGCGGCCTCGCCCTTTGCGGCGCAGGGCCCGCAGGGGACCCAATCCAGCAGCGGTTTCGGCGCGCGCATCGCCGGGGCGGTGGACGATCTTGCCGCCGCGCAGGCCAAGGCATCGGACAGCGCGAAGGCCTTTGAAATGGGGCTGGAGACGGACCTCGCCTCGGTGATGGTGGATCAGCAGATCTCGTCGCTGGGGTTCCAGTTCGCCTTGAACGTGCGGAACAGGGCGCTGAGCGCCTATCGCGACATCATGAACATGCCGGTCTGAGACCGGGCGAAGGACTGACGCAAGATGGCAATGACTCCGGCTCCGAGTTCTGGCGGGAACCCCATGGTGGCGCAGGTCAAGGGCGCGGTCAGCAATGTGCTGCGGATGGGCAACCAGCCTGCGCTGCGCCGTGCGATGCCTGCGATCCTGATCCTTGGCGTGGCGGGGCTGGCGCTTGGTGGGTGGCTCTTGCTGCGGGAACCGGCGCGGATGGTGCTCTTTCCGGGGCTGGCGGAGGCGGACAAGGCGCGGGTGATCGAGTCGCTGGGCGCGGCGGGGATCGATGCGCGGGTGGACACCCTGACGGGCGAGGTGGAGGTGCCTACGGCGGATTACTATCGCGCACGGATGCAACTGGCGTCCGAAGGGTTGCCGACATCGATGCCGGATGCGAATGCGGTGCTGACAGACCTGCCCATGGGGGCGAGCCGTTCGGTGGAAGGGGCGCGGCTGCGGCAGGCACAGGAATTGGAACTGGCGCGGTCGATCAACGAGATTGCTGCTGTGTCGCAGGCGCGGGTGCATCTGGCGCTTCCGGAGAAGTCGGCCTTCCTGCGCGATACGCAACCGCCGCGGGCCTCGGTCTTTCTGCAACTGGCGCAGGGGCGGGTGCTGGAGCCGTCGCAGGTGGAGGCCATCGTGAACCTTGTCGCAACCTCGATCCCCGGCATGGCGCGGGGCGATGTGACGGTGGTGGACCAGATGGGGCGGCTGCTTTCGCGCGGGTCGGATGATCCGGCGGCGGTGGTGTCGGACCGACAGTTGCAGCACCGGCTGGAAGTGGAGAGCCTGTATCGCGAGCGGATCGAGGCGATGCTGACGCCGATCGCGGGGCCGGGGAACCTGTCGGTGCAGGTGACGGTGGACATGGATTTCACCCAGAGCCAAATTACCGAGGAGCGGGTCGATCCGACGGGAACGGCGCTGCGGTCGGAACAGTCGGAACTGGTGGAAAGCAGCGAACCGCAGGCGCGCGGGATTCCGGGCGCGGTGGCCAATGCGCCGCCGAACCAGGCCGATCTGGTGCCTGCGGGAGAGGCCACGGGGGCGCAACCTCTGGCCGGGCAGATCACCAACCGTCAAAGCGGATCTACGAAGAATTACGAGGTGAGCCGGACGGTGGAGACCACCCAGCCCGCCACGGGGCAGATCAAGAAGATCAGCGCGGCCATTCTGATGCGGGCAATGCCCTCCGCCGCGCCGGTGGAAGAGGGCGCTGAGCCTCCGCCCCTGCTGCCTGAGGAATTGCGGGCCGATCTGGAAAAGCTGGTGCAGGGGGCCATCGGGTTCGATGCCGAGCGGGGTGACACCATCACCATCACGGCGCAGCCCTTCATGGATGTGGTCATGGCAGAGACGCCGACGGACTGGTCCTGGGTGGGCGAGGCATCGCGGCAATTGGGCCTGATCGCGCTAATCGCCATCATCGCGCTGGGCATCATCCGCCCGCTTCTGACCCGCGTCAGCGTGGGTGGCGAGGCGGGTGCGGCGCCGGGTGGCGTGCAGGTCGGCGGGGTGCGCGGCGTCGAGGTGACGGCGGGCGACAGTCTGGACGATGTGCAGGCCCGGCTGGAGGCGCGGCGCGCCAAGCTGACCAATGCCGCGCTGGGCGCGAATGTCAGCCGCGAGGAGAAGTTCGCCGTGCTGCGCCAGATCGTGGCCGAAGATCCGGGCCGCATCGCCAGCGTCCTGCAACGGATGATGAAAGACGATATCGACCGCGCTCCGCGCGCCTGATCGAACCGCCGAACCGAGACAGAGGAGGAAGTCATGCCCGCCCCCCGCCCCGCCGCCGCACCTGCCGCGCCGTCCATGCAGCCGCTGGAAAAGCTGGATTCCATGCAGCGCGCGGCGGTGCTGATGATGCTGTTCGGAGAGCGGGCGGCGGCGGCCGTCCTGAAGAACCTGACGCCCGCAGAGGTGCAGCATCTGGGCGCGGCGATGTATTCGGTGGGCGACGTGGACCAGCTGACTCTGGAACATGTCGTGGAGCATTTCCTGATCGAGTTGAACAACGAGACGGGGCTGAACCATGGCGCGCCGGTCTATATCCGGTCGATGATGACCGAGGCCTTGGGCGAGGACAAGGCGCAGTCGATCATCAGCCGGATCAACCCGTCATCGGCAGAGCGGCCCATCGAGATTCTGGACTGGATGGATGCGCGGTCCATCGCGGAGCTGATCATCGACGAGCATCCGCAGATCATCGCGCTGGTCGTGGCCTGTCTGGATTACAGCCTTGCCGCCGATGTCCTGACCCTGCTGCCAGAGGAAATCCAGCCCGACATCATCCACCGCATCGCGGACCTGACCTCGATCCAGCCGGAGGCGCTGCGCGATCTGGAGCAGGTGATGCAGCGGAAGTTCAAGGCATCCTCCACCAGCCGCGCGAGCCAGATCGGCGGGGTGAAGGCGGCGGCGCGGATCATGAACTTCACCCGCACCCAGACCGAGCAGCGGATCATGCGCGAGGTGCGGAAGGAGGACAAGGAACTGATGCAATCCATCATGGACAACATGTTCGTCTTCGAGAACCTCGAACAATCCGACGAGCGGTCGTTGCAGACCCTGCTGCGCAGCGTGGACAACGAGCAGTTGGTGCTTGCGCTGAAAGGGGCGAGCGAGGGGCTGCGCGACAAGCTGCTTGGCTGCATGTCCACCCGTGCGGCGGCGAACCTGAAGGATGAGATGGAAGCGCTGGGCCCCGTGCGTCTGACGGATGTGCAGGAGGCGCAGAAGACGATCGTCGCCACGGCGCGGAAGCTGTCGGACGAGGGCACGATCGTGCTGGCGGGCCGCGGCGGCGAGCAGATGGTGTAAGCCGTGATGGAGCAGGAAAACCCCCGCATGGGACATGCCGAGGTGATGGCGATGATCCGTGCCTCGGCGCAGAAGGGATTTGCGGGCAAGGCACCGCTGGCCCCGCAGGATGGCGTGTTCCGCCGAGCCAGCCTTGAGAATGTGCGCCGGATCGATCCGGAAGCCTCGTTGATACTGGACGAGGAGGCGCTGCCCGAGGGGATGGCGGGCGTGGAAGTCCTTGCCCCCGATCCGATGGAGGTGGCCCCTGCCCCGGTGATCGAGGACCCGGCGGTGAAGCTGGCCGAGGCGCGGAGCGATGGTTACGCGGCGGGGCGGGCGGATGGCTATGACGAGGGCCGCGCGGCGGGACGGGCAGAGGGGCAGGCCGAGGCCGAGGCCGCCTTTGCCCCGGCGCGCGAGGCCTTTGTCGCGGCGGTGGCGGCGCTTTCGGGCGGTGATGACCTTTCGGAGCGGTTGTCTTCGGTGATTGCCGAGGCGGTGCGTCGGCTGGCGGCGGAGCGGGCGGGGCAGATGATCGACGCGCTGCCCACGGCCTTTGCGGCGCGAGTGGAGGCAATGGCCGACCGCGTGGCGCAGGGGGTGCGGGCGGTGCAGATCCGGCTGCATCCCGATGATCTTGCCGCGATCACGCCGCATCTGGCGGGGTTCGACGTGCTGGCCGGTGCCGTCCTTTCGGGCGATGCGCGGCTGGCGCGGGGGGATGTGGATGTGCGGGCCGATGGCATCCGCATGGCCGATCTGATGGAGCCTTCGGCATGAGCCTGATGGAGCGCGTGGGAGATGTGCTGTCGCCGCGTCGGCTGGCCCCGGTGCCGGTGATCGAGGGGCGCGTCTTGCGCTATGACGGGCTGATACTTGAGGCGACGGGATTTCCGGCCAGCCCCGGCACGCTGTGCGAGATCGCGACGGAGACGGGTGATCCGGTGCAGGGCGAGGTGATCGGCTTTGCGCGCGGGCATGTCATGATGTTCCTGAACCAGCCGGGGGCGGGGATCATCGCGGGGGCGCGGGTTCGGGTCATCGATGGCGGGCAGGAGGCCGAGGTGGGCGAGGCGCTTCTGGGCCGGGTGGTGGATGCCGAGGGGCACCCGCTGGACGGGCTGCCCAGCCCCCGCTGCGAGGATGTGTGGCCGCTGGCGGGGCGGTTGATGAACCCGCTGGCGCGGACGCCGGTGGACAGGCCTTTGGATGTGGGTGTGCGGATCATCAATGCCGCCCTGACGGTGGGGCGCGGGCAGCGTGTGGGGATCATCGCCGGGTCGGGCGTCGGGAAATCGGTGCTGATGGAGATGATGGCGCGCTATACCGAGGCGGATGTCATCGTCGTGGGCCTGATCGGCGAAAGGGCGCGGGAGGTGGGTGCCTTTGCCCGCAGCGTGATGCAGGGAGAGGCGGCCAAGCGCATCTGCATGGTGGCCGTGCCTGCGGACCGCTCCCCCCTCCTGCGCCTGCGCGCGGCGCGGCGGGCGACGGCGATTGCCGAACATTTCCGCGCCAAGGGCAAGCAGGTGCTGCTGATCATGGACAGCCTGACGCGGGTGGCCCATGCCCAGCGCGAGATCGGGCTGGCGCTGGGGGAGCAACCCACGGCGAAGGGTTATCCTCCGTCCGTCGTGTCGCTGATCCCCGGTCTGATCGAGCGGACGGGGCCGGGGCTGCCGGGAGAGGGGGCGATCACGGCGATCTATACGGTGCTGGCGGATGGCGACGACACCACGAACGACCCGGTGGTGGATACGGCGCGGGCCATTCTGGACGGGCATTTCGTGCTGAGCCGCCGTCAGACGCAGATGGGTGTCTATCCGGCGGTGGACCTGCCGCAATCGGCCAGCCGGGTGATGGGCGACATCACCGATGCCCAGCACCGCGCGGCGGCGCAGAAATTGCGCCGGATGATCACGCTTTACATGGACAATCGCGACCTGATGCTGATGGGCGGCTATGTGCCGGGGCAGGACCCCGATCTGGACGAGGCGATACGGCTTTGGCCGCAGGTGACGGCGCTGATCCGGCAGGGGGCGCATGAGCCTTCGGACTTTGCCGCCAGCCGCGAGGCGCTGATCGCGCTGGCCGGGGGTGGCGCATGACGGGTGGCGGGAAATCGCGGGTGCTGAAGCTGATGGCGCTGCAGGAGAAGGCGCGGATCGCGGGCACCTTGGCGGACATGCGCGAGGTGGTGCGCCAGAAGGACGAGGCCGAGCGGATCGTGGAACGCCTGCGTGAGGCGCTGGCGCGGAACGGTGGGACACCGGGGGTGCGGCTGGCGTCCGAGATCATGGCCGAGCGGGCGATGGCCGCGCAGATCGTGACCGAGGCGGAGCGGCACCGGCTGCGTCAGGAGGCGCTGGCCGCACGGATGGCGGAAGAGCAGGCCAAGCTGGCGCGGCAGGAGCATCGCCACCAGACGCTGGTGGACAAGGCCAAGGGCGCGCGGCGCAGCGAGGCGGAAGAGAAACTTGCGCTGCGCGATGCGGCGATGCCGCCGAGGCGGCGCTGAGTTGGCACCGGATTTGCAGTGTGAGCGGTGACTCGGTCCCTTGGCGGGCCAGACATGCAATCGAGGACATGACACATGACCCTGCCTGACATGATCCAAGCCCCGCGTGCCGTGGCGACCGATGCTGTTGCGAAGGCTGGCAGTGCCGAGGCTGGCAAGGCCGCAGGCAAGGCGCAGGGCAAGGGTGATTTCGCGGCAGCCTTGGCCGACATGATGGGTGCGCCATCGGCGGAGGCTGCGGCTGCTGCGCCGGGCGAGGCTGAAGCGGGGGCTGCGGTTGCAGCAGTGGCGGAAGGCGATCCGGGGACGGCGATGCTGGACGATCTGGCGGCGGCGGCGGTTCTACTGCCTGCGGTCGTGACGGGTGAGACCGTCGTGACGGGCGAGGGCGAGGCTGTGGCAACGCCCGATCCGGCGCAGGTCGAGGTGCCGGGCGCGGCTGTACAGGCGCTGCTGGCGGGGTTGGTGGTCAAGCCTGCGCCTGCGGGTGCCGAGACGGCGATTGAGGGGACCGGGGAAGGGTTGGCCGCGGGCGAGGAGGCTGAGGCCGAGACGGATGCCACGGCCGAGGCGGAGGCCTTGGTGCAGGAGGTTCTGACCGATCCTGTTGCCGCGCTGGCCGGGGTGGCCCCTGTCGCGACAGAGGTGCCGCTGGCGGAGGGTGAGGCTGAGGTGGCGCTGGGCTCGGCGGTGACGGCGGCGGTGGCGGGCGGCGTGGTGCAGCCCATGGCCGCGCAGCAGGTGCGCATGGCGACCCTGCCGGGTGGCGGGGCCGAGACGGCGCAGCAAGCGGCGGCGAATGGCATGGAAAGCTCGGCCCAGGCGATCGAGGGGAACCGCCCTGACTTTGCCGAGGGCGAGGGCGAAGGCGCCGATCCCGGCGCCAAACGTGAGATGACGGCGATCCAGCAGGCCTTGGTGGCGGCGGAACGGCCAGCGGCGGCGAAGGCTGCCACGTTGGCCGCCGAGGCGAAGGCCGAGGTGGCGGCAGCCGTCACGGCGGCGACGTCTGCGGGTGCGGCGCAGGCGGTGCCGCAGTCGGGGCAGGCCATGGCGCAGCAGCCCGTGGGCATGGCCAACATGCCGGGCAATCCCGCGCCGATCGCGATGATGCGTCCGGGCTGGGAAGGGGCGATTGCCGAGCGGATCGAGGCAGAACTGTCCGGGGATGGGCAGATCGAACTGGACCTGACGCCGGAACATCTGGGGCGGTTGAAGATCCGTCTCGACATGGTGGACGGGCAGACGATGGTGCGTTTCGTGACGGAAACGACGGAAGCCGCGCGCCTGATCCAGCAGAACGAACACCGCCTGTCGGAATCCCTGTCGCGCGCCGGCCTGTCGCTGGGCGGGCAGGAGACCGCCAGCCGTGACCCGCAGGGCGAGCGTCAGGCCCGTGGCGGCGGCGAGGGTGGCGGCATGATGTATGAGCGGCCCGCGGAGGCGAAGGTCGGCACCATGGCGGTGTCGGGCCGCGCCGCGCCCGGGCTGGTGAACCTGGTTGCCTGAGGGGAATGACCCATGAGCGTTGAAGTCGTCGATCCGGTGGCAAAGCCCGGCAAGGGGAAGAAGATCATCGGTTTTCTGGGCAAGCTGGTGCTGGCTGCCGTGATGGCCGGGGCCGGTTTCGGGGCGGGCTATGTGTATTTCGCCAACCCCTTCTCGCCCACGCAGGACATGCTGCAACTGATCGATCCGGAGGCTGCAACCGCGACCGAGGGCGGGCCCGAAAAGGTGGCGAAGGAAGTGCCGGAGGAGAAATTCTTCGTGACGTCCTATTTCACCTTCCCCGATCCGCTGACCTCCAACCTGCGGGAATCGCGCACTTTCCTGCAGGTGCAGGTGGGGGTTTCGACGCAATATGACGAGTCGGTCATCAAGAATGTGGAGACCCACAAGCTGGCCCTGCAATCGGACATGCTGGCAGTGATCGCGACTTTCTCGGAAGAGGACCTTGCGGGAACCACCGGGCGGGCGCGGCTGGCGGATGCGTTGAAGGATGCGGTCAACAAGCGGCTGGTCCAGATGGAAGGGTTCGGCGGCGTGGAGGACGTGTTCTTTCCGTCCTTCATGATGCAGTAAGGGGCCGCGCCGATGGCGAGCACTCCGCGCAAGCTTTCCGCCAATGAGGTGGCCGCCCTTGTCGGCGGCCTGATGGAGACGACGAGTTTCGGCACCTCGGCCGACGGGATGGAGGTGCGGCCCTATACCTTTGGGTCGAACGACGTTTCCGTCATGGGCGATTACCACGCCCTGAGGATGATCAACGAGCGGTTCTGCCGGATCGCGCGGTCGGTCTTTCTGCCGATGCTGCGGATCCAGCCGCGGATTTCGGCCTTTCCGGCGGAGACGCGCAGTTTCGACGATTACCGCAACAGTCAGGACAATTTCGTTTCGCTGACCAATACCAAGATCGAGGAGTTGCGGGGCAACCACCTGATCGTGATCCCGCCCTCCTTCATCAGCCTGCTGACGGATGCCTATTACGGCGGGCAGATCCGCTATGTGAAGACGGGGCGGAACGAATTCACCTCGACGGAACAAAGGGTTATCGAGATCGTCACGGATCGGCTGAACAACGCGCTGCAATTGGCGTGGCGCGATCTGATGCATCTGACCTTCAACGTCCAGAGCCGGGAGGAGAACATGCAATTCGCCGCCTTCGTGGATGGCGATGACATGATCGTTAACTGTTCCTTCATGGTTCAGCTTCCCGATGCGGAACCGGCGAGTTTCGATATTCTTTATCCGTTCCAGACACTTAAGCCGATCAGCAGCCAGTTGCGGTCACGCACGCAGTCGGATTCGCTGGACGATGACGCAAGCTGGCGCGAGCGGCTGGAGCGGGCGGTGATGTCCGTTCCGCTGGAGGTGCGGGCGCGGCTGTGCGAGCCGGATATCGCGCTGCGCCATCTGGCAAACCTGAAGGAAGGGGATGTGATCCCCGCGAAGGTTTCGGACAAGGTGGAGATCCTGATCGACGGGAAGCCCTATTTCGAAGCGGTGCCGGGCGAGATTGCCGGGAAATCCGCGTTGAGCATCACCAAGACGACAAAAGGTTGAGACAAGATGACCGAAGCGGCCAAGACCAGCAGCGATGGGCTGCGCCTTCTGGAAAACATCGGGGTGAAGCTGACCGTAGAGGTCGGGCGCGCCGAGTTGACGATCCGGGATCTGCTAAGGTTGTCAGAGGGTTCGGTGATCGAACTGGACCGTCTGGCGGGTGACCCTCTGGATGTTCTGGTGAACGGCACGCTGATCGCCAAGGGCGAGGTGGTGATGGTGGGCGAAAGGTTCGGCATCCGTTTCGGGCAGATCATCGACCCGGAGAAACGCGCCGAAAGCATCTGAAACGGTGCTGGCGCGACCGTACCGATTGTTGTGCCGTAAACCGTACCGCAAAGCGTATGCACGCAGCGGGCGGTGGCGTGAGCGGGCGTTAAGGTTAAGGCGGGGAGAGGGTGGCCCGGGGGAAGCGGGGGCGTTCTTCCCGGAGTGGTGATCGTCTGGGGGGATGGGTAGGGATGGGGTCGGCTCAGGCTTGGCTTCGGGCCAATAAGTAGGGTGGGGCGACTTTACCGATGGCCGTGCCGCAAACCGTACCGCAAAGCGTATGCACGCAGCGGGCGCTATGGTGATCGGGCGTTAAGGTTAACGTGGGGAGAGGGTGGCCCCGGGGGAAGCGGGGGCGTTGGTCCCGGAATGGTGATCGTCTGGGGTGATGGGCGGGGATGGGGTCGGCTTGCGCTTGGCGTCGGGCCAATGGGTAGGGTGGGGCGACCGTACCGCTGGCCGTGCCGCAAACCGTACCGCAAACTGTATGCGCGCAGCGGGCGGTGGGGTGAGCGGGCGTTAAGGTTAACGTGGGGAGAGGGTGGCCCGGGGGGAGCGGGGGCGTTCGTCCCGGAGTGGTGATCGTCCGGGGTGATGGGTTTACGGGGTGTCGGGTGGCGCGTTTTGGCCCCTGTGGTGGCGGTGACGTGGCGGCGCTTTGTGCAACCGTTGGAGAGGATGTCGCAGACGGAAGCGATAGGGCCAACAGGCGCTGCGTGGGTGGGGTGCGTGTGACCTGCCCAAAGCAAGACGGGTCCGGTCGTTCTGCGAGGCAAGTCGCCGATGGCCGTGGAGCGAGGGGTTGGCCTTTGCCCTGCCATGTGGAGGTTGCGCGGGTTGGGGTGCTGTGTCAGGCTGATCCCTAGTGTCGCGTAAGGGTGCGTTCCGATGTTTCGAGTTGCGGTGTTCTTGTGCGGCATGTTTTCGGCGGGCGTGGCACATGCCGCCTGCGACAAGCGCTTTGATGGGCTTTGGGCGAACGAGACCATCGCAAACGGGCAATGTGCGGTAGCGACTTTCGGCAATGACAGTGCGAAGGGACAAACCGGCGCTGGCACCTGGACGACGATCGACGAGAGTTGCGAGTGGCAGACCCCCGCCAAGATCCTTGAAGCCGAGTATGACAACAAGATCCATGGGAACATGTCGGCGAAGATGATCGATGCGGACACCTGCGAGATCACCTTCGGCAAGGCCCATGTCTTGGTTGACCGGTTCGGGGCGTGGAAGCCGGTGTCGAGGCGGGCGCGTCTGGACGTGATCGGGCGGGATCTGATCGAATTGTGTTTCGAACAGCAAGGCCACCAGTTCGGCCAGTGCGTCTATTTCGACTATATCAAGGTCTGGAAGTGAGCGCAGGCCGCAAGGGGCAGTCGGACGGGGTCTGACCTTAGGCGCCGCGGCGGGGCCGGGGCTGGCCCGTGACGGGTTCTGGCCGTGGCCGGACGGGCCGGGATGCCGGAAGAAAAAAGTGCGGGATCGCACCTATCGGGGTGGCATCCGGCATGGGGCTTGCACGGGAAGGGGCGTGATGTGGCCCCTTTTGCCGGAGTGCAGCCCTTGGACGTGATACGACCGGAGCAATTGCTGACCCTGACGCTGTTCATGGCCGTGCTTGGCCTTGGCTGGCTGGTGGTGAAGATCAACCGGGGCGGGTTGGCCCGCCGGATCGCCGGGAACCGGCGGATGCGGCTGGTGGAGGTTGCCGCCCTGTCGCCGAGCGACCGGGCGATGATCCTTGCGGTGGATGGGCGCGAGTTCCTGATCCTGCGCTGCCGGGGCGAGGCGCCGTTGATGACGGCGCTGCCGGAAGGGGGGATGGCCCCCCCTGCCCTGCCGGACGTGGCCAAGGCGGAGGGCGTGGCATGAGCGGGATGCGCTGGACCCTTGCGGTCGGTCTTCTGATGCTGCCGGGCGTGGCGATGGCGCAGGGATTGCCTGCGCTGACCCTGACGGAGAATGCGGATGGGGGGACGACCTATTCGCTGTCCTTCCAGATCCTGATGCTCATGACGGCGCTGACGGTGCTGCCGTCGATCGTGCTGGGGATGACGGCCTTCACGCGGATCATCATCGTGCTGTCGATCCTGCGGCAGGCGCTGGGCACGCAGCAGACCCCGCCGAACCAGGTTCTGGTGGCGCTGGCGCTGTTCCTGACCTTCTTCGTCATGCAGCCGACGATGACGCAGTTCTACGAGCAGGCGCTGGGCCCCTATCTGGACGGGCAAATGCCTGCGGATCAGGCGATCGAGACGGGGACGCGGATCATCAAGGCCTTCCTGATCGAGAACACGCGGCAGAATGACCTGATGATGTTCCAGCAACTGGCGGGGGATGGACCCTATGCGAACCAGGACGAGGTGCCGCTGTCGGTGCTGCTGCCCGCCTTCATCACATCGGAGCTGAAGACGGCGTTCCAGATCGGGTTCCTGATCTTCCTGCCCTTCCTTGTGATCGACATGGTGGTGGCGTCGATCCTGATGGCGCTGGGGATGATGATGCTGTCGCCGATGCTGGTGTCGCTGCCCATCAAGCTTTTGCTTTTCGTGCTGGTGGATGGCTGGGCGCTTACCGTGGGGTCGCTGGCGGCGACCTATGGCGTGGGGGGATAGGGCCGTGGAATTCGACGCGAATATCGAACATCTGCAGCAGGCCTATTGGCATATCCTGCTGGTGTCGGGGCCGGTCCTTGGCGTGGCGCTGATGGTGGGCCTCGTGGTGGGGATCGTGCAGGCCGCCACGTCGATCAACGAGCAGACGCTGAGTTTCGTGCCGAAGCTGGCGATTGCCATGCTGACCATGGCGCTGGCCTCGGGGTTCATGCTGACGGTGATGACGGATTACTTCCAGACGATCTTTGAATCCATCCGGGCGATCCGCTGATGGGGGGAGAGGAGGCGTTTCCGCTGCCGGGGATGGGCCTTTCGGCGATCATCGACTGGCTGGCGGTCTATCTGTTCGCGATGCTGCGGATCGGGGCGTTCCTGATGGCCTCGCCAGCCTTTGGCGGGCGGTTCGTGCCCGCGCAGGTGCGGCTCATGGCGATTGCGGTTCTGGCCCTGCCGGTGATGGCGGGCGGGGTGGAACTGCCGGAGCCTGCGCAACTGGCGGGGCTGTCGGCCCTTCCGTTGATCTTGCAGGAACTGGCCATCGGGCTGGTGGCGGGGATGGTGCTGACGGTGCTGTTCGGGGCGGCCGCCTTGGCGGGGGACCGGATCGCGGCGACGGCGGGGCTTGGCTTTGCGGCGCAGTACGACGCCTCGGCCGGGGGACAGACGCCGGTGGTGGCGCAGCTTTTCGGTCTGTTCCTGCTGATGGTGTTCTATTCGGTGGATGGGCATCTGGCGGTGATCCGCATCGTTCTGGAGAGCTATATCGCGGTGCCGCCGGGATCGGCCTTCGACCTGCCGCGGTTGGTGCAGGCGGGGATCATGGCGGGGGGGCAGATGTTCCTTCTGGGCACGATGATGATGCTGCCGGTGATCGCGGTCCTGCTGCTGTTGAACCTTGCGGTGGGGGTGCTGACGCGGTCTGCGCCGACGCTGAACATCTTTTCCTTCGGTTTCCCGGTGACGATGACGGTGACGCTGATCCTTCTGTACCTGTCCACCCCCGGCATGGCCGTGGCGATGGAGGATGTGGTGCGGGAGGCGGTGGCGATGCTGGAGGCCCTGCTGCTGGGAGGCGGCAATGGCTGAGAACGAGGACGGCGCCGAGAAGTCACATGAACCGACGCAGAAACGGAAGGACGATGCGCGGGAGGATGGCACGGTCCTGACCTCGAAGGAGGCGCTGGTCTTTGCGGGTTTCGCGGTGGGGGCGGGGATGATGGCGATGTCGCCCGCGCTGATGCCGGGGGTGTTGCCGTTCTGGGCGGATTACTTTGCGCTCGGGCCGGTGGCGGAACTGGACGGGATCGTGGCGGCGCGGGTGGATGGGGCATTCTGGCAGATCCTGCTGATCGCGGTGCTGGTGGCGCTGCCGATGGTGCTGGCCACGATCGGGGCGCAGATCGCGATGGGGGGGATGCACTGGTCGAACAAGGCGGCGGGGTTCAAGGGGAACCGGATCAATCCGCTGGCCGGGATGAAGCGGATGTTTTCCACCAATGCGCTGGTGGAACTGGGCAAGGCGGTTGCGAAGGTCGTCGTGCTGGGTGCCATTGCATGGGGCATGGTGGGGGGCATGCTGCCGGGGCTGGAGCGGCTGTGGCAGCAGACGCCGGGGGCGGCGTCGGCGGTTCTGGGCGATGCGGCGATCCGGCTGATGTCGGGGCTGGCCTTGGGATTGGCGTTGATCGCCGCGCTGGATGTGGCGTGGCAGATCGTGAAGCTGCGCAAGGACCTGATGATGACCTTCCAGGAGGTCAAGCAGGAGAGCAAGGAGCAGAACGGTTCGCCCGAGGTGAAGGGCAGGCTGCGCCAGTTGCAGATGGAGGCGAGCCGGAATGCGAGCAAGCGGCGCAAGGCGCTGGACGACGTGCCGCGCGCCACGGCCATCGTGACGAACCCGACCCATTTCGCCGTCGCCCTGCGCTATGTGCCGGGCGAGACGCGGGCGCCGATGATCCTTGCCATGGGCAAGGGACCCATGGCGCTGGAGATCATGGAGCGGGGGCGGAAGGTCGGGCTTTCGCCGGTGCAGATCCCGCTCTTGGCACGGGCCCTGTATTTCACCGGGGATATCGGGGCGGAGATCGACGAGAAGCTTTACGCGGCGGTCGCGGCGGTGCTGGCGCATGTCTACCGGTTGGATCGCGGCGAAGGGTCGGTGCTGCCCGATGTGGAGGTGCCGCCGGAACTGCGGTTCAGCGAGTTCGGGCAGCGGCAAGGATGACGAGGTGAGACGATGACGAAGCGGACGCAGAAAAGCACGGGCGAGGTGATTTCCACCATCGTCTTCGCGCTGGGTGGGCTTGTGCTGCTGGGGGCGGCGCTGGACCCGGATTTTCCGGCATGGGAGCGGGTGGCGATGGGGATCGGGGCGGTGGGCGGCTTTGCGGCGGCGGGGCGGTTCGCGATTGCGTCGATGGTGGGGCGGAAGGGGTGAGCCGGGGCCCGTGATGGCACGGGTCTTGCTGTAGCTGAGTGCAAAGCAAGGAGACGGCTATGCCGAGCGCGCCGAAGAAGAGGAACGACGCCGCGGATGCGGCCGTGGAGGTGGTGGAGGTCGAGGAGATCCTGCCCGAGCCCGCCGATGACAAGGCGGATGAGGGCATCCGTCGCGCGCTTGATGCGGCGCAGGCGGCCAATGATGCCGCGCAGGACATGGCAGAACTGTCCTCGGCCTATCGCGCCTTTGCGGAGGCCGTGATCAAGGGCCAGAAGCGCAACACGCAGATCGCGACCGGGGCCGCCATCGGGGCCATGGTGGCGCTGGTGCTGGCGGGGCTGGTCTATTTCCGGTCGGTCGGTGATCTGCGGACGGCGGCGGCGGTGCAGGCGGAGGCGGCCAAGCTGCTGGTCGAGGAGGTCAAGCAGATCGACGGCATCGGCGACACGGTCGAGGCGCAACAGGCGCAGATGCAGGAAGAGTTGATGGCCACGCTGCATGTGGTCACGACCGAGATCGAGGATGCCGCGCGGGCCGCCGTGGCCCCGCCGGAGGGCGAGATGGAGGCGCAGCTTGCCACCACGATCCGCGAAGGCGTGAAGGCCGATCTGGATGCGCTGCGCGACGAGTTGCTGCAGGTGCTGGCCGAAGTGGAGATGAGCGGCGCGCAGGGTGGCCTGACGGCGGCCGAGATAACCGAGTTGCTGGCGGGCGTGAAGACCCTTGTCGCGGCCTCGGGTGGTGGCGGCGGTGGCGGTGGCGCGGCCCCTGCCCCGGAACCGCGTCAGACGGCCCCCGCCAGCGGCACCAAGCCGCGCCCGAAGCCGAAGTCGAATGAACCCAACCCTTTCACCTATCCGTAGGCCATGCAGAACGAATTCATCCCAGAGGTTGAAGAGACCCCCGTCATCACCGCCCTGCGTTTGCGTGGGGAATCGCTGGCTGCTGCCGGGCGCAGGCTGGGCCTGCGCAGCGGGGATGTGCTGACGGCGATCAACGGCATCCCCTTTCGCGGAGACGAGGCGGCGCTGGCCGCACGCTTTGCCGCGCGCGGCAAGACGGGACTGGCGCTGACCTTCCTGCGCGAGACGCAGAGTTTCACGGTGCTGGCCGAGACGGCGGCGCTGGGCCGGTGGGAGAGCATCCCCTTTGCCCCCGGCGGCGCGGAGGAGGAACACAAGCGGATCGATCCCGCAGGTTTGCGGAATTACGAGGTGATGCGGTCGGGGGACGGGCTTTATGACCTGCATCCGACGGAGGCGTCGGTGATGGCGCTGATCGCGCCGCCCCTGTGGCTGTTGCAGGCACGGCTTTGGGTGCATGGGGCGATCGTGGTGGCCGCGCTGGTGGCGGCGGCTGTGGTGTCGCCGCTTTTGTCGGCGGTGGTCTGGCTGGCATCGGGGCTTTGGGTGCGGCGGCAGGCGGCGCATTTCATGCGGATGGATCGGCACGGGCGGGGCCTCGGCTTTGCCGGGGTGATCGCCGCGCCGAGCGAGCGGGAGGCCCATGCGCGGCATCTGGCCGTGCATCCCGAGGATCGGTATCTGTTCGCGCCGGAGCCGCGTGCGACGGAGCAGGCGGCCTGAGGCGCGGGGTCCGCGCTGCTGTCGTTGTCTTGATCTTCCGGAGAGGCCCCCGTTTCGCGGGGGCCTTTTTGCCATGTCGCAAGCGGGCGGCCCGCCGTCGCGGGGTGGCGGCCCGGCATGGAGGGGATGGGGTCTATTGACCACCGGGCGCCGCCTGCGGGGCGGCGGTGGGCAGAGGAGAGCCGGATGAGCGTGACCTTCCTCGCATCGGCCATCGTGATCGTGACCGGGGTTTTCTGGGGCGTGTACTGGGTTCCGGTGCGGGCGCTGGCCGGGATGGGCCTTGACGGGGCTTGGGGGACCGGGGCCATCACGCTTGGGGCCGTGGTCATGCTGTTGCCATGGGTGATGGCGCGGCGGGAGGGGTTGCGCGGGCAGGACCCGCTGGGCATCGCGGCCATCCTTCTGGGCGGGGCGGCCTTCGCGCTTTATTCCATCGGGTTCCTGTATGGGAAGGTCGCGCTGGTGGTGCTGCTGTGGTTCTTCAGCCCGGTCTGGAGCGTGCTGATCGCGCGGTTCCTGCTGGGGATGCGGGTGCCGTCGTTGCGGCTGGTGGCGATTGCGGTGGGGCTGGTGGGGCTGTTCATCATGCTGGGGGGTGACGGGGGGCTGCCCCTGCCGCGCAATCTGGGGGAGTGGATGGCCTTCGTGGGCGGCATCCTCTGGGCCTTTGCCACGGCGGGGATGCGGCTGCGGTCGACGGTGGCGCCGCTGCCCGCGGCCTTTCTCTTCGCGCTGGGGGCGGCGGTCCTGTCCTTTGTGCTGGCGCCGCTGCTGGAGCCTTTGCCGCAGGTCGAGGGGGCCGATCTGGCCGCAATGGCGGGGACTGCGCTGGTGACCGGCGCGCTGTGGTGGGTGGTGTCCATCGCGGGGCTGATGTGGGCGGCGTTGCGGCTCGATCCGGCGCGGGTGGGGATCCTGTTGATGACGGAGGTGGTCTTTGGCGCGGTGACGGCGGCGGTCTTTGCGGGGGAGAGCCTGTCGGGGGCAGAGATCGCGGGCGGCGGGCTGGTGATCCTGTGCGGGCTGCTGGAGGTGTGGCCGGTGAAGGCGCGGGCGCAGGGCGGCGGCGGAACATAAAAAGGGCCCGCACGAGGCGGACCCTTTTCATCCGTGAGCGGGAGACCTGATCCCGTCCCGGTGGGGGAGGTCGTGACCTACATCTGGTTCATGATCGCGCGGCGGCGGCGATCGACCGATGAGGGAATGCGGAGCTGGTCGCGGTACTTGGCGACGGTGCGGCGGGCGAGGTGGACGCCTTCCTCCTGCCCGATGATGCGGGCGATGGCGTCATCGGAGAGCGGGTCCTCGGGGTTTTCGGTGGCGATGAGCTTCTGGATGCGGTGGCGCACGGCGGAGGCGGAACCGGCCTCGCCCGCGTCACCCTCGCGGCTGGCAAGCGCGGCGCTGAAAAAGCTTTTCAGCGGGAAGGTGCCCTGCGGCGTGGCGATGAGGATGCCCGAGCAGACGCGGGAGACGGTGCTTTCATGCACGCCGATCGCCTCGGCCACTTCGCGCAGGACCATGGGGCGCATGCGGGAGGCGCCGAATTCGAGGAATTCGGTCTGGCGGCGGACCACCTCGGCCCCGACCTTGAGCGTGGTCTGGTTGCGGTGTTCCACCGCGCGCGAGAGCCAGCGGGCGACGGAGAGGCGTTCGGCGACATAGGCGTTGGCCTCGACCCGGCGGGTGGAGAGGCGGCGGGCCTCGCCTTCGCGGACGACGACGGTGGGGAGGGTGGAGCGGTTGAGGTCCACGCGCCAGCCATCGGCGCCGCGCGTCACGATGAGATCGGGGGCGCGCTGCGGCATGGGGGTGGCATCGAAGGTGGCGCCGGGTTTGGGGTTGAAGCTGCGGACCTGACGGAGCATCGCCTTGAGGTCGTCCATGTCGACACCGCAGGCGCGGCAGAGGCCGCGCAGATCGGCCTGCGCCAGCATCGGCAGGTTGTCGAGCAGGGCGGCGAAGGCGGGGGTCAGGAGGCCCTGATCGGCGGCCTGCAGGCGGAGGCATTCGGCGAGGTTGCGGGCGAAGAGACCCGCGGGTTCCACGCGCTGCAGTTTGAGGAGGAGTTCCTCGGCCTCGGCTTCCGAAACGAACAGGCGTTCGGCAATGGTGGAGAGGGGTTGGCCAAGCCAGCCCGAAGGTTCCAGCGCGTCGAGGAAGGCCTCGGCCATCAGCACCTCGCGCGGGGTGAGGTCGAGGCGGGCCACTTCGGCGGCGGCATGGGCGTAGAGGGAGGGGCCGGGATCGGCGGCAAGCTGGCCCAGACGATCCCAGTCGTTGTCGCCGGAGCGGAGTTGCGAGGGAAGGGTCAGGTCGCGGCCCGTGCGGGCGGCGGCGGCGGGGGTGCCACGGGTGGAGAGATCGAGGAAGGGGTTCTCCTCGGCCTGGGATTCGATGAAGGATTGCAGGTCGGCATTGCCCATCTGCAGGAGCTGGATCGCCTGCTGAAGCTGGGCGGTGACGACGACCGATTGGCGCTGGCCGATGGATTGTGCGGTAAAAAGCTGCATGGTCATGAACTCCTTGCAGCGACATTGGCGCATGGTCGCAGGCCTGCGCAAAATTTCCGTTTGACACCCCTAAAATGGGCGAAGGTGGGGCATTAGTCGGGATTGCCCTATGTGTAACCCATTGAAAAATAATGATGCCCCCGGTTCGGATGGACCGGGGGCATCCTTTTGTCTGTCGGGAAATCGTCAGCCGCGGAGCAGACTCAGGACGTTCTGCTTGGACGAGTTCGCCTGCGCGAGCATCGCGGTCGAGGCCTGCGAGAGGATCTGGCCACGGGCGAGGTTCGTCGATTCCTTGGCGAAGTCGGCGTCCACGACCTGCGAGCGGGCGGTCTGAACCGAGACCGAGATGTTGGTCAGGTTCGAGATCGTCGAGTCGAGGCGGTTGGACAGAGCACCGAGGTCACCGCGCGACTGGCTGATCTTCTGCAGCGCGACGTCGATGACTTCGATCGCCTTTGCCGAGGATTCGGCGGTGGACAGGTCAATGTCGGCGACCGACTCGAGTTCCGAGGTGAAGGAAGCGGCGGCGGCGTTCTGGAAGAAGCCAGTCGCGCCTGCCGTCGCGCTGATCGCGAAGGACTCGGTCGAGGTGAAGCTGACCTGACCGGTGATCGTGGTGGCCGCGCCCACAGCAAGCGTCGAGGTGACGGCAGCGGTGTCCGGATCACCATCGGCGTCGATCGACAGCGTAATGCCCGCAGTCGTTGCGGTGTGGGTGTAGTCGTCGATCGTGATGTTGGTGCCGTTGGCATCGGTCATCACGATGGAAGTGTTGTCTTCACCCATCGTGGCGGTCACGCCGGTGGAAGCCGACTTGCTGTTGATCGCGTCACGCAGCGAGGTCAGGTCGATATCGCCGTTGGCATCCGTCGAGATGGCGACGCCGGTCCCGATGGAGGTGCCGTTAATGGTGAAGCTGACCGTGCCAGCGGCAGCGGCGCCGCCGGTGAAGGAGAGGGTCGCCTGCGTCTTGGCGGTGGCCGCGACACCGGTCATGGACTGCGCTGCGTTGACGGCTGCGGCCAGTTCCTCGGCCGACTGGCCGGCGGTGGCCTCAATCTCGGCGCTGCCTGCGCTGCCGGTGATCACGATGTCCTGCGCACCGACACCGGTGGCCGAAGCCGAAGCGAGGGTCGACTGCTTGTAGGCGCCGATCTTGGTGGCGGAGGTCGAGTCGATGGAGATGTTCAGGGTCTGGCCCGCATCGGCACCGATCTGGAACTGCTTGTTGGTGAAGGAGCCGTCCATCACCTTCATGCCGTTGAAGGTGGTGTTTTCGGCGACGCGGTTGATTTCCGACAGGAGCTGACGAACCTCGGCCGTGATGTTGCCGCGGTCAGAGCTGGTGTTGGTGTCGGAAGCCGACTGCACGGCCAGTTCGCGGACGCGCTGCAGCATGTTCGAAACTTCGACATGGGCGCTTTCCGTGGTGTCCAGCAGGTTCTTGCCATCGGCTGCGTTCCGGATGGCTTGGTTGATGCCCATCACCTGCGAGGTCATCTTTTCGGCGATGGCCATACCGGCCGCATCGTCCTTGGCGCCGTTGATGCGCAGACCCGAGGACAGGCGCGTCATGGCGGTATTGAAGTCGTTGTTCACCTTGTTCATGTTCGCCTGAGCGGCGATGGCACCGATATTCGTATTGATCGTCGTCATGGTATCAGCCTCCTGAAAATCCCATCGCGCTTCGTTGCGCTCGGGAATGACAACGGCCTGTTACGGAGATGTTTAGCCGGATGAGGTTGAATCGTGCGATTCTGCGGTTTTTTGGGGGTTTTTGGCAGATTGTCAGGGGTTTTTTGCCTTTTTCTGACCTGCCTGCGAGGGGAAAAACGTGCGGGATCAGGGAAAATGCACGGATGTTCGGAAAAAATTTCGCCCTCGCGCGTGATTGATGACGGGAGGGTGAGGGGGTTTCGGCGGAGGTTCGCCGGGGTGGATAGGCCTTGCGTGTTTATTTACGCGTATATGTGCGCGAGGGGGGTATCAGAGCGGAGAATGCTGCCGTTCTAGGGGCCAGACCTTTCTTCTCGGAGCTGGCTCATGGATATCGCAACGCTCGTCGGTCTGCTGGGCGCCATCGCGATGGTCATCGGTTCGATGATCTTTGCCGGTGGGGTTGGCCCATTCATCGACGTGGCCTCGGTCGTCATCGTGTTCGGCGGGACCTTCTTCATCGTGATGATGAAGATGCCGATGGGTGTGTTCATCGGGCATTTCAAGGCATTGGGAAAGGCGTTCAAGCCGTCGGTCTATGACATGGGCAAGGTTGTGGAGCGGATGGTGGAGCTTTCGACCATGGCGCGGAAGGACGGGATGATGGCGCTGGAGGGGCAGCAGGTGCCGGACCGGTTCTTTGAGCGGGGTTTGCAGATGCTGATCGACGGATCGGACGAGGCGAAGCTGGTGAAGGCCCTGAAGCAGGAAACGAAGGCGATGAAGTCGCGGCACGAAGGCGTGCATAGCGCAATCAAGGCCTGGATCGACTATGGCCCGGCGATGGGGATGATCGGCACGCTGATCGGCCTTGTGCTGATGCTGGGGAATATGAGCGACCCGAAATCCATCGGTCCGGCGATGGCGGTCGCGCTTTTGACGACGCTTTACGGGGCGCTGATCGCGAATGTGATCTTCGGGCCGATCCTTTCGAAGTTGGAGGGGTATACGGCGGATGAGGTGGCCTATCGCGAATTGGTGATCGAGGGGCTGCGCGGGATCGCGCGGGGCGACAGCCCGCGCAACGTGCAGGAGCAGATGGTGACCGTGCTGCCGCCCAAGGAGCAGGCGCGGCTGATGGCCGCGTAAGGGGGAAACATGGCCAGCACCGCCAAGGTCACACTGCTGCGGCCACCGCCGCCGGTCGTCGAGGAAGATGATGACGACGACAGCCCGCCGTGCCCGCCAGTCGGCGCGCCGGCGTGGCTTGCGACTTTTGCCGATATCGCGACGAACCTGATGGCGTTCTTCGTGCTGATCCTTGGTTTCGCGAAGTTCGACGAGGTCAGTTTCAAGAAGATGGCCGGATCGATGCGCGAGACATTCGGGACGGAAATGGTGTCGCCCATTCTGGAGAACCAGCCGGGCGCGATGATGATCGAGATGAACTTCAAGCCGCAGGGGATGCCGCCCGACAGCGTGGAGGGCGAAGAGCCGCCCTCGGGCGACGAGGGGCCGAACACCAAGCGGGACGGGCCGGAAGACGGGCGCGCGCCGGAGGAACCGGGGCCGCAATCGGCGGAAGAGGCGGCGGCGGAAGCGGCGGCCAAGGCGGCGGGCGAGGCGCTGATGCAGGCGCTGGCCTCTGGCGGGTTGGAGATTCAGCAGGGCGACAACAAGGTGACGGTCAAGGTGCCAGAAGGGGCCGGACAGCCGAGCGCGGAGGAGGTGGCGCAGGCGCTGTCTTCGCTGGCCGAGGGCGGCAAGGAGGGCGGCAAGGACGGCACGCAGCAGGGCGACCAGTCCGGCGGCGACGTGGCCGGGGAGGGCGCGGTGGAGCAGGCGGCGGCGGAACCGGCGCAGCAGCAGGCGGCACCGGATCAGCCCGCGGAAGAGGGCACGGGCGAGGCCGCGCCGGGAAGCGGCGGCCAGGGCGGCACCTCGACGGGCCGGGCGACGAGCCCCGGCTTTGCGGAGGCCAAGCTGAGCGTGGCGCTGCGCGATCAGGCGGCGCAGGGGCTGGTCGAGGTGGAGCGGCGGGATGGTTCCGTCTTTGTGACGGTGGGCGCGGGCGGGGCATTCGCCTCGGGTTCGGCGGACCTGACGGAGCAGGCGCGCGAGATCATGCGGCAGATTTCCCTGAGCGCGCTGGGGCCGAATGCGACGATCACGGTGACGGGGCATACCGACAACGTGCCGCTGTCGTCATCGCCTTTCGTGGACAATTTCGGGCTGGGCGCGGCGCGGGCGTCTTCGGTGGTACGGGAATTGCTTGAAAGCGGGGAAGTCGATCCTTCGCAGGTGACGGCGGTGTCCAAGGGCGAGACCTCGCCCGTGGCGGACAATGCCACGCCGGAGGGACGCGAGAAGAACCGGCGGATCGAGATCGAGATCGATTACGGCGCGCCGTGATGGGCCGCGGCTAACATCCGGGGGCGGTACGACCGTTATGGTTGTGGAAGAGGATCGGACCGATGACAGTTGATGTCCTGACCGCAATGAACAAGAACGGCTCGGGGTTGAACCTGCGGGAGCTGTCCACCTCGCTTGCGCAGGCGGATGTGGCCCCGCGGATCGGGACGCTGACCACCAAGGTGGAGGCGACGGAGCTTTCCATCTCGGCCATTGGTGAGATCCGGTCGAAGCTGTCCTCGCTGACGAATTCGGTGCAGTTGATCCGGTCGAACCCGGTGTTGAAGGCGACGTCGAGCAATTCCGGCGTGGCGGTGACGATCACCGATCCTACCAAGGTGGCCAACCGGACCTTCTCGGTCGGGGTGACGCAGCTTGCCTCGCGGCAGGTGCTGGAGTTCGGGGGGTTCGCCTCGGCTGATGCGCTTGTGGGGGCGGGGACCTTGCAGGTGGAGGTCGGGGAATGGACGGTGGATACCAACGGTGACCCGGCCTTCAACCTCAACCCGGCCTCGACGGTGCAGACGCTGACCATTCCCGAAGGGGTGACGCTGACGATGCTGGCGGAGACGCTGGACGCGCTGCCGGGCATGTCGGCGCGGGTGCTGCCCAAGGGGGATGGCACGTTCCTTCTGGGGATCGTGAGCGAGGAAGGAGCAAATCAGGCGCTGCGCCTGACTGCGACGGAGACGGTGCCGGGGCTTGCTGCCTTTGACACCACGACGACGAATGCGACGCGGCAGATCAAGGCGGCGCAGAATGCCACGCTGACCGTGGACGGGATCCCGGTTTCACGGTCGTCGAACACGATCACCGATCTTATTCCCGGTGTGGAGGTGCAGCTTTCGGGCGCTGCGGGGACGCAGTCGACGGTCAACTTCACCCGCGACAAGGAAGCGGCGCAGTTGAACCTTGAGGCGCTGATCGAAGAGGTGAATTCGACGCGGAAGCTGTTGAATGACCTCTCCGCGCGAGGGATCGGCGGGGCGGAAGGCGGGGCGCTGGCCGGGGATCGGCTGGTGGAGAAGCTGAAGAACGACATGACCAACCTGCTGTCGCAGCCGATCCTTGGGTTCGGGTCCGAGGCGAAGCGGCTTACGGATTTCGGGGTGGCGACGAACCGGGACGGGTCGCTGCGGTTTGACTCCACACGGTTCGAGCGGGCCTTCCGGGACGATCCGGCGAGTTTCGACATGCTGTTCCGCGACCGGATGACGTCGGATGTGGAAGGCGTCACGGTGGGCGGCACCTTGGGTGCGGGCGCGAAGCCGGGTGTCTATAACTTCGTGCGCGATGCCGTGACGGGTGAGGCGCGGCTGGACGATACGCGGATGGTGGGGCTGAACTTGGCGCCGGGATCGCAGCGGTTCTTCCTGTTCCAGGGCAATCTGTCGGGCCTTCAGCTTGACGTGCCGGACGGGGTCAATCAGGCGGAGGTGCGGTACGGTCGCAGCTTCCTGTCATCGCTGGAAGCGGTGCTGGATGCGGCGCTTTCGACGGGGGCGAACAGCCTTACGGAGCGGGAGACGCAGTTGACCACCCGGCTGACGGAGACCACGACGCAGATCGAGGAACTGGAGACGCGTCAGACCATGCTGGAGCAGCGGTATCTGTCGCGGTTCACGGCGATGGAGACGGCGATTGCCGGGCTGCGCAGCACGGGGGCCTATCTGACGAACCTTGTGGCGCAGTGGAACAAGAGCACCTGAGCGGGTGCGATTTCGCAGATGCGAAAAGGGGGGCCGCTGGCCCCCCTTCCCTTTTCTGCCATGTGAGGATCAGGCCACGAGGCCGCGGCGGATGCCGAACTTCTTCATCTTTTCGATCAGGGTGGTGCGGCGCAGGCGCAGGGCATCGGCGGCCTGTGCCACATTGCCCTGACGGGTATCGAGCGCGGCCTCGATCAGGGCGACCTCGATGTCGCGGATGTAGCCGCGCAGGTCGATGTCACCCATGCGGGTGAGGGCGTCGTGGAATTGCGAGGGGTCAGGCAGCGCACCCTTTTCGGCGGGGGCCGGGGGTTCGGGCATCACGACTTCGGCGCTGTCGGGGGCGGGCATTTCCATGCCGAGGAGGTTGTCGCGGACATGTCGCGCGGTGACCATTCGGCCCGGCAGCATGACGAAGGCGCGCATCAGCACGTTCTTCAATTCGCGGATGTTGCCCGGCCAAGGATAGGCCGAGAGCGCCCGGAGCGCGCCGAGGTCGAAGTGAGGCACTTCGGTCTGCGGGTTGGCGGCGGCGTGATCTTCGATCAGGCGGGCGAGGATGAGCGGGATGTCGGCGGTGCGGTCGGCAAGGCTGGGCACCGCGAGCGGGAAGACCGAGATGCGGTAGAAGAGGTCGGCGCGGAAGTCGCCCGCGGCCACGGAGGCGGTAAGGTCGCGATGTGTGGCGGTGACGAGGCGGAAATCGACCGTCTGTTCGGCGGTGCCGCCAAGGCGCTGCACCCGGCGGGTTTCGAGGACACGCAGAAGTTTCGCCTGCAGGGCGGCGGGCATGTCGCCGATCTCGTCAAGGAAGAGGGTGCCGCCGGCGGCCTGTTCGATGCGGCCCGGACGGGCGCGTTCCGCGCCGGTGAAGGCGCCCTTCTCGTGGCCGAAGAGTTCGGATTCCAGCAGCTCGGACGGGATGGCGGCGCAGTTGACGGCGACCAGTGCTCCCTTGCGGCCGGAGGCGCGGTGCAGCGCCTCGGCCACCAGTTCCTTGCCGGCACCGGTGGGGCCACGGACGAGGACGGCGGCGTCAGACGGCGCGACGGCGGCGATCATGCGCTTGAGCGTGCGCATCGGGGCGGTTTCGCCGACGATGATGTTTGCCACGATGTTTTCGGGAAGGGCCGATGAAAGCGGGGTCGTCATGGGCACAGGCTGAACAGAAAGATCACGATCAAACCAATGAGTCGTCATTAGAAACCTCCAACGGCACGTAAGGTTCACATGATAGTGACCATCGGAATCGATCAACGTGATGAGCGTCGGCCTTGTGGCGGAAAAGGGATGGCACCCCATCGAAAGGAGAGAGTCGACCCATCCCTTCGGATGTATCGTTTCCCTTTCATTTACAATGATTTGGGCAATTTCGTGCCAAGAGCCTAGGGGGAGTCGGCGAGAATTCGCCTCATCTCCTCGACCTCGGCCCAGCGGTTGCGCAGGCGGGGGGGGAGGTTCTCGGGCAGGGCGAGGCTGACGGCGGCGGCGGCGATGACCATGGGCAGGTCGGGGGGTGGCAGGCGTTCGGGTGCGGCGGGGGCTGCGGGACGCGGCGGCGGCGGGCGGTCGGCGGCGGCCTCGGCGGTGCCGCGCATGTCTTCCTCGGCCCCGTCGGCCATTGCTTCGCCCTCTTCGGCCGGGTCGTCGAAGGGGGTTTCGCCGGTGAAGCCATCGGCGGGAGGCGCTGAGGCCATGGCGAAGAGCGGTGTTCCGGCATGGGCGAGGATGCCATCGAGTTGCGTGGGAATGGCGACGAGGAGCGTGGTGCGGTTGGGCATGATCGCGCCATCGCCGGAGGGGTCGCCGTCGGTTCCGGCGAGTTCGGTCGGGGGGGCGAGGCGGAAGCTTTGCTGGGCGGCCTGAACCTTGGCGAGATAACGGCGGCCGCGTTCGGGGTTTGTGGAGTGGTAGGCGGAGGCGGCGACGTCCCAGGATTCGAGGCGGTTGTAGAGTTCCACCATGAAGCGGGCGGCATAGCGGGTGTTGCGGGCGGGATCGATCATGTCTTCGGGGCTTTCGAAGCCTGCCGAATGCCATTTCCAGTTCAACTGCATGCAGCCCACGTCGATATTCGTGACGCCGCGGGCGACCGCCTCTTTCAGATAGGCGAGCGCCTCTTCGCGGGTGTCGAAATACTTGCCCTTGCCGCCTTCGTTCAGCGTCCATGGCCATGGGGCGACGCCGCCCTTGCCATCGCCGCGACCGGCCTCGACCAGCGAGATGGCGGGGAGGAGGCCGTCGGGAAGGCCCGCCTGAGCGCCTGCTTCGGCGGCGAGGCGGGCGCAATCCTGCGCGGCGGCAAGGCCGGGCAGGAGGAGGGCAAGGGCGAAGGTGACGGCGCGGAACATGCCGCTTTCCTGCAAGGGGCGGGCCAGATCGGTACCGGATCAGCGGATGTAGTCGAACAGGGTGGTGCCGTTGATCTTGACGAAAGTCTGCTGCGCGGCCTGTTCGGTGAGCAGGAGTTGCTGCAGTTTCGTGATCGCGGCGGCGACGTCGAGATCCTGCAGGTTGGCGACGGACTGGTCGATGCGCAGCTTGCGTTCGGCAAGGACCTTGGCGTGGTCCTCGGCCAGACGGCCAAGGGCGCCGACCTCGGCCCGCTGGGCGGCGGCATGGGCGACGGCATCGTTGAAATTGCCGACCATCCGGCTGGAGGAGAGGCGTTCGGTGCGGATGAGGGTGGCAGAGGTCGTGGGAAGATCGGCCTCGTCCAGCGCGACGAAGCTGCCCACGGGTTGGCGGCCTGCGGTGGGCTGGACGAAGTTCGACAGGGTCATCGGACCGATGGCCTCGAAGATGAGGTTTTCGCCGTCGGCGGCGAGGCGTGCTGTGACGCCGGTGGTGGGGCTGGCTGCGTTGACGGCGTCGAGCAGGGGCTGCGGCGCGCCGCGCATCACCTCGGCCGAGATGGTGACGGTGCCGCCGGGACCGGTGAGGTCGAAGGAGAGTTGCACCGGGTCGCGGGTGGCGGCGGGGGAGAAGAGGCCCTTGCCCTCGACGGTGTGGTTGGGGCGGGCGTTCTGCAGCGGCAGGGTGAGCGTGGCGATGAGGTCATCGACCATCTCGAAGAGGCTGCGCCCCCCTTCCTGATCGGTGGGAACGGACATGAAGACTTCGGAACCGTTCAGGCCGGTGGCGAGGGTGGCGGTTTCGGTGAGGCGAAGGGTGGGGCGGCCCCCGTCGCCAAGGTATTCGACGCCGTTCGGGCCGTTGGCGAAGGGTTCGCCGCTGCCGAAGCCTGCGAAGAGGGGCAGGCCCATGGTGTCGCGAGAGTTTGCGACGGTGAGGAGCGCGGTGCGCAGGGCGAGCGCTTCGGAGCGGAGGCCGGCGATGCCCTCTTCGGTGAGGGTGTCGTTGGCGGCCTGAATGGCGATGGTCATGTATTCGCGGACGATGTTGCCAAGCTCTTCCATCTGCACATCGGCCTGATCGAGGCGGTCGGTGGCGAGTTGGGCGTTTTCCGTGAAACGGGCGACGGCGGCGCGCTGTTCCATGACGACGGAAAGCTGGGCCGCGCGCATGGGATCGGCGGAGGGCCGGGGGTCGTTCTTGCCGGAGGAGATCTGGGCTTGCAGGCTGGAGATATCGCCCGAAAGGCGGTTGAAGGCTTCCATCGTGATCTTGCCGGCGAGGGCGTTACCGATGCTGGCGGCCATGTGTCATGCCTTTCAGATGGAGTTGAGGAGGGTGTCGAAGAGTTCCTGAGCAACGCTCAGGACCTGTGCGGCGGCCTGATAGTTCTGTTGCAGTTCCAGAAGGCGGGCGGCCTCGGCATCGAGATCGACGGCGCCCTGTTCGGCATCGGCGCGGCGGATCGTGTCGTTCACCGCGGTGCGGGCGGAGAGGGTCTGCTTGGCGGCGCCCGCGCGGGTGCCCACTTCGGATTGCAGGTCCGAGAGGATGCGGGCGAAGCCGCCGCGACCGGTGGCGACATCGCTGAAGCGCAGGCCGAGGATCGCGTCGAGCGCGCGGCCATCGTTGCGGCCATCGGTGTTGGGCGTGAGGCGGAAGGTATCGCCGGTGTTGGGGTTGCCCGCGACCGAGATGGAGAGGCCGTCGATCACCGCACCGCGCGCGGCGTCCAGCGTGCGGGTGCCGATGGAATGCCCGGTGGCGATGTCGAAGAGGCCCACGGTGCCGGCGGTGGCATCGAGAACGCGGAGTTCCACGGCGGGAACCGCGGTGGGCGGGGGGCCTGCGGTGATGTCGCCCGCCATGCGCAGGGTGCCCGTGCCCGTCATGACGATGATGAGGTCTTCGGGCGGGAGGTTGGTAAGGTTCAGCCGCTGTCCGGCGACGGAGGAGGTGGCGGTGGCGAGGTTGATCACGCTGCCGTTGGAGGATTGCAGGACCATGTCCTCGCCGCTGACGGAAAGCGCGGTGCCGAGGGAGGAGAAGCCGGTGGCCGGGGAACCGGGAAGGACGCGGGCCGCGGCGCTGCCTGCGGGGAGTTCCAGCGTGATCGCGCCCGTGCCATCGACCGTGGCCGTGCCGGGGAAGCCGGGGGGAAGGGTGACGGTGGGGCCGGGATTGACGGTGAGCGTGTATTGGGTGGTGCCGATTTCCACCTGCATCGGCGCGGGCAGGCCGCCCGTCACGGGCTGGCCCGTCAGGCGGGTGGTGGGGTTCTGCGCTGGGGACAGGCCGAAGGCTGCCGAGGTGGTGCTGGAGGGGATCGCGATGAAGCCCGCATCGGTGGAGCCGCCATTGACCGAGATCTGCAGGCGGTTCGCGCCGTCGAAGGCGGCGGTGACGCGGCCATTCTCCGGACCCGTGACCTGCACCGCACCGCCCGTCATGCGCAGGACATAGCTTTGGCCATCCACGCTGATGGTGGTGGAGGCCCCTTCGCCGGGCAGCGTGCCGAGGGCCGCGCCGGAGAGGGTGGCGGTGGGCATCTCCTCGCGCAGCAATGTGGCAAGGCCGGAGGCCACGTCGGCGGCGGAGGCGGCCGCGTTGGTGGCGGTGTTGAGCGTGACCGAACGCCCGCCAAGGGTGAGGCTGTAATTCGTGGGTCCTGCCAGTGCCGCGCTCCCATCGGGTGATGCGGCGGAGGCGTCATAGGCGGGGTCGAAGTCGAAGGTCAGGGTGCGTTGCGCCCCGGCGGCGGCGGAGGTGGAGGTGATCAGCCCGCCCTGCAGCGCATCGGCGGCGGAGTCGATGCGGTTGCCGTCGATGGTGACGGTGAAGCCCTGCGCCTGCGTGAGCGTGACCTGACCGGAGATGCGGGCCGCCGTCTGGCCTGCGCCGAGGGTGACGGGCGCACCGGCGGCGGTGCCTGCATCGTTGGAGGGTTGCAGGGTAGCCGTTCCGCCTGCGGCATGGGTGAAGTTGGTGAGGCGGATGTCGCGGCCATCGGCCTGTGTCATCAGGAGGCGTGTGCCATCGGGGGAAAGCTGCGCGGTGATGCCCGTCGTGCCGGAGACGCCGTTGACGGCGAGGAGGAGGGAGTCGAGCCTGCCGCCGGAGACGTTGCCCGTGACCGTGAGCGGCGTGCCGTTCGCGCCTTCGAGCCGGAAGGAGACCTGACCGTCGCCCGCCACGGAGAGGCCGACGGAGGTGGAGGCATCGGCCTCCAGCCCCGGGTAGGCGGCGGTCATGATTTCGGCGAGGCGCATCGCGCTGCTGCCTGCGGGGAGAGTGAGGTTGATGGGGTTCGCGCCCGGCTGTTCCAGAAGGATGGTGCGGTCGGGGCTGGCGGCGGCCTCGAGCGAGCCGGACCATGCGACGGCAGGGGGCGGCAGGAGCGTGGCGGTCTGCAGGCCGCTGCCCTGCGTGCTGTCGAGCGAGAGGCCGCGATAGCCGCCGACGCCATCGGGGGCTTCGAGGTAATCGGTGACGTATTGCGCGCCGGGGAGGAAGCCGTTGGCGGTGGTGAAGAGAAGCGCGATGTCGGCGGCGGACATGGGGGTGCCCGCGATCTGGCGGCCTTCACGGGTGAAGATCTGGAGCGTGCCGCCCTGCCCCGCCGAAGGCGTGACGGTGGCCCCCTGCGCGTCGAGCGTGGCGGAGGTGATGTTGCCCGCGCTGCGCGAGAGGGTGAGCGCGCCGTCGGTGCCTGCGGCGGCAAGGCCGAGGGAGGCGAAGGTTTCGCCCGCGCCGGTTTCGAACTGGCCCGCTGTGAGCGCGGCGGCGAGTTGGGCGACGGTCCAGCCTGCGGGCCGGGGGCCGCCGCCTGCCAGCGTCGTGAGGTCGAAGGTATGGGGCGTGCCGTCAAGGTTGACGGTCAGGCTGGTGGTGCCGTCGACGGCGGCATCGGCAAGGGCGAAATCGGCGGTGGATTGCTGGCCGAGGCTGGCCAGCGTGGTGGCGGTGGTGCCAGCGGGGATGTAGCCCACGACGCCGGGGGAGAGCAGCGTGACGGCCCCTGCGCCGTTCGTTGCCCCGGCAAGGACGGTCGATGCCTGCGGCACGGTCGGCGGGGCGACCGTGGTGGGGGCCATGGCGACCGAGCCGGAGCCGGTATTGCCCGCGCCGGGGGCGACGAGGCTGGCCACTGCGGCGGCGAGGCTTTCGGGCACGACAGGCAGGAAGCGCATGTTGACGGCGAGGCCGTCGGTGGGGGTGAAGGTCAGGCGGTCGCCGTTGGCGGGTTCGCCTTCGATCTCAATCGTCACGCCGGGGAGGACGAGCAGGCTGGCGGCGCTGCCCAGCACGTTGCCCAGCGCATCTTCGGCCCGCCATTGGCCGAGGGCGGAGTCGTGGATCAGGGTGATGGGGCCGGTGGTCTGTTCGCCGGTGACGGTGATTTCGGCCCGTGCATAGCCTTGGTTGGTGGGGGCGCGGGACATCGTCCAGCCGCTGAGCGAGAACATGTCGCCGCCGGGTGCGCCCGTCAGGTCGATGCCTGCGGAGTGGACGGCGTTCATCTCGCCCGCGATCTTGCGCGCGAGGGCGTCGATTTCCTGCATGGCGGTGTTGATGGCGCCCAGCGCGGTGACATAGCCGCCCAGCTGGCCGGAACCGATCATGCGGCTGTCGCGGGTGGTGCCGTTGCGGTCGATGGTGAGGGTGAGGTCGGCCCCGCCCGATACGGTAAGGGCGGCGGGGCCCGTGGCATCGAGCAGGGTCGGGCCGCCGGGGGAGGTGCCGAGCGTGATGGTGGCGCGGCCCTGATCATCGAGCGCGACAGTGACGCCGAGGTTCTTCGACAGGCTGGTGAGCAGGCGGTCGCGTTCGTCATGCAGCGGGTTGAGCGAGCCGAGCGTGCCGTTGGAGGCGGTGAAGCGCTTTTGCAGTTCGTGCAGGTCGGCAAGGTCCTGCGTGGCCTGAGCGGCGGACATCTGGGCGGCGGCGAGCGTGTCTTCGCGCAGGCGGATGAGGCTTGCCGCGATGCCCTGAAAGGAGGAGGCGAGGGTGGTGCCTGCCTCGATGGCGACACGGCGAAGCGAGGTGTCGGCGGGGGAGGAGGCAAGGCTGCCGATGGCACCGAAGAAGCCTTCGAGCGCGGCGTCGATGCCGCCCGTGTTGGGCAGGAGGGTGGTTTCCACGGCCAGCGCCGCATCGACATGGACCTGCGCCGCCGTCACCTCGGAGGTGCTGGTGCGCAGGCGTTGGGCGAGGAGGGTGTCGAAGGCACGGCGGACCTGATCGATCTGCACGCCCTGCCCGCCCGTCGCCATGGTGGTGACGGTGGTTTGCGCCCCGCCGATCTGCGAGGTCTGGACATCGCGGCGGCGGTAGCCGTCGGTGTTCACGTTGGCGATGTTTTCGCCCGTGACGCCCAGCGCCGTGCGATAGACGCTGATGGCCGAGCTGGCGATGTCCATGATGTTCGACATCAGTCAGCGCTCCGATACTTGGCAATGTTGGGGGCGAATTGCCGTTCCACCGCGGCGGCGATACCGAGGCCGGTGCGGTTAGCGGAACTGCGGGCGATTTCGGCATCGAAGAGGTCGCGGGTCTTGTCCACCGCGCTGGAGCCCATGATGTCCTCGCCCAGAGAGGCGGCGCGGGCGGCCTTGAGGAATTGCACGAGGAACATCTCTTCGAAGCCCTCGGCGGCCTTGCGCAGTTCGGCGGCCTGATCGCGCTGCGGCGTCAGGGAGAAGCCTGTGGTGTTGGTGGGCCGGATTTCCATCAGATCACCACGAGTTCGGCGCGGAGCGCGCCCGCTTCGCGCAGGGCTTCGAGGATGGCGACGAGGTCGGAGGGCGCGGCGCCCACGGCGTTGATCGCATCGACGAGCGAGGCGAGCGAGACGCCGGGATCGAAGACGAAGGCGCGGTTGGCCTCTTCGGTGGCGGTGATGGCGCTGTCGGGGGTGACCACGGTTTCGCCCGGCACGACGACGGTTCCGTCGCCATTGACGACCGTGGCGCTTTGGTTGACCTGCGGGTCTTCGGAGATGGAGACGGTGAGCGAGCCGTGGGTGACGGCGGCGGGGGTGACGCGGACATGGCCGCCGATGACGACGGTGCCGGTGCGGGAATTGACCACGACGCGGGCGGCGGGGGCATCGGGGGTGACCTCGATGTTTTCCAGCATGCCCATGAAGGTGACGCGCTGGTTCGGGTCATAGGGGGCGCGGATGACAACGGAGGTGCCGTCAAGCGCGCTGGCCACGCCTTCGCCGAAGACTTCGTTCACGGCCTTGGCCACGGCGGCGGCGGTGGAGAAATCGGGGCGGTTGAGGTTAAGGATGAGATTGTCCGTCTCTTGGAACGGGGCCTGAACCATGCGTTCGACGGTGGCGCCGCGCGGGATGCGGCCCACGGTGGGGACGTTGACGGTGAGGGAGGAGCCGTCCTGCCCCTCGACCCCCAAGCCGCCGACGATGAGGTTGCCCTGCGCGATGGCGTAGATTTCCCCATCCGCGCCCATGAGGGGCGTCATCAGGAGCGTGCCGCCCTTGAGCGACTTGGCCGAGCCGACGGTGGAAACGGTCACGTCGATCACCTGACCTTCCTTCATGAAGGGCGGGAGTTCGGCCGTGACCATGACGGCAGCGGCGTTCCTGGCGTTCAGATCCGACGCCTCGACCGTGAGGCCAAGGCGGGAGATCAGGGATTGCAGCGATTGCAGCGTGAGGCCGGAATTGCCGTCGCCCGAGCCGGAGAGGCCGACGACGACCCCATAGCCCACCAGCGGGTTGGAGCGGACGCCCGCAACCGAGGTGATGTCCTTCAGGCGGTCGGCCATTGCCGCGGGGGCAAGGCCGAGCGCGAGGGCAAGGGCGAGGGCAAGCGCGCGGATCACAGCGGCGACACCGCGTCGAGGCCGCGACGCAGCCAGCCCGGGCGCGACGTGTCATGCACGGTGCCTGCGCCCACGTATTTGATCACGGCATGGGCGATGCGATCGGAGGGGATTACGTTGTCGGCGCTGATATCCTCGGGGCGGACGACGCCGGTGAGGCGGACATATTCGTTGCCATTGTTCAGGGTCAGGCGTTTCTGGCCCATCACTTCGAGCATGCCGCCGGGCAGGACGCGGACCACCTGCACGGAGAGGCGACCGGTGAGCGAGTTCGACTGCTGCGCCTGACCGCGACCGTTGAAGGATTGGTCGGTGCCGTTGTCGAGCAGGCCGTCATCGAGGCCGAGGGTCAGCGCGTCGGGCATGTCCAGCGAATAGCTGTTGGACCGGGAGCCGGAGGCGGATTGCGTCTTGGACGCCTGGAAGCGTTCCACGAATTGCACGGTGAGGATGTCGCCCACGCGTGCGGCGCGGCGGTCGGAGGCGAATATGCCGCCCGAAGAGGCGGTGTAGATGCCGCCCGTGGGGATGCGGTTGCTGTCCATGTAGCCTTCTTCCGGGTAGACCGGGGCGAAGTTCAGGGACTCTTTCTCTTCGATCTGGGTCGGCGTGCAGGCCGCTGCAGCGAGAAGGAGGGCGAGGGCCTTGAAGGGCGCGGAATTCATCGATCAGCCTCAGAGCTTGTTGGAAAGGAAGCGCATCATTTCGTCGGATGCGGAGATGGTCTTGGAGTTCACCTCGTAGGCGCGCTGGGTTTCGATCATGTCGACAAGTTCCTGCACGACATTCACGTTGGATGCCTCGAGCGAGCCCTGCACCAGCTTGCCCATGCCGTCGGCATAGGGGTTGCCGACGACGGCGGGGCCGGAGGCGGAGCTTTCGACGAGGAAGTTCTCGCCGATGGGTTCGAGGCCGCGCGGGTTGGAGAAGGAGGCCAAAGTGATCTGGCCCACCTCCTGCGCCTCGACCGCGTCGGGGAGCTGGACCGAGACGATGCCGTCGGCCGAGATGTTGATGGAGAGCGCGCCGTCGGGGATCTGGATTTCCGGCTGGATGACATAGCCGGAGGCGGTGGTCAGCGTGCCTTCGGGATTGCGCGAGAGGGTGCCGTCGCGGGTATAGGCGATGCGGCCATCGGGAAGGAGGACCTGCAGGAAGCCCTGCCCGTCGATCGCGACGTCAAGGGCGTTTTCGGTGTTCTGGAGGCTGCCCTGTTGGTAGAGCTTTTCGGTGTTCACGACGCGGACGCCGGTACCCACGGCGAGGGGCGTGGTGAGCTGCGTGCCTTCGGAGGTGGGGGAGCCTGCGGGGCGGATGTTCTGGTAGAGCAGGTTTTCGAAATTGGCGCGGTCACGCTTGAAACCCGTGGTGTTCACGTTCGCCAGGTTGTTGGCGATGACCTGCATCCGGGTTTGCTGGGCATTGAGGCCGGTCTTGGCCACATGCATCGCATCAATCGACATCGGGGGCACCTCTCGGAGTGTCTGTCACGGAGAATTCTGCAAGGCCCGTGCCAGCCGACGGCGGGGAGGCGCGCCGTTTTAGGGCGCAGCCGGAAAAAATCAGGATTCCGGCATGCGGAGGAGGCGGCTGCTGGCCTCGTCGAGTTCCTTGGCGGTGGTGATCATGCGCACGTTCAACTCGAAGGCGCGCTGCAGTTCGATGGATTTGATGAGTTCCTCGGTCGAATTGACGTTGGAGCCTTCGAGTGCGCCCTGCATGATCTTTGTCTGCTGATCGGGGGCGGGAAGCGGGGCACCGTCGACAGGGCGGATCTGCCCGTCGAGACCCTTGGTCAGTTGCAGGCCCTGCGCGCGGGTCGTGGCGATGGTGGCCACCTGCACACGTTCGCCCGGCGCGCCGTCCAGCGGTTCGATGGTGATCGCGCCGAGTTCGTTGATCATGATGTTGCGGAAGGGCGGCAGGACGATGGGTTGCAGCCCCTGATCAAGGATCGCGTCGCCGCCGCCATTGGTGAGCCGCCCCTGCGCATCGACGCGCAGGTCGCCCCGGCGGGAAAGCGCGGGGCCGCCGCCGCCCTCGTTCGGGCCGACGAAGAACCAACCGTCCTGCGCCAGCGCGAGGTCGAGCGGTTCGCCGGTGTGGTTGATGAAACCCGCCAGATCGGAGAAGGCGGCATCCTTTTCCGGGATCTGGTAGGCGCGGGATTGCAGGACGCCCAGATCCTCCATCACGAAGGTCTGGCCTTCGGGCATGATGTCGCGCCGGAAGCCGGGAACCGTCTGGTTGGCGAGGTTCTGGGCATTGGTGATCTGGCCGGCGCGGACGGCGGCCAGGCTGTTGAGCGCGGTGTGGATCAGCTTGTCCATTCAGCGGGCCTTAGCTGCGGATGTTCATGATCGTCTGCATCAGCGAAGTGGAGGTTTCCATCGCCTTGGCAGAGGCCTGATAGTTGCGCTGGGCGGAGATGAGGTTCACCAGTTCCTCGGTCAGTTCGACGTTCGACCGTTCCAGAGCGCCGCCGCGCAGGAGGCCGAAGCCTGCCGTGCCGGGGGTGCCGACGACGGGCGGGCCGGAATCGGAGGTGACGGCGAAGGTGGCCTTGCCCTGCACCTTGAGGCCCTGCGGGTTGGCGAAGTTGCACAGAACGATGCGGCCCATCGCGATACGGCCCATGTCGCCATAGGTGGCCCAGATCGCGCCCGTGCCATCGAGTTCGAGGTTGGTCAGGCTGCCTGCCGCCGCGCCATTATGGCTTGCCGAGGCGACGGAGAAGGGTTGGTTGGTGATGGTGGAACCCGCAAGGTTCACGGCAAGGCCGTTGGTGCCGAAGTTGAGCGTGCCACCCGCCGTGATGTTGCCGTCGATGTCGAAGGTCACCTGCGGGAGGATGGCGGGGTTGGTCGGGGTGACCTCGGTGCCTTCGATCATCAGGCGGAGTTCGAAGATCGTGTCGGTGTTCACGGCGTCGGGGCTTTGCATCTTGATGAAATAGGCCTCGGCCTCGACCGGGGTGCCGTTGTCGCCATACATCGGGATCACGGTACGGACGGCATAGGTCGTGGGATCGGCGGCGTTGAAGGCGACGCCCGGCGGGACAGCGGCCTGCTGTCCGAGCATGGCGTCATCGGAGGGCAGGTTCACGTCGAGATTCACGATGGAAGAGGCGACCGGCAGCCCGCGCGTAAGCGGGATCTGCAGCGGGATCGCCTGCGAAAGCTGGTTCGTCAGCGGTTGGCCGTTGAGGCCAACGGGCCAGCCAAGCAGCGAGTCGCCCGATGCGTTCACCACGTTGCCAGTGGCATCCATGTTGAAGGCGCCCGAACGGGTATAGCGCACCTCGCCCGCCGCGCCGTTTTCATCGGTGGTGTTCTGGATGGCGAAGAAGCCCTGCCCTTCGATCGCGATGTCGAGCAGGTTGCCGGTGGTCACCACGTTGCCCTGCGTGAAGTCCTGCGCCACGCGCTGCACCTGCACGCCCGAGCCGATGGCCGTGCGCTGGTTCGAGAAGGGGGAGGAGGAGAAGACGTCCGCGAATTCCACCCGGCTGGAGCGGAAGCCCACGGTGCCGACATTGGCGATGTTGTGGGAGGTGGCGGAGATGTCGGCTTGGGCGGCCATCAGGCCGGACAGGGCGGTACTCATCGACATGGGGTTTTCCTCGGGTCTGGCAGACGTGGACTTGGAAAGTTAACGGAAGGCTTCGACTTCGAGCGCGTTGAGGGCGCCGTAGTCTTCGATGTTCAGGGTCATTTCCTTGCCGCCGCTGCCGCTGCTGGCGGAGAGGACTTTGGCAAAGACGGAGGGGCCGACGGGCGCGGTGCCGTCGGAGGTGGTGGCGGAGACGCTGATGCGGACCGGGGTCCGCGCCTCGGCCATCCCGGCGGGCAGGTTGGACCAAGAGAAGCCCATCAGCCCTGCGGATTGGTTGGCGAAGGTTTCAGTGTGCAGAAGCTCTCCGGTCGCGGCGTTCGAATAGCTGACGACGACCGAGCTTGCATCCTTGGGCAGATCGACGACGCCGTTGATGGTGCCATCGGCCCCGGCGCGGGCGATGTTGCCGGGGACCAGCACCTCGTGGCCCAGAAGGTTGGCGGCGGTGGAGATGCGGAAATCGCGCATGCCCTCGCCAAGGGTGGACAGGGTTTCGTTGACCTTCTCGATCCCGCCGACGGTGGAGAATTGCGCGAGTTGCGCGAGGAATTCCCCGTTCTCCATCGGCTGGAGCGGGTCCTGGTTCTTCAACTGGGCGAGCATGAGGGTAAGGAAATCGCTTTGGCCCAGCGCGGCGCTGGTGGCCGTGGTGGTGGCGGTCGCGGCATTTGCAGAGGCGGCGCTGCTGGTTTTCGTGGTGGTCAAGGCACCTGTGGTGGCATCGAAGTTCAGCATGGCGATCCTTTCAGGGCACGGGCAAGGCGGTGGGCGTCATCGGGCGGCGTCATTGGCCCATCTGCAGGGTTCGTGCCATCAGCGTGCGGAGGGTGGACATGGTTTCCAGCGTGTTCTGGTACTGGCGGCTGGCCTCGACCATTTCGACCATCTCTTCCTCGGTGTTGACGGCGGCGGCATAGACGAAGCCATCAGCATCGGCGGCGGGATGGTCGGGGCGGAATTGCTTGGCGGGTTCGCGGTCCAGCATGACCACCTCTTGCACGGTGGCGGTGGAAAGGCCGTCATTGGCGCGGGAGAATTCGGTTTCGAAGACCGGACGCAGGGCGCGGAAGGCGTCTTCGGGATTGGTCGAGACGGTGCTGGCATTGGCGAGGTTGGAGGCGACCGTGTTCATGCGCACCATCTGCGCGGCCATGGCGCGGGCACCGACGTCGAAGACGTTGCGGATCTCGGTCATCGTCATTCCCCTTTGATTGCGGTCATCAGGCCGGAAATGCGGCGGTTGAGGAGTTGCAGGCTGGTCTGGTAGCGCAGGGTGTTCTCGGCGAATTCCATCTGCTCCACCGCGATTTCGACCGTGTTGCCGTCGAGCGACGAGTTGAGAGGCACGCGGTAGCCGAGGTTGCCTTCGGCGAAGGTGCCGCCGAGGTGCCGGGCATCGGTGCGGGCAAGGCCCGCATCCCCGGTGGCGCGGGCGAGTTCGGATTCGAAGTCGAAATCGCGGGCCTTGAAATTGGGGGTGGCGGCGTTGGCGATGTTGGAGGCGATGATCTCGCCGCGCTTTTCGCGCAGCATCAGAGATTGGGCGTGCAGGCCTATCGAATCCGCAAAGCTGACCGTCATTGTCCTTGACCTTCGGTTTTTCGGGGGAATCCCGGCTTTCAGGCCGGAGCGTTGCAAGGGGCGTGCCAAGTGGCATGGACCGGTGGTTGGGATTGTGAACGGGGAGGGGGCCGTGGGGGCTGCACGCAAGCTGACGCCGTTGAAGACGATGAGCCGGGCCTTGGTGAAGGCCGTGGCGCGGCTTGACCCCGATGAGGCGGTGGCGCGGCTGGCGGCCTATCACGCGGCGGAACCGCCGGGGATGCGGCGGAGGGCGCTGCTGGCGGCGCGGATCGAGTTGATCCGCAAGGCGATGGAGGCCCCGCCGAAGCCGGTGGTCGCGGTCGTGGCGGAGCCGGAACCCGTGCCGGTGGTGGAACCGCCGCCGCCCGTGGTGATCGTGCCGCCGAAGCCCATGTCGAAGGGTGTGGTGACGTCGATCAATCTGGATGACGTGGCGAAGATGCTGATGGCGGCCCCGGAACCAGAGCCGGAAGCCGCGCCCGAGCCGGAGGCCCCTTCAGGCGCGGTGGCGATGCAGGATGTCGCAGCGGCTTTTACAGCGCTGGATTGGGGCGATGCGGCCGAGCAGGTGGAGGTTTCCGCCGATGGGGAGGCCGCGCTTTGGGCGGACCTGACGGGCAGCGGTGGCGGAAGCGGCCTGTCGAACCCGGAGATGGCCGGTTCCGCCCCCGGCACCGCCCGGCCCGGCCGCGAGAAGGCCGGGGCGATGGACCTCTCGGCGGCCTTCGCCGCATTGGGAGGCGCTGAGGCGGAAGAGTCCCCGCCCGAAACGGTGGAGGAGAAGCCCGCAGCCTTCGACCTTGCCGCGCAGTTCGCAGCGATGGGACTGGAGGAGGCCGTCGAGGCCTCTGCCCCGGTGGCCGGGATGGATACGGCCTTTGCGCTGTTGGGCGATCTGGAGTACGCGCCGGAGGTGGCAGAGGACGTGCCCGCTGCGATGGACCTTGCCGCCCAGTTCGCTGAGATGGAGGAGGTGGCAGCCGTTGAGGCGGAGGCCGTCGAGGCCCCTGCCCCGGTGGCCGGGATGAATGCGGCCTTTGCGCTGCTGGGCGATCTGGAGGGAGCGCCGGAGGTGGCAGAGGACGCGTCCGCTGCGATGAACCTTGCCGCCCAGTTCGCTGAGATGGAGGAGGCGACAGCCGTTGAGGCGGAGGCCGTCGAGGCCTCTGCCCCGGTGGCCGGGATGGATGCGGCCTTTGCGCTGCTGGGCGATCTGGAGGGCGCGCCGGAGGTGGCGGAGGACGCGCCCGCTGCGATGGACCTTGCCGCCCAGTTCGCTGAGATAGAGGAGGTGACAGCCGTCGAGGCGGATGACGCGGAGGCCCCTGCCCCGGTGGCCGGGATGAATGCGGCATTTGCGCTGCTGGGCGATCTGGAGGGCGCGCCGGAGGTGGCAGAGGACGCGCCCGCTGCGATGAACCTTGCCGCCCAGTTCGCTGAGATAGAGGAGGTGACAGCCGTTGAGGCGGATGACGCGGAGCCCCCTGCCCCGGTGGCCGGGATGGATACGGCCTTTGCGCTGTTGGGCGATCTGGAGGGAGCGCCGGAGGTGGCGGAGGGCGCGCCCGCTGCGATGGACCTTGCCGCCCAGTTCGCTGAGATGGAGGAGGTGACAGCCGTCGAGGCGGATGCCGTCGAGGCCCATGCCCCGGTGGCCGGGATGGATGCGGCATTTGTGCTGCTGGGCGATCTGGAGGGAGCGCCGGAGGTGGCGGAGGAAGCCCCTGCTGCGATGGACCTTGCCGCCCAGTTCGCTGAGATGGAGGAGGTGGCAGCCGTCGAGGCGGATGACGCGGAGGCCCCTGCCCCGGTGGCGGGGATGGATGTGCCGCAGGTGCCCGATCTGGTGGAGGCGACTGCCGGGAGCGGCGACGGGGAACGGGGCGGCTTGGAGGCGGGCGGCCCCACAGGCAGCGCGCCGGAGACGCCCCTTCTTGACGAGGACGGGGTGGAGTTGAGCGCGCTGCAACTGGCCATGCTGCGGCGGGCGCAACGGCGGGCGGCGGAGGGCTGAGCCCTACTCAGCCCCTGCCAGCGCGAGGGAAAGGCCGTTCTCTCGCAATTCCTTGACCGTGCGAGGCAGGATGCGGCGGGCGGCATCGAGTTCCTGCGCGGCGGTTGCCGCATCATTGGCAAGGGCTGCCTTTTCGTAGCGGGCAAGCGCACCGTGCAGGCCCGCAAGGCCGATGGCAGCCGCGGCCCCTGCCGTCTTGTGCGCGGCCTTTGCGGCCTCGGCGTAACTGCCGGTCTGGGCGAAGGCGTCGAGTTGCGGCAGGAGCGACTCCGTCTCTGTCAGCAGGCGGTCGGCGATGCGTTCGACGAATTCGCGGCCCATCTCCTCGACCGTTTCGTGGAAGACCTCGGGGTTGAGGACGGAGGGTTCGGCAGGCGTCTCGGGCGCGGGTTCGGCGGGCTTGGGACCGGAGCCGTTGGCGTGGTTGGCGATGATCGTCATCAGCGCACTCCTCGTGACGGGTTTGACAAGGACGTCGGTCATTCCTGCGGCAAGGAATTCAGGCACCTTGTCGGGGCTGGCATTGGCAGTGACGCCGATGATGGGAATGTCGCGGCATGCGCCTTCGGCGCGGATGCGGCGCGTGGCCTCGACCCCGTCCATGCGCGGCATGGAGATATCGGTCAGGATCATGTCGAAGCGGGTGGTGGCCGTCTTTTCGATGGCCTCGATGCCGTCGACGGCATTGGTGACTGTATGGCCACGCAGGCGCAGCATCTCGGTCAGGAGGAGGCTGTTGATCGGGTTGTCCTCGACCACGAGGATGTGGAGCGCGAGCGGTTCCTCGTCGCCGCCGGCACGGGCGGTGCTGGACTGGCTGGCCTCTTGCGCGAGGGGGAGGGTGACTTCGAAGGTGAAGGTGCTGCCCTTGCCGAGGGCGGAGGTGACGTGGATGGAGCCGCCCATAGCCTCGGCCGAGAGCTTGGCGATGCCGAGACCCAGACCGGTGCCCTCGCGCATGCGGGCATAGGAGGCATCGAGCGTTTCGAAGTTGTGGAAGATGCGTTCAAGATCGTCCTCGGCGATGCCGATGCCTGTATCGACCACGTCGATGACCATATGCAACTGGCGGCCGTCGCCCACGCGTTCGCCGCGCAAGCGCAGGGTGACGGTGCCGGCGTCAGTGAACTTGATCGCATTGCCGACGAGGTTGTAGAGGACGCGCAGGAAAAGCTGGCGCGGGGCATGGACCCTCGGCAGGGGTTCGGGCGGTTCCTCGAAGCGCAGGTCGTTGCCGCGCTTGGTGGCGTGCGGCTGGTTCTGCAGCATGAGGTCGCGCATGATCTGCACGGGCGAGAAATCGGACACCTGATAGCTGGCAGATTCCTCGGATCCAAGCCGGGTGAGTTCCAGCACGTTGTTGACCTGATCCAGCGCCGCCCAGCCGCAGGAGAGGACGATTTCCGACAGCCAGTTCTGGCGTTCACTGAGTTCGGTCGAGGTCTGGAGCAGTTCCGCCGCTGCGATGAGGCCGTTGAGCGGGGTGCGCATCTCGTGGCTCATGACGGCGAGGAAGCGGGACTTCGCCTCTTCGCCCTTGAGCGCGTCGTTGCGGGCCTTGCGGAGGTTTTCCTCGCGTTCCAGTCGTTCGGTGATGTCGCGCAGGAAGGCGATGAACATGGGGCCACCATTTGCGCCCTGTGCCTCGGTCAGGGCGACCTCGACCTGCATCTCGCGCCCGCTGCTGTGGCGGGCGACCATCTGCAGGCGGCCATCCTGCAGATCGGGCGAGTTGGTGCGCATCTTGTTGTAGAGCGTGGCGAGCGGGTCTTCGTCCCCCTCGCTGCCCAGCATGTCGGACATGCGGACGGTGCGGCATTCGTCGCGTTTGCGGCCGAAGAGGTTTTCTGCGGCGGTGTTGCAATCTGTGACCTGGCCGCGGAAATCGGTGATCACCACCGCGTCGAGCGAGGCCTCGATCGTGGCGCGCAGGTTGTGGACGGCGCGTTCGGTGGTGGCGGAGCGCTGCCCCTGCGCGCGGTTCTGCAGGATGATGACGAGCGAGAGCCCCGCCATCAGGCCAAGGAGGCCCAAGGAGGCGGCGGCGAAGACCTGCAGCGAGCGGCGCAATTCGCCGCGCCGGGCATCGCCGATTTCCATCAGCGATTGCAGCGAGGAGACGACATGTGTGCGCACGGTATCGGAGACCGTCTCCATCTCGTCGCGCAGGGCGGGCACGGCGGCGGCGAGGGCGGCATCGTCGCTGTCGATGACGGGAGTGATGCGGTCGAAGAAGGCCCCTTCGGACCAAAGTTCCTGACGCAGCGCCTCGTTGATCGGCAGGCCGATCAGGCGGTCGGAGCGGGAGAGGATGTTGAAGCGGCTGTAGAAGATGTCGAAGGCGAGGCGGAGGTCGTCGAGCGCCTCGGGGTCGCCGGGGTTTTCGTCGGCGACAATCACGGCGCGCTGGAGTTTCAGGGTGTCCACCTCGACCTGCGCCATGGTCCAGGTGACGTTGTCGCTGTCGACGGAGGAGGAGCGGTCGAGTTCTTGGTCGATCTTGGTGAAAACGAAGGCCATCGCGCCGAGGGTGGCGAAGAAGGTGATCCCCAGAATCAGATGCCTCACCCGCACTGCGGCGCGGGCGAGGCGTGTTTCCTGAAGGGCTTCGTCAAAAAACTGGCTCATTCCGGGTTCCGGCAGGATGCGCCACGCCCGACATGAGCGGAGCGCCGGGGATCATTCGGAGATCGTCAATCCCGCAAGTTGCCAGATGCTGTAGCCGTAGACCAGTTCGGACTGGTACTTTTCGCCTGCATCATAGGGGAAAACGATCCAGAGGGGGCCCTTGTCGCGGCGGGAGAAGGGTTCGCCGTCGATGTGGTAGGCGATGATCGGCACTTCGTCCTCGATCGCGTCGATCGGGATTTCCACGCTGTAGCTGTTCAGCGCGGTCGCCGTTATCATGCCGCCGGTCGCGCCGACCGCATCGAGCACGGCCTTGAGCGGCACGCCTTCGAAGCGGTGCGAGCCTTCGGTCCAGGTCGTGTGGGTGTCGAAGCCCGATTTGGGCAGCGCCATCAACATGTCCATGTCAAAGGCTGCGCCTTCTGGGCTGTTCGATTCGGCGATGTTGCCGCCGACGGTGAGGACGACCTCGCCCTTGGGCGCGGCGATTTCCGCCTGCGCGGGGAGAATCGCCATGGCGGCGGAGAACATGGAAAAGGCCGCGATGCGGCCGAAGGTTGCGGTCGGGATCATCATCCACTCCGAAAGGAACAAACTGGCGGGAAAGATACCGAAACCCGAAGTTTTCTCTATTCCAATTACGGATGCATACCCATCCCAAAGTATGGTACGATCTCTACTTAGTCGGGATTTTGTCTTGTGGAATTGTATTACGAACCGAAGCCCGTATCCTTGGCGGCATCAGGTAACGGCCTTTCGGCGGCCCATGCCCCGTTGATCGACCTTAGCCGATCTGCGAACGGCAGAAAAGAGTGGAGAGAACAACCATGAGCATTATTGGCGGGGCGGGGGCAGACAAGATTCGCATCCTGATTGCCGATGACCATGAGATGGTTCTGGACGTCTTTGCGATGTATCTGTCCTCGGCGCCCGACATGGCGGTGACGACGGGCAAGACGCTGGACGAGGCGGTGGAGCATATCGCATCGGACGGGCCGTTCGATGTCGTACTTCTTGACCTGAACATGCCGGGGATGAACGGTGTGGCGGGGCTGCGGAAGGCGATCAAGATGAACGGTGGCAAGCCCGTGGCAATCATCACCGGTAACCCGACGCCGCGCATGCTGGACGAGATCATGAATGCGGGGTCGTCGGGGATCGTGCTGAAGACGACGGGCGTGCGGTCGCTGGCGAACGCCATCCGCTTCATGCATGCGGGCGAGCATTACATGCCGCTGGAACTGGTGCGCGAGCGGCACAATGCGGGGCGGCAGACCAAGAACGGGCGGCTGTCGGACAAGGAGATGATGGTCCTGTCCTATCTGGCCGAAGGCAAGCAGAACAAGGAAATCGCCAACGACCTGAAGCTGGCGGAGCCGACGATCAAGATGCATGTCACGAGCATCTGCAAGAAGTTGAGCGCGTCGAACCGGACGCAGGCCGTGATCGTGGCGCGGGATCTGGGGTTGATCTGAGGCGCTTCTTGCTGGCGTCGCCGGGGGGCTGTCTGCCCCCCGCGGCGCGTGCCGCGCCTCCCCCCGAGGGTATTTGAGCCAAGACGAAGATCAGGCCGCTTCCGGGTTCGGGGGCGGGTTTTTCTGTCTTTCGCGGATCGAGATGTAGGTCGCGCAGGCGATGAGGATGGCGACGCCGAAGAACGTCCAGCCGTCGGGGAAATCCCCGAAGAACCACCAGCCCACGACGGTGGCCATGACCATTTCCGTATAGGCGAGGGGGGCGAGGAGCGAGGCCTCGGCATGGTCGTAGGCGCGGACGATGAGGTAGTGGCCGACGGTGGCGATCAGGCCGATGAGGAAGAGGAGGCCCCATTGGGCGGGGGTCGGCGCCTCCCACAGGGTCAGGACGGCGAGGGTGGTGAGGATCGTGCCCATGAGGCTGGTGTGGAAGGTCGTCACCATCGCGGGGGCGGTGCCGGAGATGCGGCGGGTCATGGCGAAGTAGAGCGCGAGGGAGGCGCCTGCGCCCAGCGCGAGGAGGGTGCCGGGGTTCAACTCGGTAAATCCGGGGCGGATGATGATGAGGGTTCCTACGAAGCCCACGGCGACAGCGGCCCAGCGGCGGGGGCCGACTTTCTCGCCAAGGATGAAGGGAGAGATGGCGGTGAGGATCAGGGGCTGGACGAAGAAGATCGCCAGCGCGTCGGCGATGGGGAGGTATTTGAGCGCAGAGAAGAAGAGGAAGGTGGCGGCCACGAGGAGGGCCGCGCGGAGGGTGTGGTAGGCGGGGCGGTCTGGGAGGACTGCGCGGGGACCGCCGTGGTTCAGGGTGAAGGGCAGTGTGAGGAGGGCGCCGAAGGCCATCCGCGCCCAGACGATTTGCAGGATGGGCATGCCTTGGTTGCCCAGCGTCTTTGCCACCACATCGAGGAAGGGCAGCACCGCCATCGCGCCGAGCATGAGGGCGATGCCGATGATCGTGCGGGGTTTCTGCGCGTCCATCAGGGATGGGTAGCGGGTGGGGGCGGGGAAGCCAAGGGGGGCTGCGGCGCGGGGGTGCGGCGGAGCCAGTCGGCCACGAAATTCGCGGCTGTTCCTGCGCGGAGGGGGCGGTCAGACCAGAGGCGGAGGCCTCGGTTGAGGGTCAGTTTCTGGGGGAAGGGGGCGGTCAGGCGGCCGTCGTGCAGATGGTTGGCGACGAGGGTTTCGTGGCCAATGAGGAGGCCTGCGCCGTTGACGCATTCCTCCACCGCCAGCGCATAGAGGGAGAAGGTGGGACCCTGGGGGATGGGCGGCGGGTCGGGGAGGGTTTGGGACCAGAGGTGCCAGTCGTCCGACCATGTGGCGTCGGAGAGGCAGGGGTGGTTGGCGATGTCCTGCGGCGAGGTCAGGCGGGCGGCGAGGGAGGGGGCGCAGACGGGGAAGATGGTGTCGGGCGTCAGGCGACCTTCGGGGGTGTCGGAGAAAAAGAGCGAGAGGTCGTAGGGGCTGCGTTTCAGGTTCGGGGGGTGTTCGAGGGCGGTTATGGAGACGGTGATCTCGGGCGCTGCTGCGCGGAGGGCGGGGAGGCGGGGGGAGAGCCAGAGTTGCGCGATGGCGGGGAGGGTGGCGATGTGGACCGTCCTCGGCGCGGCGGCGGCGCGGAGGTCGTTGACGGCTTGGCCGAGGGCGTCGAAGGCCTGCGTGAATTGCGGGAGGGCTTGCTGGCCGAGCGGGGTGAGGCGGACGCCGCGCGGGGTGCGGGTGAAGAGGGGCGCGCCGAGGGTTTGTTCCAGTTGTTTGATGTGGGCCGTGACGGCGCCGGGGGTGACGCCGAGTTCCTGCGCGGCGGCGGCGAAGCCGTATAGGCGGGCGGCTGCCTCGAAGGCGCGCAGCGCGGTGAGGGGGAGGTCCTTGGGGCGGGGTGGGGAGACGGGCATTTTTGAGCCTTAACTTTTCTGAGCCTAGGTTTTCGCAAAACTGGTTTGCGGGCAAGGGCGGATCGATGGTGGGATCGGGGGGGATCGATAGGAGATTTGCCATGACGCATCTTGAACGCCGGAACTGGGTGCCTGCAGAGTGCGAGGATTATGTGCTGCGGCTGGCGGGGGAGGCTGCCTCGCAGAGTGCCGAGGCGGTGGAGGCGCGGGTGGAGGCGTTGATCGAGAAGAACCTCGAGATCCACGACAGGGAGTGTTTCAACCTGAACCCCGCGACGAATGTGATGAACCCTCGGGCGGAGGCGGCGCTGGCGCGTGGGTTGGGGTCGCGGCCTTCGCTGGGCTATCCGGGCGACAAGTACGAGATGGGGCTGGAGGCGATCGAGGAGATCGAGGTCATCGCGGCGGAGCTGGCGGCGGAGGTGTTCGGGGCTTCGTTTGCGGAGATACGCTGCGCTTCGGGGGCGATGGCGAACCTGTATGGCTTCATGGCGCTGGCGAAGCCGGGGGATGCGATCATCGCGCCGCCGCCTGCCGTCGGGGGGCATGTGACGCATCACAAGGCGGGGTGCGCGGGGCTTTACGGGTTGGTGACGCACGACGCGCCGGTCAATGCTGACGGATACACGGTGGACCTTGGGGCGCTGCGGGACTTGGCGCTGCGGGTGCGGCCGAAGGTGATCACCATCGGCGGGTCGCTGAACCTCTTCGCCCATCCGGTGCGCGAGGTGCGGGCGATTGCGGATGAGGTGGGGGCCTTCGTCCTGTTCGACGCGGCGCATCAGTGCGGGATCATCGCGGGCGGGGTCTGGGCCAATCCGCTGGATGAGGGGGCGCATCTGATGACGATGAGCACCTACAAGAGTTTGGGCGGGCCGGCGGGAGGGGTGATCGTGACGCGGGATGCGGGGATTGCCGAGGCGCTGGACCGAATCGCCTTTCCGGGGATGACGGCGAATTTCGATGCGGCGAAGTCGGCGGCCTTGGCGATCACGCTGTTGGATTGGCGGGTGCATGGGCGGGCCTATGCGCAGGCGATGGTGGATGTGGCGCGGGCGCTGGCGGGGGAGTTGGCGGCTTTGGGACTGCCTGTCTTCGCGGCGGAGCGGGGGATGACGACGAGCCATCAGTTCGCGATGGAGGCGGCGGCGTTCGGGGGCGGGCAGGCGGCGTCGAAGACGTTGCGGAAGGCAGGGTTCCTGGCTTGCGGGATCGGGTTGCCGATTGCTGCGGTGGAGGGGGATTTGAACGGGCTGCGGATCGGGACGCCGGAACTGGTGCGGCGGGGGGTGACGGTGGGGGATGCGCCCGCGCTGGCGGCGTTGATTGCGGAGGGGTTGCGGGGGAACGATCCGGGCGCGGTGGCGGCGCGGGTGCGCGAGATGCGGGGGCGGTTCACGGGGGTGCACTATGTGCGGTGAGGGCTTGTAGCAGCGCGTCGAGGGCTGGCGCGGGATCGTCGGGGGACTGGGCCAGCGTCATGCCGTGCGCCCAGTCGATCAGGATGTCGCGCCAGAGGCGGGCTTTTGCCGCGCTGAGCCCTTGGGCGAGGAGGAGGGATTCGAGGGCGTCGGTGATGCGTTGGGCTTCCCGTGGCAGAGGGCCTGCAGTGCGGAAGAGGGCGAGGGTCAGGTTAGGGTGTGCGGTGATGGTCTGCACATAGGTCTGCATCAGGGCGCGGAGGCGTTGGGTGGGGGGGCCTTCGGTTTCGGTGGGGACCTTTGTGAGGACGTGGTCGGCGAGGGCGCGTATCAGGGCGTCGCGGGTGCCGATGTGGTGTTGCACGGCCATCGGGGTGACGTTCAGGCGCTGGGCGAGGGCGCGGATCGTCAGGACGGTTTCGCCCGTGTCCAGCAGGGCGAGGGCTTCGGTCAGGATCGCGTCGCGCGTCAGGCGGGGGGTGGTGGGTCGGCCTGCGGTCATGCGAGGCGCCATGTGGATTGGACGAGGCCGGAGGGGAAGGTTTTGGTGGTTTCGTGGATCAGGGGGACGTCTGCGGGGAGGGTTCCGAAGAGCGGGCGGCCTGCGCCGAGGAGGACGGGGGCTGTGGTGATGGTGAGCGTCTCGATCAGGCGGGCGCGGAGGAAGGATTGGATGATCTGGCCGCCGTCTATGTAGGCGCGATCGTGGCCTTGGGTGGCGAGGTGCTGCATTGCGTCGGTCGGGGGGAGGTTGGCGATGGTGACCTTGCCTTGGAGGTGGTCGGGGATGGTTTGGAGTGTGGAGGAGAGGACGAGGACTGGGAGAGTGTAGTGCCAATCGGGGAATTGGAGGACCGACTCGAACGTGCCCCGCCCCATGACGATGCAGTCCATCGTGGCGATGAAGGCGTCGTAGCCGTGATCCTCGGTCGGGTCGTCGCGGGAGAGCAGCCAGTCGAGCGTGCCGTCGGAGCGGGCGATGAAGCCGTCGAGGCTGGTGGCGATGAATACGTGGCCGGTGGTGGGCATGGCGATGGTTTCCGTTGTTATTTATACAACGTATAATTATGGCGATGTTGACGCGCAAGGAGCGGCGGATGGGGCGGAGATTGGCGGGGTGAACCCCGCCCTATGGCGTTGGCACAGGGTGTTTTGAGGTTTGGCGCGGAGGTCCCGGACGTGTCCGGGGCGGGGTTTCGCGGGGGCTGTCGCCGCGCAAAAAAGAAACCCGCCAGATCGCTCTGGCGGGGAAGGCACGCCCTCAGGGGGAAGGCGGATCAGATGTCGAGCGTGTTCTCATGCTCCCAGCGGGAGAAGTGGGAAACGAAGCTGTCCCATTCCTTCTGCTTGAGCTTGAGGTAGGCGGAGGAGAATTCCTCGCCCATCATGGCCTTGAGCGTCTTGTCCTTGTCATATTCGCGCAGCGCGTCGAGCAGGTTCAGCGGCAGCTTGGGCGCACCTTTGACCGTATGGCCCTGCTGATACATGTCGATGTCGTAGCGGCGGCCGGGATCGGCCTTGGTGCGGACGCCGTCAAGGCCCGCGGCAAGGATGACGGCCTGCAGCAGGTAGGGATTCGCCGCGCCGTCGGGCAGGCGCAACTCGAACCGGCCGGGGCCGGGGACGCGGACCATGTGGGTGCGGTTGTTGCCCGTCCATGTCACCGTATTCGGTGCCCATGTCGCGCCCGACGAGGTGCGGGGCGCGTTGATGCGCTTGTAGCTGTTCACCGTCGGGTTGCAGATCGCAGCCAGCGCCGAGGCGTGTTTCATGATCCCGCCAAGGAAGTTGCGTCCCTGATCGGAGAGCGACAGTTCCTTCGTCGGATCGGAGAAGGCGTTGGTCTTGCCATCGAGCGACCAGACGGAGATGTGGGCGTGGCAGCCCGACCCCGTGAGGCCCTTGAAGGGCTTGGGCATAAAGGTGGCACGGAAGCCGTGCTTTTCGGCGACCGACTTCACCATGAACTTGAAGAAGCTGTGTTTGTCGGCGGTCTGGAGGACGTCGTCGTATTTCCAGTTCATCTCGAACTGGCCGATCGCGTCTTCGTGGTCGTTCTGATAGGCCTCCCAGCCAAGCTCCAGCATGTAGTCGCAGATCTCGCTGATCACGTCATAGCGGCGCATGATCGCCTGCTGATCGTAGCAGGGCTTTTCGGCCGTATCGTAGATGTCGGAGGCGGCGGTGCCTTCGGCATTGAGGATGAAGAATTCCGGTTCCACCCCCGTCTTGACGCGCAGCCCATCCTTTGCGGCCTCGGCGACCAGACGCTCCAGCACATTGCGGGGGGCCTGTTCGACAAGCTTGCCTTCCATCGTGGCGCGGGCCGCGACCCAAGCGACATCCTTCTTCCACGGAAGCTGGATGGCCGAGTCCGGATCGGGCACGGCCATGAGGTCCGGGTGGGCGGGGGTGAGGTCGAGCCAGGTGGCGAACCCGGCGAAACCTGCCCCTTCCTCGGCCATGTCGTTGATGGCCTGAGTCGGAACCAGCTTGGCGCGCTGGCTTCCGAAGAGGTCCGTGTAGGAGATCATGAAATACTTCACGCCCCGTTCGGCGGCCCACTTGGCAAGATCTTTTGCCATTTAAAACTCCCTGTCCTGTCGTTTTCCGGCTTGTCGCCGTGTGTGTCTTCAGAAGCCGCCGTTGCGGCCCGGTATCCAGTTGGTGCCGGCCAGCGGGACGCCTGCCATGGCGGCGGCTTCGATGGACAGCGCGCAGAGATCCTCGGGTTCGAGGTTGTGCAGGTGATTCTTGCCGCAGGCGCGGGCGATGGTCTGCGCCTCCAGCGTCATCACCTTGAGGTAATTCTTCAAGCGGCGACCGCCGAGGATGGGGTCGAAGCGTTTGAAGAGTTCCGGGTCCTGCGTGGTGATTCCTGCCGGGTCCTTGCCTTCGTGCCAGTCGTCATAGGCGCCGGCGGTGGTGCCGAGCTTCTGGTATTCGGCCTCGAGCGCGGGGTCGTTGTCGCCCAGCGCGATGAGGGCGGCGGTGCCGATGGCGACGGCGTCGGCGCCCAGCGCCATGGCCTTGGCCACGTCGGCGCCGGAGCGGATGCCACCCGAGACGATGAGCTGCACCTTGCGGTGCATGCCGAGGTCCTGCAGCGCCTTCACGGCCTGCGGGATGCAGGCGAGGATGGGCATGCCGACGTTTTCGATGAAGACGTCCTGCGTGGCGGCGGTGCCGCCCTGCATGCCGTCCAGCACCACGACGTCAGCGCCTGCCTTCACGGCGAGCGCGGTGTCGTAATAGGGGCGGGCGCCGCCGACTTTCACATAGATCGGCTTTTCCCAATCCGTGATTTCGCGCAGTTCGAGGATCTTGATTTCCAGATCGTCGGGACCCGTCCAGTCGGGGTGACGGCAGGCGGAGCGCTGGTCGATGCCTTTCGGCAGGTTGCGCATCTGGGCCACGCGGTCGGAGATCTTTTGCCCGAGGAGCATGCCGCCGCCGCCGGGTTTGGCCCCCTGCCCCACCACGACCTCAATCGCGTCGGCGCGGCGGAGGTCGTCGGGGTTCATGCCATAGCGCGACGGCAGGTATTGATAGACGAGGGTCTTGGAATGCCCGCGTTCCTCTTCCGTCATGCCGCCGTCACCGGTGGTGGTGGAGGTGCCTGCGGCGGAGGCCCCGCGACCGAGGGCTTCCTTGGCCGGACCCGACAGCGCGCCGAAGGACATGCCGGCGATGGTCACGGGGATGTCGAGGTGGATCGGCTTCTTCGCATAGCGGGTGCCGAGCCAGACGTCGGTCGCGCATTTCTCGCGGTAGCCTTCGAGCGGGTAGCGCGAGATGGAGGCGCCGAGGAAGAGGAGGTCGTCGAAATGCGGGAGTTTCCGCTTCGAGCCACCGCCGCGGATGTCGTAGATGCCGGTTGCGGCGGCGCGGCGGATTTCGGCGTTGATGTCGTTGGAGAAGGTCCACGACTGCTTGGGCGGCGTACGGGGAAAATCGCTCATTCTTCTTGCAGCCTCAGTAGGACGACGCGTTGTCGATATTGAAGGTGTAAAGCTTGCGGGCGGAGCCGTAGCGCTTGAATTCCTCGGGCTTGGCCAGATGGTCGGCCTCGCCCCGCTTCAGCAGGTCGGCGAGGAGGGCGAGGTGTTCGGGGCGCATCTCTTTCTCGATACAGTCGGCACCGAGGGATTTGACCGAACCGCGGACGAAGAGGCGGGCTTCGTAGAGGCTATCGCCGAGGGCCTCGCCCGCGTCACCCAGCACGACCATGTTGCCGGACTGGGCCATGAAGGCGGACATGTGGCCGATGTTGCCGTGGACGACGATGTCGATGCCCTTCATCGAGATGCCGCAGCGCGAGGAGGCGTTGCCCTTGATGACCAGAAGGCCACCGCGACCCGTCGCGCCCGCATATTGGCTGGCATCGCCGTCGATGATGACGGTGCCGGACATCATGTTCTCGGCCACACCCGGACCGGCGGAGCCTTTGACGCGGACGGTCGCCTGCTTGTTCATCCCGGCGCAGTAATAGCCGGTCGAACCGCGGACCGTGACGTCGACGGGGGCGTCGAGGCCCACGGCGATGGCATGCGCGCCCTTGGGGTTGATGATCTCCCAAGACGTCATGTTGGTCTGGCCCTTCAGGCCGTGGAGCGTCGAGTTCAGCGCCCGCAAGCCTTGGGCGGAGAGGTCGAATGTCTGCATGGTCTCAGCGTTCCCAGAAGTAGACGGTTGCGGGCTCCGGTTCCCAGACGCGGGCGGAGTCGATGCCCGGCAGGTTCACCATCGCGCGGTATTCGGAGCCGAAGGCGACGTATTGGTCGGTTTCGGCCATGACGGCAGGCTTGCAGGCGATCGGGTCGCGGACGACGCCGAAGCCGTTCTTGGTGCCGACGACGAAGGTGAAGAAGCCGTCGAGGTCGGTGAGGGTGGCTTCCATCGCCTCGCCGAGTTTTGCGCCTTCTTGCAGCTTGTGGCTGATGAAGGCGGCGGCGACTTCGGTGTCGTTCTCCGTCTCGAAGGTCATGCCGGCCTGACGCAGGACGCGGCGGACGGAGTTGTGGTTCGAGAGCGAGCCGTTGTGGACGAGGCACTGGTCGGAGCCGGTCGAGAAGGGGTGCGCGCCCATCGTGGTGACGGCGGATTCGGTGGCCATGCGGGTGTGGCCGATGCCGTGGGTGCCGGACATGCGCGAGACTTCGAAGCGGGCCGCCACATCCTTGGGAAGGCCGACTTCCTTATAAATCTCAATGCCTTCACCCGCCGACATGACCTTGGCCTTGGGGCGCAGGTCGCGCATGGCGTGGCGGGCAGCTTCGAGCCGGTCTTCGGGGAGTTCAAGGACCATGTGGGTGTCCTTGACCTGCCCCGTCACCTTGGCGGCGATGGCCTTTCCAAGGTCTTCGGCGAGGGTGGCGAAGTCGGCATCCGGGTTGGCGGATTGCACCGTGAGCTTGGCCTTGCCCTTTTCGGGGCGGCCGTAGATCGCGATGCCCGCCGAGTCGGGGCCGCGGTCGGTCATGGTGATGAGCATGTCGGTGAGCATCGCACCGAGCTGCGGTTCAAGCTTGGGGTCCTTCAGGAAAAGACCGACGATTCCACACATGGAGCCGACTCCTCTGTTCGCATCTGTGGCCCACGCTAGCACCGAAGATTTCACCGCTCAACTGAGAAGAAACTTTTTTAACTGGTGGGCAATGATTTTTTCAAACCGCACATTTTATATGCAAATGTTTTGACAGAATGCCGCAGGGCGTGCTTCCCTAGGGGAAAGAATGTTCACACACAGCGAACACCCCCGCATCCCCGGCCCGCATGCGGAGTGGCACAAGAGAGGGCCAAGGGAGGAAACTGTGTCGGACCTGAATTCCCGAATTCAGGCCATTCACAAGCGGGACATGTCCGTCGCCTGGGCATTCGTCATCGGCTTGTGGCTGGCCGTGATCTTCGTGGCGATTGCCACCTGGTCGTTTGCGCCCTCGTCAGGGGCGCGGACGCTGCTTCTGATCGGCGGATTCGCCGTGCTGGTGCTGAATACCGCCGCGATCATGGCGATGCTGCGCCATTACCGCGAGGATCGCGACTTCATGTACGGGCTGGACATCAAGTTCCTTGATGAAGCCCGCGCGGCGAAGAGGTGACATGATGGCGCGATATGTCCCCCCGAAGCAGAGCAAGATTGGGCAGGTGATTGACGTCATCGTCCTGCTGATTCTGTCCATCGGCGCGCTTTACATCCCGCTCTGGCTGGGCCTTGCGGGTTCGTCGAAGCTGCCAATACCCGTGGACAACCCGACATGGGAGAGCCTTGGCCAGAATGCGGTGATGGTCGAACGCTGGAACGCGCTGGGATTTGCCGACCCTGCCGCCGCGCATGACATGATCACGGCGCGTTATGACTATTCCTTCACTTGGGGTGCGCTGGCGCTGATGGTGGTGGTGATCGTGGGCTATTTCGTGATGATGCTGCGGCTTTCCGAAAAGGAATACCGCGAGGTCATCGCCGAAAAGTTCGATGGCAAGTGAGGGAGCAACCGATATGTGGCCGATGATTGAAACAGGCGCATGGGTGCTTTCCGCCCTGTTCGCGCTGCACATGGTCTGGGACTGGTACCGCACCGATTCGACCTATTCCGAAGACGTCCTCACCTCGTCCCGTGAGGGCGAGATCGAGGCGATGACCGAGCAGCACCGGCTGGAGGGAGGCGGAAATGTCTGACATCGACATCACCTCGAAGACGATGGACGGCATGGGGCCGCATGGCACCAAGGTCGGCCTGCTGCGGGTTCTGGGTCCTGCCCATGTCTGGGCGCTGGGCGTGGGGATCGTGCTGGTGGGCGAATACATGGGCTGGAACTTTGCCGTGGGCAAAGGCGGGGCCTATGCGGCGCTGATCGCCTGCTGGTTCGCGGGGATCCTGTATTCCTGCGTGGCGATGATCGATTCGGAGGTGACTTCGACGGTCGCGGCGGCGGGCGGGCAGTATACGCAGGCCAAGCATATCGTCGGGCCGCTGATGGCGTTCAACGTGGGGCTATACCTCGTCTTTGCATACACCATGCTGGAGGCGGGGAACGCGATCACGCTGGGTTACCTGATTTCGGTCGCGGCGGACATGACGGGGGCGACGGAACCGCTGGACCAGCGGCCGTTCATCATCCTGGCGATCATGTTCCTGGCCTGGCTGAACTATCGGGGCGTGCTGGCGACGCTGACCTTCAACCTGATCATCACGGCGTTTGCCTTCTGCGCCATCCTGATCCTGTTCTTCGCCTCGGCCCCGTGGAGCGATACGTCGCTGCTGGCCCATGCCGACCTGATGTCGGGTCAGGCCGCCCTGCCCTATGGCTGGCTGGGCGTGCTGGCGGCGATGCATTTCGGGCTTTGGTTCTACCTTGGCATCGAAGGCACGACTCAGGCAGCGGAAGAGGTGCGGTCGCCCGCGCGGTCGCTGCCCTTCGGGACGCTGGCCGGGATCATGACGCTGCTGATCGCGGCGACGCTGACGTGGTATATCTGCGTGGGCTATCTGCCTTGGGAATACCTTGGTGACGGGGTGAACGGGGCCGTGGCGCCGCTGTTCAGCGCGGCGCAGATGACCGGGTCGGATGCGTTGATCGTGATCCTCGGCTTCGGGACGCTGTTTGCGACGCTGGCCTCGGCCAATGGCTGCATCAACGATGCGTCGCGGGCGTGGTTTTCCATGGGGCGCGACCATTACCTGCCGCAGTGGTTCGGGGCGGTGCATCCGACCTATCGGACGCCCTATCGGGCGATCATCTTCCTTGTTCCCATCGCGCTGATCTTCGCGCTGGGGGCGCCCTTGGATCAGGTGATCACCTTCTCGATCCTTTCGGGTCTGCTGGGATATACGTTCATGCCGATCAACGTGATCCTGTTCCGGCGGAAATGGCCGCTGGACACGATCAAGCGGGGGTATGAGCATCCGTTCCACCCGATCCCGGCGATCCTGCTTATCGCGCTGTGTTCGGTGACCTATTTCGCGGTGTTCCTTGGATACGGAACCCAGTTGATCGCGATGGTGAGTTTCTACATCGTGGTGTCGCTGTGGTTCCACTTCTGGCGGTATCGCTTCGTCAAGCGGGCGGATCAGTTCACCATGCCTTGGCCGAAGCCGCGGGGGTATTGAACGCATAGGTCCGGCCCGCCCGAGACGGTGGGCCGGACCCAATCGGGAAGCCGCAAGATATGGAACTGAAGGGTCTTTTCTTACTGGCGCTTACCCTTGGGGTAGGCGCTTTCGTTTATTTTGTGCTGCGCCGCGAGCAGGCCGTGCGTGCAGCGCGGCGGGCGGGATTTCTATCGTCGGCGGAAGGTCTGTTCGAGGGGCGGCGTCTGCAGATGCAGCCTTCGGGTTTTCCGCGTCTGGCGGGCTGGCACGAGGGTGAGGAATTCGATCTACAGGTGGTGGCTGACAGCCTGACCCTGCGGAAGCTGCCTGCGCTTTGGGTGCTGGTCAGCATACCGGTGCCGTTGCCTACGGGGGCGACCGTGAATGTGATGCTGCGCCCGACCGGGTTGGAAAGCTTCAGCAATTTCGGGCAGTTGCCCGTGCAGATCCCGGTGCCGCCCGGGTTTCCGGAGGACTGCGCCATCCGGTCGGACGCGCCGGGGGCGGTGCCCTTCGAAGCAGCGATCCGCGAGGTGCTTGGCGCGGTGGACGAACGGCGGTTGAAGGAGATTCTGGTCACGCCGAAGGGGGTGCGGCTGGTGTTTCTGGCAGAAGAGGCGCATCGCGGGCGCTATCTGATCTTTCGCGATGCCGAGATGGGGCGGCTGCCGCTGCCGCCGGCGCGGCTTGCGCCCTTTCTGGCGGCCGCGAAGAGGTTGCGGAGGGCGGTGTTGCAGGAGACAGGGGGGAAGGTGGAATGAAGAAACCGTTGAATCCATGGGTGATTCTTGCCCTTGCCGTGGTTTTGCCGGGGGTTGGGCATGTGGCTTGCCGGCAACCGGTGCGGGGGCTGGTGTTCCTGTTCTTCATCATCCTGCTGGGCGCGTTCACGGTGAAGACCGCGAGTCCCGAGGTTTCGCTTGTCGGGAAATATGCCGGTGGGCTGTTCGTTTGGGCGATGTCGATACTGGATGCCTACCGGATCGGGCGGATCCGGTATGAGGTTTGGCGGCATCAGGCCTGAGGGTAGCTGATGATCGACAGGTAGCGGGCGGGGAGTTTCACCAGCACCTCGGGGCCATGCGGGGCATCGGCATCGAAGAAGAGGCTGTCGCCGGGTTCGAGGTGATAGAGGTTGTCGCCATGGCGATACGTGACCTCGCCCTCCAGCATGTAGAGCAGTTCGATCCCGTCATGCTGGAAGGCGGGGAAAGTGTCGGATTCCGCCGTCAGCGTGATGACATAGGGTTCCACCACGACGCCCGAACTGTTCGATCCGATATGGCCGAGCAGATGGTATTGATGCCCCGCGCGCGTGCCACGGCGTTCGATTTCGAGGTGTTCGCCTGCCTTAACATGCTGACATTCCCGCTTTTCTTCGTAGCCGCGGAAGAAGGAGGTGATGGGGGTGGAGAAGGCATGGGAAAGGATTTGCAGCGTTGTGAGCGAGGGCGAGGTAATGCCGTTCTCGATCTTGGACAGCATGCCGATGGAGAGGCCGGTGACCGCGGCGAGATCGGCCACGGTCATGCCCTGCTGGCGGCGGAAGGCGCGGACGGAGCGGCCTATGGCCATTTCCAGATTGCGTTCGGCGAGTTCGCGGACGCGGTGAGGGTCTTGGCTGAAGACGGGTTTGGATTTGGGGATCACCGGGTCGGAGGCGGTGTCGGGCGTGATGTCGAGGTCTTCCATCCTTCTCCCCAAAGTGGACATAGACGAATGGATTTTTACTATAGGGAAAATTCCGGGGCGGACAAGGCTTCGGAACCGACGTCATCGGCTGTACCGAGACCTGTGCCGAAAACTGTACCGCAAACTGTCAGCACGCAGCGGGCGGTTAAGTCAGGGTCGGGTAAGGGTTTGGGTGTGAGGTCCAAGGGGGACCCCGTCCCGGGCCTGACCCGGGCCGGGCTTGGCCCTGTCAGAAGGCGGAGCGCGCCGCCGTTTCCAGCGCGTGGAAGACCGACGCCGCCGAGGAGCGGGGGCCGATGACGGATAGGTGCCCTTCGGCGCGGATCACGACGTAGCAGCCGAGGTGTTCGATCACCGTGCGGGTGGCAGATCCCGGCCCGTGGGCGCGCAGGTCGAAGTTGCAGAGGCGTTCGAACATCGACGGCAGGTCGGACCCCGTCACGTCGAAGCGCGCCCATGCGTCGGTCTGTTCGGTGAGGCTGGCGGTTTCGCCGAAATGCGGTTTGAGGATCGCCGTGATGTCCTCATGCGTGGCGAAGGGGGCCTCTACCATCCACATGTCGGGCGATAGCCAGAAGCTGGCATAGGTCGCGCCTTGCGCGGCCTTGCCGGGGCCGGGCAGCGGGATGCCCGCCGTTTCGGCGATGTCGGCGACGGCTTTCCCTTCGCCCATGCGGGCGGCGAGGGAGGCGAGCGCCGTGTCCACGACTTCGGTGATCGTCACGGGGCCGATGGTCACGCTATGGGGCGTGGCGTGGCCGAGGGGGGTGATCGGTTTCAAACGATGGTCAGCCACGGAGGCGTTCTCCTTCCGGGTCGAAGAAGTGGGGCGAGACGATTTCGACCTCCACCTCCGTCTTGGCGAGCAGGTTCACGGCGCGCATGCGGTCGCCGATGCGGGCGGCGCCGTTCTTGAGGTAGCCCAGCGCGATGGAGCAGCCGAGATGGGGGGAATAGACGACGGAGGTGAGCCAGCCGCCATCGTTTGCTGCCACCGGGGCCGCGCCGATGTCGAGGAAGTGGGAACCCGCGGTGAGGGGTTTGGTCGGATCGACGGGTTTGACGCCGACGATGCGGAGGCCGTTTTCCTGCGTCAGCCCTTCGCGTTGCGAGAGGACCATGCCGATCGCGTCTTTCTTCTTGGACACCATCTTGCCGAGGCCCATGTTCAGCGCTGTGGTCTGGCCGTTGAGTTCGTTCCCCGCGACATGGCCCTTTTCGACGCGCATGACGCCCAAGGATTCCGTGCCGTAGGCGACGGCCCCGAATTCCTCGCCCGCCTTCATCATCTCGCGGATCATGGCGTCGCCGTAGCGGGTGGGGACGGCGATCTCATAGGCGAGTTCGCCCGAGAAGGAGATGCGGAAGAGACGGGCGCGGAGGCCGCCGCAGACGGTGATGTTGGCGCAGGCCATGTAGGGGAAGGCGGCGTCGGAGATGTCTTGGTCCACGACCTTTTGCAGGAGCTTGCGGGCGTTGGGTCCTGCGACGGAGAATTGCGCCCAGGCTTCGGTCGTGGAGATCAGTTGCACGTCCATGTCGGGGTAGAGGCACTGGCGGACATATTCCATGTGCCGGAAGACCGGGACGGCGTTGGCGGTGGTGGTGGTCGTGACCCATTCGTTTTCGCCCAGACGGGCGGTGGTGCCGTCATCCATGACGATCCCGTCCTCGCGCAGCATCAGGCCGTAGCGGACCTTGCCGACGGGGAGGGTGGAGAAGGTGTTGGCGTAGACCTTGTCGAGGAAGGCCCCCGCGTCGCGGCCCTGCACGTCGATCTTGCCGAGGGTCGTCACGTCGCAGATGCCGACGGAGGCGCGGGTTTGCAGGACTTCGCGGTCGACGGACTGGCGCCATGTGGTCTCGCCCGCCTTGGGGAACCATTGGGCGCGGAGCCACATGCCGACTTCGACGAAGATGGCGCCCTGTTCGGTGGCCCATTTATGGCTGGGCGTCAGGCGGGTCGGTTTGAATTCGTGGCCACGGGAGCGGCCTGCGAGGGCGCCCATGGCGACGGGGGTATAGGGCGGGCGGTAGATGGTGGTTCCGGTCTGCGGGATGGATTTGCCCGTCAGTTCCGCCATCACGGCGAGGCCGAGGATGTTGCCCGTCTTGCCCTGATCCGTCGCCATGCCGAGCGTGGTGTAGCGTTTCAGGTGTTCGACGGAGGTGAAGTTTTCCTGCTTGGCCAGTTTGACGTCCTTGACCGTGACGTCGTTCTGCTGGTCGATCCAGGCGCGGCCCGTGCCTTCGTGGACATACCAGAAGGGGGTGATGTTCCCGGGGGCGTCTTCGGCCTTTGGCAGGTCGGGGGTGTGGGGGGTGAGGCCGAGGGCTTCGAGGGCGGCGTTGGCTTGTTGCGCGCCTGTGGTAAGGGCGGCGTGGGTTGAGAGGTGGCCTGCGGCCCCGCCTGCGGCGGTGAGGTTTGCGGGACCGTCGGTCGGGGGGGTGAAGGCGGCGATGCCTTCGTTCCAGACCGGGCGGCCACGGTGGTGGCTGGCGATGTTGAGATTCGGGTTCCAGCCGCCGGAGACGCCGAGGGCGTTGACGGAGAGGGTTTCGGTTTTCCCGTTGGCGTGGCGGATGGTGATGGATTTCAGGCCGAGTTTGCCCTTCGTGTCGATGACTTGCGCGCCCTTGAGGTGGCGGATGCCGGAGAGGAGTTCGCCTTCCTGCCGCGTGTCGATGACGGCGGCGATGTCGATGCCCTTGGCCTGAAGGTCCGTCGCGGTGCGCAGGCCGTCGTCGTTGTTGGTGAAGACGGCAACGCGATCTCCGACCGCGACGGCGTAGCGGTTGGCGTAGGTGCGCAGAGCGCCCGCCAGCATGATGCCGGGGCGGTCGTTGTTCTCGAAGGCGATGGGGCGTTCGGTGGCGCCGCCTGCGAGGATGGCTTGGCGCGAGTAGATGCGCCAGAGGATCTGGCGAGGTTTGCCTTGCGCAGGCACGGGGAGGTGGTCGGAGACGCGTTCGACCGCGCCGTAGATGCCGTGGTCCATCGCGCCGATGACGGTGGTGCGGGGCATCAGGCGGACGTTGGGCATCTGTGCCAGCGTGCGGACAGTGTCTGCGGCCCAGTCGGCGCCCGCGTGGTTTCCGATGGTCAGGGTTTCGGCGTTGAGGCGGCCGCCCATGCGGAAGTCTTCATCGGCGAGGATGACGCGGGCGCCCGCGCGGCCTGCGGTCAGGGCGGCCATGAGACCTGCGGGGCCTGCGCCGATGATCAGGATGTCGCAGTGGAGGAAGCCTTTGTCGTAGTCGTCGGGGTCGTCCTGCCGGGTGAGCGAGCCGAGGCCTGCGGCGCGGCGGATGATGGGTTCGTAGAGCTTTTCCCAGAACGCGGCGGGCCACATGAAGGTCTTGTAGTAGAAGCCCGCGGCGAAGAAGGGGGAGAGGCGGTCGTTGATCCCCATCAGGTCGAATTTGAGCGAGGGGAAGCGGTTCTGGCTGTTCGCCGTGAGCCCGTCGAAGAGTTCGGCGACGGTGGCGCGGGTGTTGGGTTCCTGACGCGCGCCGGTGCGGAGTTCGACGATGGCGTTGGGTTCTTCGCTGCCTGCCGAGATGGGGCCGCGCGGGCGGTGGTATTTGAAGCTGCGGCCCATGAGGCGGACGCCGTTGGCCAGCAGGGCGGAGGCGAGCGTGTCGCCGGGGTGGCCTGTGTAGGGGTGGCCGTCGAAGGTGAAGCGGAGCGTCTTGGTGCGGTCGATCTGGCCGCCGGACTTGATGCGGTTGTCTTGCGTCATTTGCTGCGCCCCCGTGCGCGCGCCACGTCGCGGGCGAGTTCGACCTTGGTGATTTCGTGGGTCACGGTGTTGCGGGTGACGACCAGCCATGAGCGGTCGCCCTGTTCGTGATACCAAAGCTCGCGGTGTTCGCCTGCGGGGTTGTCGCGCAGGTAGAGGTAGTCGTGGAAGGCGTCCAGCGCGGCCTCGGTCGAGGGGAAGGACATCCCGTCGGGGCGGTCGATCAGGGCGGCGTCGCCGAGATAGGTGAATTCCTGCGCGTCGCGGGGGCCGAGGAGGGGGTGGTTGATGATCATGGCTTGCCCTCAGTGCAGGTTGGGCTGCGCGCCCTGCCCTTTTTCGTCGATCATCAGGCCCTTGCGGAAGCGATCGAAGCGATAGGCGGTGGCGGTGGGGTGGGGTTTGTCGGTGGCGAGGAGATGCGCGAAGCACCAGCCGGAGGCGGGCGTGGCCTTGAACCCGCCATAGCACCAGCCGCCGTTGAAATAGAGGCGGTCGATGTCGGTCCTGTCGATGATGGGGGAGCCGTCCATCGACATATCCATGATCCCGCCCCATGAGCGCAGGAGGCGAGCGCGGCCGATCATGGGCATGAGGGACATGCCGCCTTCGGCCACGTCTTCGACCACGGGCAGGTTGCCGCGCTGGGCGTAGGAGTTGTAGCCGTCGATATCGCCGCCGAAGACGAGGCCGCCCTTGTCGCTTTGGCTGACGTAGAAGTGGCCTGCGCCGTAGGTCATGACGCCGTCGATCAAGGGTTTGAGGCCTTCGGAGACGAAGGCCTGCAGGACGTGGGATTCGATGGGCAGGCGCATGTTCACGTGGGACATGACCTTGGAGGAGGAGCCTGCGACGGCGACGCCGACCTTTTTCGCGCCGATGAAGCCGCGGGTGGTGTCGACGCCGGTGACGCGGCCTGACTCGGTGCGGATGCCGATGACTTCGCAGTTCTGGATCAAGTCCACGCCGCGCATGTCGGCCCCGCGCGCATAGCCCCATGCCACCGCGTCATGGCGGACGGTGCCGCCGCGGCGCTGCATCAGCGCGCCCTTGATGGGGAAGCGGGCGTTGTCGAAGTTCAGGAAGGGATACATCTCCCGCACCTGATCGCGGTTCAGGAGTTCCGCGTCGGCCCCGTGCAGGATCATGGCGTTGCCGCGCCGCGTATAGGCGTCGCGCTGCGCGTCGGTGTGGTAGAGGTTGATGATGCCGCGCTGCGAGACCATCGCGTTATAGTTGAAGTCCTGCTCCAGCCCTTCCCAGAGTTTCAGCGAGAATTCGTAGAAGGGTTCGTTGCCGTCGAGGAGGTAGTTCGACCGGATGATGGTCGTGTTCCGGCCCACGTTGCCGCCGCCGAGATAGCCCTTTTCCAGCACGGCGATGCGGGCCTGTTTGAATTCCTTGGCGAGGTAATAGGCCGTGGCGAGGCCGTGGCCGCCGCCTCCGACGATGACGTAATCGTAGGAGGATTGCGGTTCAGGGTCGCGCCATGCGGGTTTCCACCCTTTGTGGCCGGTAAGAGCCTCGGCGATCACTCGGAAGCCGGAATAGCGCATGGTCGGTTCCCATAATTGCTTTGTCGCGACTATGGTCCCGAAGCCGTGGGAAACACCATCCGTTTCCGCCATCGGCCCATCCGGAACCGACAGGAGCATGATCCGCTGCGGGTCTTGGCAGCGGCTGCCACGGCGAAAGCAGTTCCGGCCCGCACCGGGTGATGCGGGACAGGACCGGAATGAGACGCGGCGTGGTTAATTGAGGCGGTAGATGTCGGCCAGAATGAGGGCCACCACGAAGCTGAACCAGATGAGGCTGGCGCGCGAGATGATGGGCATCGCGATGTTGGACAGGATGGCGGCGAAGGTTTTCGGTCGTGATTTCATCGGGCCCCCCCTGAGGTCGGTCTTGCTGCCGGTCACGGGGAAAATTGCATATCGGGCGGTGTTCCAAATCCTCGGCAGGTCTGACGATCTGTCGGACCTTGGTCCCGCGAAGCGGTGGCGAGAGTGACGCTTGGCGTCGGGCGGCGCGTGAGTCTGGCGACGAGTGACCGGTTGCGATATCGCCGACAGCATTGGTGCGGCGGGAAGCGCGGGCCTCGTCGCGGCGACCTTGGCACGAATCGCGCTACATGCAACAAGGAGAGGTGTTTCCCATGCCGTGGGCTGGGGTCGGCCGTCGCGGCGCGTTCGCCTTGGCGGGTGTTGTATGAGTGCGATCAGTGCGAGTGAGCCATGAGTGAGACCTTCCATCCCGGAACCCCGGCACCGGTGCCGGTTGCCGTAACCTCGGCCTTCGGGACGACCTTCCAGCTTTCGATGGAAACGGCGGCGGATTACCTGCTGCATCCCGTCTTTCTGCGCTTTGCCATGATCTGCCTGTGCATCCGCGCGCTGCTTGATCAGGGGGACGACATCCGCCTGTTGCAGGGGTGGCAGGTGGCGGTGCTGTGGCTGATCGTGGCGTTGGGGAGCGTGGCAGTTCTGATGGCGGTGATCGGACTGCTGCGACTGCTGTCGCGGGTCGGGGCTGGGCGGCGGGTCTATACGCCGCTGCTGTTCCTGCCGTTGGTGGTGGCGGGGGAGTATCTGACGCAGGGGGTGATCGGCATCTTTCACGAGGGCTATGCCAAACCCTTCGAGCAGGCCCTGATCGACATGACGCGGGATCTGCTGGTTCTGATGATGTTCGATGCCTTCCATGCGCTGTATGTGGCGCCGCAGCATCCGCTGGCGCGGGACGAGGTGGAGCGGCCCCCGCATCCGGTGGAGGGCGCGCGCAGGGCCGGGGTGGAGCGGCCGGAGATAATGGAGGTGCCAGCGGCGGCGGAGGTGCCGGAGGGGACGCCTGCGCCCATGGCGGAAGCGGAGGTGGTGCGAATCGCGGAGCGGGTCTTTCCGCTGGCGGATCTGCTGTCGGTCCGGACGGAGGACCATTACCTGAGCGTCGTCGCCCGCACGGGGCGCAGCATGTTGCGCGCGAAGCTTTCGGATATCGGCGCGCTGCATGACGGGCGGCACGGGGTGCAGATCAACCGATCGCAATGGGTGGCCTTTGCCGCCATCCGCGAGATGCGGGAAGAGCGGAGCGGGCAGATCGTGCTGGAACTTGAGACGGGCGACAGCGCGACGGTGGCGCGGTCGCGGCGGTTGGTCTTTCTGCAGCTTTGGCAGGGCGTGCTGCGGCGGCGGAGCGCCTAATTCCGGCGGGCGAAGCGCATGGGTAGGGTGAAGCTGTAGCTGGCCTCGGTCAGGCCGGAGGGAGCCTTGGCAAAGCGGCCTGCGGCCTGCACGGCCTTGATCGCGGCGGCATCGAGGGCGGCATTGCCGGAGGAGGCGGCGATGGCGGCGCCCTGCAACTGACCGCTGCGCGAGACGGTGATGCGGATGGTGACGCTGCCTTCGGCGCCGTCGGCGGCGGTGGGGTAGCGTTTGCGTTTCTCGATCCGGGCGCGGATGGAGGCGCCCCAGCCCGCGAGGGCGTCCTGCGCCTGCGCGGCGGAGAGGGTGGAGGCCTCGGCGGTGCCGGACTGGCCTGCGGCGGTGCCGCCGCCCGCACCTGCGGCGCGTTGGGCGGGGACCGGGGCGCTGTCGGTTTGGGCCGGGGCGGTGGCGCGTGGGGGTTCGGCCGGGGCCTTTGCGGGGGCCTCGGGGCGGGGTTGGGGTTTCACCTTCGGTGCCGGGGGCGGGGGTGGTTCGGGCGGAGCCTCGGCCATGGCCGGGGTGGCGTCGGGGGCCGGGGCCGCGAGGGTAGGCTGCGGAAGGGCGGGACGATCGGGCGCCGGTTCCGGCGGTGGCGCGGGCGCGGGAAGGGCGGCGTCGGTTGAGGCGGGGGGTTGGGCGGGCGGCGCGGGGGCGGTGACGCGCGGCGGTTCGCGCCATGCGGCGACGAGGGTGGCGATGCTGCCATCTGCGGGCTGGAGCGAGATCAGGTCGCTGCCCCCTGCCCCGCTGGCCGATGCGCCCTCCGCCGGTCCGGGGTGCAGGGCGAAGGCCCCCAAATGCAGGATCAGGGCGAGCGAGAGCGCGGCGGCGGCCTGAAGCTGGGCCGCGGTCATGGGGCGGGCCCGGCGGTGGCCACGAGTTCCACCTGCGCGAAGCCCAGCGTGGCAAGGCGGGGCATGAGCGCGGCGAGACGGTTCGCGGGAAGGGCGGCATCGGCGCGGAGGGTGAGCGTGGGCGGTTCGGCGGCGCAATCGGTGGCGGCGCAGTGGTCGGCGCGGGCCTGTGCCAGCGCGGCGAGAGCCGGATCATCCTGCGCGTCGCGATAGCCAAGCCGCCCGTCGGCGGCGATGTGCAGGGTGAAATCGTCCGCCACCTCGGCCTGTGCCTGCGCTTCGGGCGGGGTGACGGGGAAGGGTTCGGGCGGGGTGAGGCGGGCGGCGAGGAGGAAGAAGATCAACAGAAGGAAGATCACGTTGATCATCGGGAGGAGATTGTCGTCCAGCCTGCGCCGGGGTGGATCGCGGAAATCCATGCGCGTCACTCCACCAGCACGAGACGGAAGAGGCCCGCGGCGGCGAGGCTGTCCATCAGCGTGACGAGGGATTGCAGATCGGCCCCGTCGCGGGCGCGGAGCACGACGATGTCGTCGGGCGATTGCATCAGGGGGGCGAGCGCGGCGGCGATGTCCTGCGGGGCGATGTTGCGGCCGTTGAGGAAGAGGCCGGAGGGGGCGAGTTCGACGAGGCGGGGCGGGCCGGAATAGGCGGTGCCGCTGCCGGTGAAGGTGAGGGGGAGCGCGCGGTCGGAGCCGAAGCGGGAGGCCAGCATGAAGAAGACGAGCAGCAGGAAGATGACGTCGATCATCGGCGTCAGGTTGGGACGCCTGCGGGGGCGCGTCTCCTCCAGACGGATCATTCCGCCGCCTGACGGAGCGCGGAGGGCGCGCGGGACCCGTGCAGGATGCGGGTGGCGGCGTCCTCCATGTCGTGGCGGAGGCGGTCGACGACCGATTCGAACCATGTGAGGGCGATCTGGGCGGGGATGGCCACGGCCATGCCTGCGGCGGTGGTCAGGAGCGCCTCCCATATGCCGCCGGCGAGGAGGGCGGGGTCGGCGCGGGTGCCTGCCTGTTGCAGCGTCTGGAAGGCGGCGATCATGCCGGTGACGGTGCCCAGAAGGCCAAGCAGCGGGCCGATGGTGGAGGCGAGTTCGAGACCGCGCAGACCGGCGCGGGCCTCGGCCAGAAGGGCGCGGGCGTGGCGTGTGACTTCGGCCTCGGCGGCGTCGCGGTCGAGCGCGGGGTCGAGCGCGGCCAGCATGGCGGCATGGGCAAGGCGGGCGCGGTGCGAGCGGCGGTTGGCGAGATGGGCGATGGCCTCGGCGGTGCGGCCCTGCGTCCAGAGGTCCAGCGCGGCGGCGGTGTGGCGGCCACCGGACCATGCGCCGAAGGAGAGCAGGCGCATCACCTTCCACAGGATGAGGGCGAGGGCCGCGACGGAAAGCGCGGCGATGGCCCACATGGCCAAACCGCCCATGTCGATGAAGGCGATCATCGAGGCCAGCGCGCCCTGCGGCGGTGCCGTGGCGAGATCGGTCGCGGGTTCCATCCTTTTGCCCCCCATGGCCAGCGGGGCCAGAGTCGGCCCCCCGTGCAGGATGCGGTTCGGGCTAGGGCCCGGACCTGCCTTTGTCAACTTTAGCGCAAGTTTGACGGTTGCGGAATGCGGCGGCCTGCGCAGGGGCGACGGGATGGGGGCGGGATGCGACGGGGCGGGGCGGCGTCGGTTCGGACCTCAGTCTGATGGATTGCCGGACCTATTCATGTGCCCGCGATGCCTCTTTTCTGCCACATTCGCCCTTGGGTCGGGGGCCGCCCCAAGAAGACTGCGCATCAAGGAGAAGTCGATGTCTTTATCTGGTGAAGGGTTGCCTCCGGGCACAGGCCTGCGTTCCGTGACAGATCGGGAGACCGCCTGCACAGGGCTGGCCCATCCGAGCGCGGAGGGCCGGTGATGACGGACCTGACCAAATACGGTTCTGCCCATAACCTTGCTAATGAATCGATCGTGGAGCGCGCCCGGCGGCGGCGGCGTGAGGCGGTGGCGCGGCGGGCCGGATGCGTGGTGCGCACGACACTGGCCGGTGGGAATGTGATCGAGTTCAAGTTCCATGCGCTGCCGCGACTGGCGGACGTGATGGAGAAACTGGGACCGGATGCCGTGATCGTGGGCATGCAGTTCGGGGATGGCGAGGGCGTCGGAAAGGCGTAAGCCTGCGTGGTGGCGCGATGCCCTTGCTGGGCGGTGGCGGGTTTCGGGGGGCACCTTGAACGAAACCCGCCGCCGCCTTTGTGTTTTCCGCACCCGGTGATCAGGCGTTGAGGTCCTTCAGCAGGCGGCCATGCTTGCGCACCTCGACAAGCACCTCTTCGAAGGTGCGGATGTTCCGGCCGCGCAGCATCGTCAGCATCTTGAGGAAGGCATCGGCGGTTGCGACGGCATCGCCCAGCGCGGTGTGGCGCGCCTCTTCCGAGATGGTGATGCCGAGGCGCTGGGTCAGGGCGTCGAGGGAGTGTTCCTCATGCTGGCTGAAGACCACGGCGGAGAGGAGGACGGTGTCGAGGATCGGCATGTCGAAGCGGCGGCCGATGGCGGGTTCGGCGCGGCGGAGGAAGGTCATGTCGAAAGGGGCGTTGTGGGCGACGAGGACGGAGCCTTCGGCGAAGCGGTGAAAGCGGGAGAGCGCCTCGGCCACGGTGGGGGCATCGGCGACCATGGCATCGGAGATGCCATGCACGGCGGAAGAGGCCGGGGGGATGGTGCGGCCGGGATGGACGAGGGTGTTGAAGACCTCGCCTTCCACCCGGCGGCCATTGACGATGCGGACGGCGGCGATCTGCACGATCTCGTCGCCCTGATGGGGCAGAAGGCCCGTGGTTTCGGTATCGAAGACGACATAGGTGAGCGTGTCGAGGCCGCTTTTCAGGACGTGGCCGCGCTTTTCCTGCGCGAGAAGGTCGAAGTCATAGGTGACGCGGCGGCGGATGGGTTCGGGCCTGCGGACGGCGCGGCGGGCCTGCAGAATGGGCAGGCAGATGGCCTGCTGCCCGTCGGGGAGGGTTTCGGGCCAGATGTCGGTGGCATGTTCGGCAAGGAAGCTGCGGCCCGTGGTTTCGGGAAGCGCCGGATCGAGCGGGCGGTCGAGGAGGCGTTCCAGCGCGGCCATGGGGAGCGGTTTGCCCTGCCATGCGATGCGGAGGGAGGCGCCGCCGAATTCCTCGTCAAGGCGGAGGTCGATGGCGGCGGGGCCGAGGGCGCCCGCGATTTCGTGGCAGAGGAGGGTCGTCAGGCCGACGAGTTCATAGGCGTTGCAGCCGATCATCAGCGCGCCGGGATGGGGCGTGACGGCAAGGCCGGGGCGTTCGACGCGGGCGCGGATGCTGTCGAGCACGTCCTCGCCGCGCAGCATGGCATAGGGGAGGGTTTCGGGGCGGCGGTCCTGATTGGCCTTGGAAAGATCGTGCAGGGTGGCGACGAGGTCATCGACTTCGCGTTCCAAGGCACCGGAGAGCGTGGCCTCGCCCCCTTCGGCGGCGGCGGCGCGCAGGGTGGCGATGCCCGCGACAGAGCGGCTGATGCGTTCCAGCGCCTCGGCGATGAAGGCCTCGCGCCGGGCGGAGACGGCGAAATCCTGCGTGACGTCGCGCAGGGTGAGGACATAGCCGCCCGCCCCGCCTTCGAGCAGGCGCATGCGGCCGGAGAGCAGGACACTGCCACGGATGGCGGTGCAAAGAAGGTCGGAGGCGGCGTCTTCCTGCCCGGTTTCCATGAGGCGGGTATAGGCGTCCTGTAGGGGACCGTCGCGGAGATAGCCGAAGACGCTGCGCGCGAGCCCCGGCTGATCGGCGATGTCGAGGCTGCCTGCGCCAAGGAATTCGGCCGCCTGACTGTTGTAGAAGACAAGCTGATGATCGCCGGTGCAGATGATGACGCCAACGGGGACGTCGGAGAGCAGGCGCTCGAGGCGGGCCTTTTCCTGAGTCAGGCGGGCGGTTTCGCGACCGATCGCCTCGGCCAGCGCGCTGCGGGTTTCGGCGAGCGTGTGGGCGGCGGCGGAGGCGGCGGGGGCGAGGTCGCCCAGGTATTTCGCCACCTCGGTTTCAAGTGGGAGGGTGACGTCGGAATGGGCGCGGGCACGCAGGGCCCCGGCGAGGAGGTCGATGGGGCGGGCGACGTTGCTGTCGAAGAGCAGCCAGACCCATGCGATGAGGCCGGTGGTGAGGAAGCCCGCGATGAGGCCAATCTGGATGAGGGCATCGGTTTCGGCGGCAAGGGCGGGGAAGCGGGTGATGGCGACCCAGAGGCCCAGCCCGATGGCGCCCACCGACCCTGCCGCCAGAAGCGCGAAGAAGAGCAGGATGCGGAGGCGCAGGCTGAGGCGGGTGATCACATCCCGTCCTCCGATGCGACGATGCGCTTGATCTCGCCGCGCAGGGTGCCTAGGTCGAATGGTTTGGTCACGAAACCATCGGCGCCGAGGGCCATGGCCTTGCGTTTTTCCAGCGCGGAGCCGCGCGCCGTCATCATCACCACCTTGACGTCGGAGAGGGCGGGATCGTGGCGGATTTCCTGACAGATCTCATAGCCGGAGACGGAGGGGAGCATGATGTCGAGCAGGACCACCTCGGGGTGGCGGCTGCGGATGAAGGGCATGACATCGGCCCCGTCGGCGATGCGGGCATGGCCATAGCCTTCGCGTTTGACGACGTATTCGAGGGCGATGGCGATGTTGTCCTCATCCTCGACGATGAGGACGAAGGGGGGGCGGGTCCGGTCAGCCATCGCTTGCTCCCTTGCAGGCCGCTTGGGCGGAGGTGTCGCCTTCGGCGATTGGGACCCATTCCCCACCGGTCAGGACGCCGGCATCGTCGATCTTGGTCTGAGCGTTCAGGCGGACGGAGCGGTTGGCGGCGCAGTCCACCACCATGAGGGCCTGATCGATGCCCTGCCAGCGAGCGAAGCCGTAGACTTCGGCGAGGATCAGGTCGGCCCCTCCGGGATGGGCGGCAAGCGTGCGGGTATCCATGGCGAGGAAGCGCGAGGTCATCGGGAAGACCATCGTCCAGGGCCGCAGGGCCTGTGGGCGCTGGTCCTGCCAGACCACGACCACGCCTTCGGGAAGGGCGGCAGCCTGTCGGCCATACCAGCCGTATTCCATCACGACCGCATAGCCGATCATGCCCGCGCCCGCGGCGGCGGGGACCAGCCATTTCGGCAACCGCCCGCGCGACAGCTTGCGCAGGAGCATGGCGATGCCCGCGCAGGCGATGGCGGCGACGAAGGCGGCGATCAGTTCAATGGCCATTCCGGCGTGCCTCAGTTTCTGGCGCCGCGGGATTGGCCCACGGCGGATTGCATGGTGCGGACGACGACGAAGGCGTCGCGCAAGTGGGAGCGTTCGAAATCCGACAGTTCCGGGAGGGAGAGGAAATTGTCGGGGGCGGTGCCGGCGCGGACCTGTGCCGCCTGATGTTCAAGACGGGTGCGGGCAATCAGGTCATAGGCCTCGATCAGGTCGCGGGCACCGGAAGGGGAGATCACGCCCGCCTCGGCCGCGCCTTCCAGCCGGGCGCGGGTGTTCACCACAGGAAGGCGGCCGATCAGGGCGTAGACGCGGCCAAGATCGGTGACGGGAACGACGCCGTTATGCTTGAGGTCGATATGGTTCTTGTGTTCGCCCGAGCGGATGGTCGCGAAGCCGCGCAGAAGGCCGAGGGGTGGCGCGTGTTTCAGTGAATTGGCAACCATGTGGGCCACGAAGATGGAATTGCGGGCCGCCATGTCGAGCGTGTCTTCCTGCAGGGCGCGGAAGAGCGCGGGGTCGCCGCCGATGGGGCGCAGGTCGAACATGACGGAGGCGAGCATCTGGGCCATCGGGTCGGGTGTGGCCACCCAGCCCGCGAAATAGTCGCGCCAGACGCGCAGCGGTTGGCACCAGCGCGGGTTGGTGGCCATCATGTCGCCGGGGCAGAAGACATAGCCGCAGGCATCCAGCCCGTCAGAGACGAAGCGGGCGAGGCGGGCGAACCACTGCATATCCTCTGCCGTGGCGTCGTCCGAGACGATGAGACAGTTATCCTGATCCGAAACGCCGGTCTGTTCCTGCCGCCCCTGCGAGCCGCAGGCCAGCCAGCAATAGGGCACCGGCGCGGGGCCGAAATCCTGTTCGGCAAGGGAGAGCAGGCGGCGGGTGACGGTGTCGGCGATGTCGGTGATCAGGCGGGTGACCACCTCATGCGCGTTATGCGCGCCGACGAGTTGCGCGAGCAGGCGCGGGATGCGGGCCGTGACGGCGGCGAGTTCGGTCACATCGGCGGCGGTGGCGGCATCGCGGACGAATTGCGCGGAGGAGACGGCCTGAAAGCGGGTGAGGTCGGTCTGGGTGACGATGCCGACGAGATCGCCGCCCTCGACCACGGGAAGGTGGCCGATGCGGCGTTCCAGCATGACATGCAGCACGTCGGAGCCCAGCGCGTTGGGCGGCAGGGTGACCGGGTCGCGGGTCATCACCTGCGAGACGGGCAGATCGGGCGACAGGTCGGCGGCCAGCACCTTGTTGGTGAAGTCGCGCACGGTGACGAGGCCCGCGAAGCGGCCCGCTTCCGTCACGCCCAGCGACGACACGGATTTGTCGCGCATCAGGCGGGCTGCGGTGCGGATCGGGGTTTCGGCGGGGACGGTAAAGGGTTCGCGCGCCATGAGGCGTTCGACCTTTTGCCCCGTCAGATCGGATTCGCGGTGTTCGCTGCCGCGCCCGCGTTGGAAGAAGCGTTCGAAAGAGGGCTGTTCGGCGATCAGGCGGCGGAATTCGCCGGTGGGCAGCATGAGCAGGACGGCATCCTGCGTGACGCGGGCGGTGGTGACGGCAAGGCCGCTGCGCATCAGGCCGCGTTCGCCGAAGCTGTTCCTTGGGCCAAGGAGCGAGACGATGCCGCCGGAGGGTTCCAGCACCTCGACCGCGCCGCGTTTCACGAGGTAGAGGCCCTTGAGCGGTTCGCCCGCGTGATAGACCTCTTCACCGGCGTGGTATTCCCTGCGGCTGAAGGAACCGGCGACACGCGCCAACTCGTCCTGCGGCAGGCCATCATAGGGATGCACCGTTTCGAGAAAGGCGATGATGGTCTTCAACCCTTCGTCCATCGCGCCGACCTTGCATTGTCCTTTCCGTCATGGGGTGGGAAGCCCCGGCGCAGGGCCGGGACTTCCCGTTACTTTGATCAGTGGGCCTGAGCCGCACCGGCGCCTTTCGGCACGCGGATCGACTGGATCAGATCCTGCACGTCCTGCGGCGGAGCCTTGGTCATGCCGGAGATGATGTAGGCGACCACGAAGTTCAGCACCGCGCCGATCGGGCCGAAGGCCGCGGGCGAGATCCCGAAGAAGTGCGCATCGGGCGTGTTGGGATACACGTTCGTACCAGGGATGAAGAACCAGCCCAGGAAGAGGAAGATGTAGACCGCCGTCGAGATCAGACCGACCAGCATACCGGCGATGGCGCCTTCCTTGGTGACCTTGGTGGAGAAGATCCCCATCATCAGCACCGGGAAGATGGTCGCGGCCGCCAGACCGAAGGCCAGAGCCACCACCTGCGCGGCAAAGCCGGGCGGGTCGAGACCAAGCCAGGTGGCGAGGACGATCGCGAAGGCCATGGAGATACGCGCGGCCAGCAGTTCGCCCTTTTCGCTGATATCGGGCTTGAGAGCGCCCTTGATCAGGTCGTGGCTGATGGCCGAGGAGATGGCCAGCAGCAGGCCCGCAGCGGTGGACAGAGCCGCCGCCAGACCGCCTGCGGCGACCAGAGCGATGACCCAGCCCGGCAGCTTGGCGATTTCCGGGTTGGCGAGAACCATGATGTCGTTGTTCACCGTGGTCAGTTCGTTGCCGACGAGGCCACGTTCAGCAAGCGTCTGCCCGCCAAGCTGCACCTCGGCCAGCACCGCGTCGCGGGCCGTCGTGGCATCGGTCACGGCCTGTTCCAGCGGCGCCTTGTCGGCATCCGCAGCGGCATCGGCCAGCGCCTTTTTCGCATCGGCCAGCGCCTTGTTGGCGGCGGCAAGCGGTGCGGGTTCGTTGAAGTACTGGATCAGGCCGTCGCCGTTCAGGTCGGAATAGGCGAGGAGACCCGTCTTCTGCCAGTTGTTGACCCAGGAGAGTTCCGGGTTGCTTTCGATATCGGCCAGCGAAACCGCCGGAGCGTCGAAGGCAGACCCCGTCACGGCACCCGGCCAGAAGGTGGTGGTGATGTTCAGGCGCGCCATCGACCCGACCGCCGGGGCGACCGTGTAGAGCAGCGCGATGAACACCAGCGCCCAGCCAGCCGACGAACGGGCATCCGACACCTTCGGAACGGTGAAGAAGCGGATGATCACGTGCGGCAGACCGGCGGTACCGATCATGAGCGACATGGTCACGAGGAACATGTTGAGCATGTTCGACGTCGGCGCGGTGTAGGCGGCAAAGCCCAATTCCGTGACGACCGAGTCCAGCTTTTCAAGGAAGGCCACTTCGCCATTCGACGGGGCATAGCCGCCGATCAGGCCGAATTGCGGCAGGAAGCTGCCCGTCAGGCTCAGCGAGATGAAGATCGCCGGGATCGTGTAGGCGGTGATCAGAACGACATATTGCGCCACCTGCGTGTAGGTGATGCCCTTCATGCCGCCGAACACCGCATAGGCGAACACCACCGCCGAGCCGATCAGCAGACCGGTCGTCGTCGACACTTCGAGGAAGCGCGCGAAGGTCACGCCCACGCCCACCATCTGCCCGATCACGTAGGTGATCGAGATCACCAGAAGGCAGATCACGGCAACCATGCGGGCCGAGGTGGAGTAGAAGCGGTCGCCCACGAATTCCGGCACGGTGAACTTGCCGAATTTCCGCAGATAGGGGGCAAGCAGCAGCGCCAGAAGCACATAGCCGCCGGTCCAGCCCATCAGGAAGACCGAGTTGTTATAGCCACCGAAGGCGATCAGACCCGCCATCGAGATGAAGGAGGCGGCAGACATCCAGTCGGCTGCCGTCGCCATGCCGTTCACGACCGGGCCGACGCCCTGACCCGCGGCGTAGAATTCCGAGGTCGAGGCGGCGCGCGCCCAGAAGGCGATCCCGAAGTAAAGCGCGAAGGACAGGCCGATGACGATGAGGTTGAGGGTAAACTGATCCATCGCTTACTCCTCGACGCCGTGTTCTTTGTCGAGCTTGTTCATCTTGGCCGCGTAGGCGAAGATCAGCACGAGAAAGACGTAGATGGAACCGTTCTGCGCGAACCAGAATCCGAGATCGGCGCCGCCGATATGGATGCCCGAAAGCGCCGGACGCAGGATGATGCCCAAGCCGAAAGAGCAGACGAACCAGACCACCATCGAGATGGTGATGACCCGGATATTCGCTGCCCAATAGGCGTTGGACGATGTCTTGTCCGCCATGAGTGCTACTCCCTGAGGTTTCTTTTCTCCACACCCGCACCCCCCGACGGTTGGGGGATACGGCCTCCCTAGTTCACGCCGAAACGCGGCTTACGATGGCGGCGAGCGACTGGCGGATGCCGGCGATGGAGCCCATCGCGTCGATCCGTTCCAGCACGCCCTTGCCGTCGTAATAGGCGATCAGCGGAGCCGTCTGGGCGTGATAGGCCTTGAGCCGTTCACGCACCGTTTCGGCATTGTCGTCGGCGCGGCGCTTGAACGCCGTGCCGCCGCATTTGTCACAAGTGCCCGCCACGGCGGGCCGCTTGAATTCGTCATGATAGCCTTCGCCGCAGGTGCCGCAAGTGAAGCGGCCCGCGACGCGGCCGACCATCGCCTCGTCATCCACGTCAAGGCTGATGGCGGCGGTGACCTTCTGGCCTGCGGTCGCAAGCAGCGCGTCCAGCGCCGCCGCCTGCCCTGCCGTGCGGGGAAATCCGTCGAGGATGACGCCCTTCGCCACATCGGGCGCGGCCATGCGATCCCGGAGGATGGCGAGGACGATGTCGTCAGAGACGAGCTGCCCCGCCTCCATCACCGCCTTGGCCTGCCGGCCCGCCTCGGTGCCCGCCGCGACGGCGGCGCGCAGGAGGTCGCCGGTGGAGAGTTGGACCAGACCGAAATCCTCTTCCAGCATCCGCGCCTGCGTGCCCTTCCCGGCCCCCGGAGGGCCGAGAAGAATGAGGACGGCAGGTTTCGACATGACGTCGGTCATCCGCGGTTCATCCGGTTTTCGATGAGTTCATCGACGACGGAGGGATCGGCCAGCGTCGAGGTGTCGCCCAGCGCGCCGAAGTCGTTCTCGGCGATCTTGCGCAGGATGCGGCGCATGATCTTGCCCGAGCGGGTTTTCGGCAGGCCGGGGGCCCATTGGATGAGGTCGGGCTTGGCGATGGGGCCGATCTCGGTGCGGACCCATGCCTCCAGTTCCTTGCGGAGCGCGTCGGAGGGTTCCTCGCCCTTCATCAGGGTGACATAGGCATAGATGCCCTGCCCCTTGATGTCGTGCGGATAGCCCACGACCGCCGCTTCGGCCACCTTGGGATGGGCGACGAGGGCGGATTCCACCTCGGCCGTGCCCATGCGGTGACCGGAGACGTTGATCACGTCATCGACGCGGCCGGTGATCCAGTAATATCCGTCGGCGTCGCGGCGGCAGCCGTCGCCGGTGAAGTAATAGCCGCGATACTGGCCGAAATAGGCCTCTTCGAAGCGCTGGTGATCACCCCAGAGGGTGCGCATCTGCCCCGGCCAGCTATCGGCGATGCAGAGGACGCCGTCGGTGGCGGTTTCCGTCTGTTCCTGCGCAGTGGAGGGGTCGAGGATCACGGGTTTGACGCCGAAGAAGGGCTTGGTGGCCGAGCCGGGTTTCTGCGGGATGGCACCGGGCAGCGGGGTGATCAGGTGGCCGCCGGTCTCCGTCTGCCAGAAGGTATCGACGATGGGGCATTTCCCCTTGCCGACATGGGTGTTGTACCAGTTCCACGCCTCGGGGTTGATGGGTTCGCCGACAGAGCCGAGCAGGCGCAGCGACGAGAGGTCGTGCTTTTCCACCCATTCGGCGCCAAGGCCCATGAGCGAGCGGATCGCGGTGGGCGCGGTGTAGAACTGCGTGACCTTGTGCTTGGCGCAGACCTCCCAGAAGCGGCCGGCATCCGGGAAGGTGGGGACGCCCTCGAACATCACGGTGGTCGCGCCATTGGCCAGCGGGCCATAGACGATGTAGCTGTGGCCGGTGACCCAGCCCACATCGGCGGTGCACCAGAAGACGTCGCCGTCATGGTAGTCGAAGGTCATCTGATGGGTCATCGCGGCATAGACGAGATAGCCGCCGGAGGTGTGGACCACCCCCTTCGGCTTGCCGGTGGACCCCGAGGTGTAAAGGATGAAGAGCGGGTCTTCCGCGCCGACTTCGGTATAGGCGCAATAGGGCGCGGCCTCGGCCATTTCGGCCTTCACGTCGATGTCGCGGCCTTCGGTCCAGCTTGTCTGGTCGCCCGTATGCTTCACGACGAGGCATTTCACATGGTCGTTGCAATGCAGGAGCGCCGCATCGGTGTTGCCCTTGAGCGGGGTCTTCTTGCCGCCGCGCGGGGCCCAGTCGGCGGTGATGACGATCTTGGCTTCGGAATCGTTGATGCGGTTGGCGAGCGCGTCGGGCGAGAAACCACCGAAGACGACGGAGTGGATCGCGCCGATCCGTGCGCAGGCCAGCATGGCATAGGCCGCCTCGGGGATCATTGGCAGGTAGAGGACGACGCGGTCGCCCTTCTTCACCCCGTGCTTCTTCAGCACATTCGCCATGCGGCAGGTATTTTCCAGAAGCTGCGCATAGGTGATGTGCTGCGCGGGGGTCTTGGGATCATCGGGTTCCCAGATGATCGCGGTCTGATTGGCGCGGCGCATCATGTGACGGTCGATGCAATTGGCGCTGACGTTCAGCGTGCCGTCCTCGAACCATTTGATCGAGACATTGCCGAAGTCGAAGGAGGTGTTCTTGACGATCGTGTAGTCGGAGATCCAGTCGATCCGCTTGCCCTGTTCGGCCCAGAAGGCGACGGGGTCGGCCACCGATGCGGCATACATCCGCTCGTAGGACGCCGCATCGACATGCGCCTTCGAGATGAAATCGGCAGAGGCCGTATAGACCCCCTGCTGCTGCACCGTATCTGCCATGGGTTCTCCTCCGGTAAGACCGCGATGCCCGCATACGCCCCGCCAGAAGGAGCGCCTCACGGTTTCGCTACTATAGTTGATGTGCAGTTAATTACCAACAAGTCATTGAAGTCTATGATATTTTCTGTAAATTGCTTTACATTTATCGCATCTTTCTGTGAATTTCTTTACACAGCCTCGGGTAAGCCCCTTCAATTCCATGGTTATTTCACTGCGGTTTTTTGGACAGACTGGCCATTCCGGTGCCGGTCATAATGTCGCATCGGTCTTGACCTTACGCCGCGCGCGGTCCTGCGGGGCCCCTGCGGGGCAAGCCCCCACCGCCCTGTACGGGCGGAAGAGACTCAGGTGACAGTCCTTGCCAGATCGGGATGGCGAGTCGTTTCCGGATGACGGGTCGCGCGACCTTTTCCAACAAAAGGCAGGGCTGCAGCCCGCTTTGGTGTCGCAAGGGCAGGTTGCGGGTTTCCCAGTTCAACGGGGGCCGACCACCGCACCGCACAGGGCCGGCAGTGGGACCGAGGCTTAGAATTCGGCCCAGGCATTCTGCCGGACAGGGTTGGCGCGGGGGCCGTTCACCACGGCGGCGGCGGCGGCGGTCCAGTCGACGACATTGGCCTCGATCACCGCCCCCTTCCGTTCGGCCGGGCGAGGCCGTGCTTCCGTTCTTGGCGTTTCGGGGCGCTGATGTGTGCGGAAGCCGGACAGGGCGACGATCAGGTCACCCGATTGCGTCTGCAACGTCGCGGCGGCGGCAGAGGTTTCCTCGGCGACGGCACTGTTCTGCTGTGTGACATTGTCGAGCTGATTGACCCCGGCATTCACCTCGGCCAAGCCTCGCGCCTGTTCCGATGCGGCAACGGCGATGTCGGCCACCAAACTGGCGGCCTCGTTCGCGCGCACGAGGATTTCGGCAAGGCTCTCGCCGGCCTTGCGGACGAGGGCGGACCCCTCATCGACGCGGCGGGTGCTGTCGGAGATCAGCGTCTTGATCTCGCGCGCCGAGTCAGAGGCGCGCTGGGCCAGAAGGCGGACCTCGGAGGCAACGACCGCAAAGCCGCGGCCGGCCTCTCCGGCGCGGGCGGCCTCTACCCCGGCGTTCAGGGCAAGGAGGTTGGTCTGGAAGGCGATATCCTCGATGACGCCGATGATCCGGGTGATCTGTTCCGCCCCCTTTTCGATTCCCTGCATGGCGGCGACGGCATCCTGCACGATCTCGGCCCCACGCTCGGCCCCCTTGCGGTTTCCGAAGCTGGCATCCTGCGCCATCTTGGCGCGTTCGGCGGTGGAGGCCACGGATTGCGTCAGCTCGGTCAGGGCGGCGGCGGATTGCTCCAGCGTGGCGGCCTGCGTCTCGGCCCGGGTGGAGAGTTCGCGGCTTGCATCCGTGATCTCTACCGCCCCGACGCGCACATTGCGGGCTATGCCATTCACCTGTTCGATCATGACCCCGAACCGTTCGATCACCGAGTTGAAGCTTTCGCGCAGGCTGTCATAGGCGGGAGGAAATGGATTGTCGGGCGTCGAGGCGATGGGGGTCATCAGGTCGCCATCGGCCAGCCGCGCAAGCCCGGACCTGAGATCGGCCACGACACGGGAAAGCTCTGCCTGCTGCTGCATCCGTTCCCCTTCCTGCGCGGCGGCGGATGCGGCAAGTCTTGCACCCGCGCTCAGATCGTTGCGCAGGCTGACGCAGGCACGGGCGAGGGCGCTGATCTCATCCTGGGTGGAAGGGGGCGTGATGACGACGTCATAGTCGCGCTTTTCCAGTCGGTTGACGATGTCGACCATGGCGCGGACCGGCGAAAGGGCCCGGCTGATGAAATGGCGGCTGGCTAAGACGGCCACCAGGAGCAAGGCGAGCGTCGGCAAGACGAGTTGGAGAACGGTGGTAAGGACGAGGCTGCCCACCGTGGCGATGGGCACGCCGGCGAAGATGGCGCCACTGAGACGGCCTTGCCCGTCGAACACGGGTTCATAGCGGGTGATATAGGGTTCGCCCATGATGTCGGCCTCGCCGACATAGACCTGCCCGGCGATCAGGGCCTGATGGGCAGGCCCTGCCGGATCAAGTTGCGTGCCCACCGCGCGCGTCCCCTCGGCCGTCTTGATGCTTGTCATCAGCCGTTCGAAGCGTTGCCCCTCGGGAAGAAGCTGGAAGTAGGTTGCATGGATGTCCAAGGTATTCATGACCTTGTCCACGATGGATGGATCGATCCTGACCGGGGAAGTCGTCCGTGCCAGATCGCCGACCGTTTCGGGGCGGGGTGGCGCCGATGCGAAGCCCTCCGCCGAACTGGCCAGAGTGGAGGCAAAGCCGGCGAGGGCGTAATCGACACGGTCCAGCGCCAGATGCGCCATCTCGCGGCGTTCGATGATGATGGAGAGCACCGATATCAGGATCGCCACCAGTGAGAGGAAGCCTGCGACGATGGTCACCAGCTTCGACTTGAGCGACATGCGCGTGAAGAATTCCATGCTTTCCCTCCAGGATCGGGCGGCGGAGCGCCCCTTGTTCAGAAAAGTTCGATCGCGCCACCCGCGGCGGGCGCCGGCGGCGGGCCTGCCGCCACCTCATGGCTGTCGACGAGAAGCAACTGCTGCGCCCTGCCCGTCTCCGGCCAGAAGCGGACGCGGCGGGCCTGCATGCCCCCCAGACTTTGCGCAGAGACCGCGATCCCCTCTCCCCGCAGGAAGGCAAGCGCGGCCTCGCCATTCCTGTGGCCGATGTCGGGAAGGCCCTTGATCATCCGCGCCCCGCCAAAGAGCTTGGCCACCAGACGGTCGCGCCGCCCCCCCATCTTGAGCAGGCTGTTGACCAGTTGCTCCATCGCCGCCGAGGCATAGCGGATGTCGCGCGCACCGGGCACATCCGGCAACAGGAAGTGGTTCATCCCGCCGATCCTGCGGACCGGGTCATGCAGGCAGGCTGCCACGCAGGACCCCAGAACCGTCGTGAGGACGAGATCAGGCTTGTCGGAAACGACATGCTCGCCCTGCACGACATGGATGGTCTGCGATTCGCGCAGGGAGATCATGGCTGCCCCCGGTATCCGGCATGCGTCTGGCCATGGCCTGCGAGCAGGGCCTGACCGATGCGGTCGATGGGCAGAACCGCGACGGCCGCATCGGCCGCGACCGCGGCACCGGGCATTCCCCAGACGATGCTGGTCCTGCGATCCTGCGCGATCGTATGCGCCCCGGCCCGGCGCAAGGCGGCAAGCCCCAGCGCCCCGTCGGTTCCCATGCCCGTGAGAAGCGCCGCCGAAACACGCCGTCCCCTGGCAAGGGCGGACTCGAAAAGCGGATCGACGGCCGGCCTGTGCCCATGGACCGGTGCCGTCGCCACGAGGGCGCAGCGCGGCGTCACCGGGCCCGAAACGGTAAGGTGCCGTTCGGCATCCGCCGCGAAGTAGACGGTGCCCCGTTGCAGCGCGAGGCCATGCGAGGCCTCGACGATCCGCGGACGGCAACGCAGATTCAGCCGCTGGACAAGACCGGGGATGAAGCCGTCGCGGATGTGCTGCACGACAAGGGTCGGCGGGCAGTCGGCGGGGAAGGCCGTCAGGACGGTTTCGATCGCGGCGATTCCGCCGGTCGATGCGCCGACGAGGACAAGTTCGGGAAGATCGGCCTGCCCTTCCATGATTGTCGTCCCGGCACCCCCCCCTGCCCTGCCGGCAAGCAGGTCGTCGATCCTGTCCTGCGGGCGAAGTGGCACGAGCGGCGCGCGGTCGGGCAACGGGATGCGCAGGGGAATGGTGCCCTGCTCCGCATAGAAAAGGACCGCCGTCCCCAACAGTTCCGCCAGACGGATGACGCCTTCCATTTCGGGTTCGGCAAGAAAATCGGCCGCCATCGCGAGGATGTCGGGAACCATCTCTTCGGCCATCGGGTAGATTTCGTTGAGCGAGGCAGCCTGCAGCACCTGATGCGACTGATGGCCCCGCAAGAGGTGACGGCGCCTCGGCGCCTGCGGATCGGCAAGGATGACCACCATGCGCTGGCGGTTCGGCCCCATGTCGCCGTGCGTACGCTTCTGTTCCGACATGCGGACCCCTGCTCTCTGACGCCGCAAAGGTCGCACGAGGGCGTAAATGAAGTGTTTTCGCCCCCGCAAAACACCGACAAAGATTTTTTCCGGCAGCCGGGTTGCAGAAACCAAGCCTTAACTCCCCGTGTTCCATTCTTTGCCCGAGAGGTTGCGGTGCGGGATGTGCGGGGTGCGTTGCCCTGCGGTCCCGCCCGATGACCTCGCCATCTGGGGCGTGTCATGACGGAACACTTCACCTTGCCGGAGAGATTGGACAGTTCTGCCGCACCGGCGCTGCTGGCGGCGCTGCGGGCGCATATGGGCAAGCCGCTGGTCCTTGACGCCGATGGGGTGGAATTGATCGGCGCGCTGGCCTTCGAGGTGATCATCGCCGCCGGTCGGCAGTGGGAGGCGGATGGTCAGACCCTGTCGGTCCACCGGCCATCGACGCGTTTCGCGGCTGCGTGCAGGACACTCGGCCTGTGCTGCGAGGCCCCGTGGCAGGGCATAGAAATCGGTTCTGCAGAGAAGAGGGAGCTGGGGGAATGACGATCCGAATCCTTGCCATAGACGACAGCCCGACGATGCGCGGTCTGGTCGCCGCCGCGCTGGAGCCGAGCGGGTTCGACCTGCATCTGGCTGAGGATGGCATTGCGGGTCTGGACATTCTGGACAAGGCCGATCCGCATCTGGTGATCACGGACATCAACATGCCGCGCCTTGACGGGTTCGGCGTGATCGAGGGGGTGAGGGCAAGCGCATCGCATGCGAGCGTGCCGATCCTCGTGCTGACCACCGAAAGCGGCAGCGACCTGAAGGATCGCGCCCGACGTGCCGGGGCCACGGGGTGGATCGTGAAGCCCTTCGACGACAGCCGCCTGATCCAGACGATCAACCGTGTGCTGGGGCTGTGAAGATGAGCGTGAGCGATTCATTGCGCGTCGCCTTTTTCGAGGAATGCGAAGACTTGCTGATGCGCATGGGCGAAGGGCTGCGCCGCATCCCCGACGAGGCGCAGCGCAACGAACTGGAAACGATCCATGATGTCTTTCGCGCCGTGCACTCCATCAAGGGAGGGGCGGGGGCCTTCGGCCTGACGGTGCTTGTCGGTTTCGCCCATGCCTTCGAGACGGTGCTGGATCTGATGCGGAGCGGTAACCTGCACCCCGATCCGGCGACCATGCACACGCTCATCCGGGCCTATGACGTGCTTTCCGACCTTGTCGCCGCGGCGCGCGACGGGCGGGAAGAGCCGGAGGCGCTGTCGCATCTGTTGCTGGAACTGGACGTTCTGGCAGAGGGTGCCTCGGCACCGGAGGATGACGAAGCCGCGCTCGCCTTCGAGCCCATGAAGATCGACATCTTCCCTCTCTCGGGCGCGTCTGAGCCAACGCCGGAAGCGGGCGGCTTCACGATAGATCTGGAAACGAGTGCCGCGCTCTTTGCCGCAGGGCATGAGCCTCTGGCGCTCTTTCTGGCCTTGGGGGAGTTGGGCAGGGCAACGATCACGGCGGATCTTTCGGACGTCCCCCCCCTGACCTACCTTGATCTTTCCAGTCCGCGGCTGCGTTGGCATCTGGAGCTTGAGACAGCGGCGCCTGAAACGGAGGTGCTGTCGATCTTCGGCTTTGTCGATGATCTCGCCCGTGTCACGGTAAAGCCCTTGCAAGCGGCTGGCGGGCTGGATGCGTCGGGCGAGGAGCAGCCCTCGGGCGATACAGCGCAACGGCAGCGCTTCGAAACCGTGCCCTCCCCCGCGCGATTGGCGGAGGTCACCCCTCGAACCCCTGCCACCCCGGCACCGGCGGTGCTGCCCGCGATGACGACGATCCGCGTCAGCCTCGATCGCGTCGATCGGCTGATCAATCAGATCGGCGAACTGGTCATCATGGAGGCGATGCTGTCCCAGGCAATCTCCTTTGCCGGGCTGAGCAAGGACGACGACATTTCGGGCAGCCTCGAGGGTATCAAGCAACTGGCCGCGAAGATCCAGGAAAGCGTCATGGCAATCCGCGCGCAGCCCCTGAAATCCTTGTTCCAGCGTATGGAGCGGATCACGAGAGAGGCAGCGGACGCCACCCAGAAGCAGGTCCGCCTCGAAGTCTTCGGAGAGACCACGGAAGTCGACAAGACCGTCATCGAACGCCTCGTCGATCCCTTGACGCATATGATCCGCAACTCGGTCGACCATGGCATCGAAACAGCCGAACAGCGCCGTTCTGCGGGAAAGCCCGCCGAGGGCGTCATCACCCTCTCGGCGGCCCATCGATCAGGGCGCGTCGTGATCGAGGTGACCGACGACGGGGCCGGCATCAACCGGACGAAGGTGAGGGAGATCGCCGAGGAACGGGGCATCATCCCGCCCGCGGCGCAACTTTCCACGGCCGAGATCGACAACCTTCTGTTCCTCCCGGGTTTCTCGTCGAAGGCGGAGGTTTCGGCGCTTTCCGGGCGCGGGGTTGGGCTGGATGTCGTCCGACGCGAGATCCAGTCGCTGGGTGGACGGGTCTCGATCCAGTCGAACCCCGGGCAGGGGACGGGCTTCACCATCGCCCTGCCCCTGACGCTGGCCGTTCTGGAGGGCATGCTGATCGGCGTCGGTAAAGAGACGATGATCCTGCCGATTTCGGCAATCATCGAAACGCTCAGACCGCACGAGTCGGAAATCCACTGCCTCGGCCGCAGCGGGCGCGTCATCGCAAAGCGCGGCGAGATGATCCCCATCATCGATCTTGCCCAAAGTTTCGGCTTTGCGCCGACAGACGATGACCAGCGCCAGGTGCTGATCCTTGTCGAGTGCGATTCTGGTCGACGCGCGGCGCTTGCTGCGGACCAGATCTTCGACCAGCGGCAGGTCGTCATAAAGAGCCTAGAAGACAATTACGGAACCGTTCCGGGCATTTCGGCAGCCACTATCCTCGGAGACGGTCGGATCGCCCTCATCGTCGACCCGGAAGAAATCGTCCAGCGCGCGGTTGCCGACACGAAGACCCTGCCCCTTGCAGTCAATGGATAGACCATGCAGCAGATGATACTCCAGAACGCCGCCGACCAGAGCGACTATGTCTGCTTCCGGATCGGAGAGCAGGATTACTGCATCGATATCGAAGTGGTCCGTGAAATCCGGGGCTGGACCCCGGCCACGGTACTTCCGCATTCGCCCAGATATGTGACCGGGGTCATAAATCTGCGCGGCTCCGTGGTGGCGGTCGTCGATCTGGCCGCGCGGCTCGGCATCGGCAAGACCGAACCCACGCCCCGTCACGTCGTCATCATCGTGGCTTTCGGAAACCAGATCGTCGGCCTGTTGGCGGATGTAGTGTCGGATATCCTCGGCATCGACGAGGCGGCGATGAAACCCGTGCCCGACGTGGCATCCGACGGGGCGGCCGCCTTCATCAGCAAGGTCATCGCGCTCGAGGATGGACGCATGCTGCGCAAGCTTGATCTGGCGGCGGTGCTCCCCGGCAAGGATCAAGAGGCCACATGATGGTGGCAGTTCCAAGGCCGGAGGCGCAGGGTCAGGCAGAACCGGGTTGCGGTCTCTCGTCCCTGCCCGGGCACGAGAGGGCGGGCCATGGGCCGGACTCCCTTTCGGATGCAGAATTCGCTGCAGTCACCCGATTGATCCACCGGGAGACCGGGATCGTGATCACATCCACCAAGAAGAGCATGCTGGAATCGCGTCTGTCCCGTCGTGTGCGCGGGCTGGGTCTGAACAGTCTCTCGGACTATGTCACGGTACTTCGCGGGCCCGGCGCGGAGGCAGAACGGCGGGGGTTGGTATCGGCGGTCACCACGAATGTCACCGGATTCTTCCGGGAGCCGCATCATTTCAAGGCGCTTGCCCAAATCGGGAAGCCCCTTGTCGAACGGGCGCGCTCCGGCGGAAGGGTACGCCTGTGGTCGGCAGGCTGTTCGACCGGGCAGGAGGCTTTCAGCATGGCGGCCACACTGCTTGACCTCGCGCCAGACATCGCGCGGTATGATCTGCGCATCCTCGCGACCGACATCGACCCTGTCGTCATCGAGACCGCACGGACCGGGGTCTTCGATCACCACAGTCTCGGCGAACGACCGCCGCCAGAGCTTGCACGTTTCCTCAAGGACGGGCCGCAGGCGGGCCAGATGGTGGTCTCGACGGAGTTGCGGGACCTGATACGGTTCGAGGAACTGAACCTCCTGCCGACCTGGCCCTTTCAAGGGAATTTCGACGTCATCTTTTGCCGCAACGTAGTGATCTATTTCGACGCCGAGACACGGCGAGATCTCTGGATGCGCTTTGCTGCAAGGATGCCGGAGGGCGGGATGCTTTTCATCGGGCATTCGGAACGGATGGATCCGAGGCTGGACCCGTTTTTCGCGCCCGTCGGGGTCACCCAGTATCGGCGGACTGCCATGAAGGTCCCGGTCGGGGGCGCGATGACAAGGCCGATCATCGGATCGGAAGGGGGATAGACATGTCGCTCAGGTTTTCGCTTACTATGATGGTGGTCGATGACATGACGGTCAGCCGTTGCCTTGTCGAACAGGCGCTGGACGAGATCGGCATCAAGAAGGTGCAATATGAAAACAGCGCCGAGGTTGCGCTGAGGAAGCTTGCCAGCAATCCGGTGCATCTGGTGCTTTCGGATTTCAACATGCCGGGCATGGATGGCCTGTCCCTGCTGGAAGCGCTGCGGATGAACCGTTCCACGCAGAGGATCGGCTTCATCCTGATGACCGGCCGCGCGAGCAAGGAGATCATCACCCGCGGGCATTCCCTCGGAATGAACAACTTCATCAGCAAACCGTTCAGCACACTCGGCCTGAAGGTCTGCATCGAAAAGGTGGTCGGTGCCCTATGATCTTTGTCGGCGACGAAAGCGAGAGGGCCAGTCCGGTACAGGCCCCGCCCGCTTGCTCTGTGCAACAGCTGCTGGCAGCCTGCGCGGCCGAGATGCGGCGGCAGGCGGGCGCGATGGCGGCGCTGGACGCGACGCTTGCCCGACTGGTGGAGCAGATGCGCAGGCAGGTCGGCCCGATAGAGGCCGCGTTGCGGCTGCCGCCCGAGGCGCTGCACGGCCTGCAAAGGGCGGATCATCTGCGTCAGGAGGTCGAGGGGCTGGCGGGCGTGTTGGAGTTGCTGGTTCGTGCCGGGCGGATGGACGCCATGATATCGACCGACCTGCTGCGCGCCTGCGCCCCTTTGGCGGATCTTCAGGACAGGCTTCTGAGCGGTCACCTTCCGCCGACGGGGGGCGGATCGACCTGACCGACCCTGACCTGCATCATGCTTTCCGCAAGTCGCAAGGCGGGTGCCCTGAGCGTGACAGAACGCTTTCGGACGATGTTCGAGATGGCGGCTCGGTCACGAACGGTCTTTCCTTCGCCCCGAAACAGGTCACAGACATGCCTGCGCCGGAGCAATGCCCATCATGGCCGTTCCGGCCGCCCTCCATGAGCGGGCGGACCCTACCACCCCTAGGGATTGAGGAACCGGTGGCGCCGGAGATGTTCTGTCACTGGGAGCGAGGTGCGGCGAAACATGCGCGTCGGTGCAACGTGACGCCCGGGGGGCAACACAACTTGGGAACTGCATGACATCCGGGCGGCAGGAACGCAGGGGGCGAAAGTCCTAGCCCGAACAAGACCCGCGCCTTGCGCATTTGGGTGGGCAGCCATCAGGTTGGCAAACGACAGGTCGACGCGCACCGCCGGCGGCAGGCGCGCGAGGCTGCGGCATGGGGCAACGGGGATCGCGCGGCGATCCCCGCACAGATCCATTATCCGGCGGATCGATAGGCAGGTGGAAGGGAGAGTGCCATACGTCCGACCTTCGGCCTTGTCTCGCTTGCGCGCGACGTCATGCCGGGGGGACCAAGGCGGAATTTCATCAGGACATCGTTCATCGCAGCCGTTTCACGGTCGAGATCGGAGGTGATCGAGGTCGCGCTCTGCGCCATGGCCGTGTTCTGCTGCGTCACCTCGTTCAGGCGATCCACGCTGGAGGCGATCTGCGCCAGGCCCGATGCCTGTTCTTCGGCGGCCTCGGCAATCGTCACCACGATGTCCCGGATATTGGAGACACCTATCACCATATCGCCAATCGCATTGCCCGTCCGATCCACGAGGGTCACGCTTTCGTTGACGCTGCGTGCGCTTTCGCCGATCAGACGCTTGATCTCCTGCGCGGCCTCGGCCGAGCGCTGCGCCAGATCGCGCACCTCAAGGGCGACGACCGCGAAACCGCGGCCGCTTTCGCCGGCGCGGGCTGCCTCGATCCCGGCATTGAGGGCGAGGAGGTTGGTCTGGAAGGCGATCTGGTCGATCGTGCCAATGATGCGTTCTATCTTGCCGGAAGAGGATTCGAGGCTTTTCATCGCCACGACGGTCTGCTGCATGACCTGCGAGACATGCTGCGCATTGTCCGTGACGGAGCTGACGAGGCGGCGCGCCTCGCGCGTGCTTTCAGTGGTCTGCTGGACCGTGGTGGTGATCTGCGTCAGGGCTGCGGCGCTTTGATCGATGGAGGTTGCCTGCTGCTCTGTCCGATGGGTCAGGCTGTCGGAGGAGCGCCGCAACTCCTGCGACTGGCCGCGCACATTCAGCGAACTGTCGCGGATCTGCTGCATCGTCGTTTGCAGGCGATCGAGGGCACCGTTGAAATCCGATGACAGCCGGTCAAACAGGGGCGACAGCTGCATCACCGGGACGCGCTGTTCAAGATCGCCATCCGCGAGGGCATTGAAGGCGTTGCCGATGGTGTCGAGGAAGGAGGTCTTGTCGGTGATGTCGCTGCAGAACTTGGTGAACTTGACGATGTTGCCCTTTTCGTCGCGGATCGGGGTATAGGCCCCCTCGACCCAGACTTCGCGGCCGGATTTCGTGCGCCGGTGGAATTCCGATTGCACATGTTCGCCACTGCGCAGCCTGTCCCAGAAGGCGCGGTAGGCGGGCGACTGCACCTCGGCCGGGTCGACGAAGATGGAGTGATGCTTTCCCACGATCTCATCGAGGGCATAGCCCATCAGTTTGAGGAAGTTATCGTTCGCCGACAGGATGTTGCCGTTCAGGTCGAAGTCGATCTTGGCCTGCCTGCGGCTGATGGCGCGCATCTGTTCGCCGAAATCGACATTCTCCAGCCGTGCATTGGCATCGGCCCATTCCACGACATAGCCGGAAATGCCCCAGAAGGAGCGGAGCGGTGTGACGATCAGATCGAAGGATTTGGGGCCGATGCGGATGGTTGCGCGATGCGTCTCGCGCAGGGCGGCAAGCATGGCGCGCTGATGCGCGGGGGTCTTGTGGAAGATGTCGATCCTGCTGCCGATCAGCCGGTCCACGGCGAATTGCGGCATGTCGCGGCGAAGCTGATCTTCGGATTGGCGGAGGAATTCGCGCAGGGACGGATTGACATAGGTGATCCGCAGGCGCCTGTTCGCGATCATGACATTCGCCTGCAACGACTCCACCGCCTTGAAGACCAGCCTGCGGTTGGGCAGAAAATCGAACAACATCTGCTGTCACGTCCCCTTTGCTGCGGTCGCCACCGCGACCCTTCGCGCCATCCTTGCCGCATGCGGGTAAAGGGTCGTTTAACGCAGGTACGGGAAAACCCCCTGCCATCTACAGGCGCGGCACGCGGCAGGGGGGTCAGGTCGCGCCGTCGTCTATGAGGGGGTTCGGCTTTGCGAAACGCTCGAACTCTGCCTGATCTGTGATGGTCATGCGTGTGCCGACCACCTGCAGGCCATAGGGCTGCAGCCCCTTGATCGCGCGGCTCAGGTTCTCGGGCGTCATGCCAAGCACCGAGGCGAGGCGGCGCTTCTCATAATCGAGGGTGAAGGAGGCGGCGCCGTCCGCGCGGCGCTGCTGGCGCAAGAGATAGTTCGCCAACCGTTCCAGCGATGTCCGAAGCTTGAGGTCCTTCTGCGACTTGATCACCGCGCGGTAGCATTGGGCAAGCTCTGTCACGATGGCGCGGGCAAAGTTGCCATCGGCGGCGAAGACGGCGCGGACATCCTGACTGGGGATCAGGACGATCCGGCTTTTTTCAAGCGTGCGGGCCGACATCAGGTAGGGCGCATCCTTCACCGTCGCGGCGAGGATGAAGGTGGAGACGGGCCGGACGGTGGCCAGACTGGTTTCCCGCCCGTTCCACGAGGAGAAGAGGTCGACCGATCCGGACAGGACAAGATGGAGGAAATCGCTCGGATCGCCCTCGGTTATCAGTTCGACATGCCCGGGGAAATTCTGGACATAGGCCCCACGCATCAGAGCAGAGAAGTTTTCGTCGGCCATTTCCGCGAATAGATCGAGATGTCGAATCTCGGAGAACTCTGATGCGGGCATGGCTCGGGCCTCCGGATGACTGCGGCAAGGATCGGGCTTTGGATTGATAATTGTCAAGAAAATGGTTAACCCCTGCCGCCACCCTGTTTGACAGGGCGCGGGCCAGATCATGAAAAATTTCACTAAGTCATTTATTTCATTACAGTTTTAGGAAGTTCTGATCTAGATCAATTTCTTCGCGGCCTTGCCTCCGCAGGACTGACGTCGATCCCCCGGCAAGGGGATTGCGCCATTCCATTCGGAGACCTGCCATGCAGACTGCCGCCATAGCCTCCCGCGCCGATCAGAGACGCGCCCTTGGGCTGAGCACGGTCGCCTTCACCGCCTGTTTCGCGGTCTGGACGATCTTTTCTATCATCGGGGTAGCCATCAAGGCCGAGCTTGGGCTGAACGATACGCAGTTCGGGCTGCTGGTGGCGACGCCCGTGCTGACCGGGTCACTGACGCGTATCTTCCTTGGGGTCTGGACCGAGAAATATGGCGGAAGGCTGGTGTTTTCGGCACAGATGATGCTGGCGGCGCTGGCGACATGGGCGCTGACCCTTGCCGACAGCTATGCGATGTATCTTCTGGCGGCGCTGGGTGTTGGGCTTGCGGGCGGATCGTTCATCATCGGCGTGGCCTATGTCAGCCGCTGGTATGATGCGGGGCATCAGGGCACGGCGCTGGGCATTTTCGGGGCGGGCAATATCGGGGCGGCGGTGACGAAATTCGTCGCGCCTTTCGTGATGGTGGGCTTTGGCTGGCAGGGGGTGGCGAATACATGGGCGGCGGGCCTGGCGCTGATGGCGGTGATCTTCTTTGTTTTCGCCAAGGACGATCCCTCGCTCGTTGAACGTCGCCGGACCGGGGCAAAGCCGCCGAGTTTCGCCCAGCAGTTCGCGCCCCTGAAGAACCTGCAGGTCTGGCGCTTCTCGCTCTACTACTTCTTCGTCTTCGGCGCCTTCGTCGCGCTGGCGCTGTGGTTGCCGCACTACCTGATCGACGTCTACGGCGTCGATGTGCGCACTGCAGGCATGGCGGCCGCCTCGTTCAGCCTGTCGGCCAGCCTGTTCCGGGCCTATGGCGGACACCTTTCCGACAAGTTCGGCGCGCGGTCGGTCATGTACTGGACCTTCGGCTTTTCGATGCTGTTCCTGTTCATGCTGTCCTACCCGCCGACCGACTATGTCATCCAGGGCAAGGATGGCGTCATCGCCTTTTCAACCAGCATGGGGCTGTGGCCCTTCATCGCCACGCTCTTCGCGCTTGGCTTCTTCATGAGCCTCGGCAAGGCGGCGGTGTTCAAGCACATCCCGGTCTACTACCCCAACAACGTCGGCGCAGTCGGTGGCCTTGTCGGCATGATCGGCGGGCTTGGCGGGTTCGTCCTGCCCATCGCCTTTGGAGCCCTTTTGGACCTGACGGGCATCTATACCTCGTGCTTTGCGCTGCTGTTCGTGCTGGTCGGGATCGCGCTGACCTGGATGCACCTGTCGATCCGCGCCATGGAGCGCGCCGCGCATGGCGAGGTTCTGGACCGCCTGCCGCAGCTGCCTGAGATGCAGCCGATCCACCACCCCGAACGCACCGCCATGCCGCGTGTGCTCGAGGATTGGCGGCCCGAGGATGCGACCTTCTGGGCCGACAAGGGCCGTGCCGTCGCACGCCGCAACCTGTGGCTGTCGATCCCGGCGCTGCTGCTGGCCTTTTCGGTGTGGATGGTCTGGTCGATGGTGGTGGCCAAGCTGCCGCTGATCGGGTTCGCCTTCACCCCGGAGCAATTGTTCTGGCTGGCGGCTTTGCCTGCGCTGTCGGGGGCGACGCTGCGGATCTTCTACGGGTTCATGGTGCCGATCTTTGGTGGGCGGCTCTGGACGACGCTTTCCACCGCCTCGCTGCTGCTGCCCGCCATCGGCATCGGCTATGCCGTGCAGAACCCGGAAACCCCCTACTTCATCTTCCTGGTTCTGGCGCTTCTTTGCGGGCTTGGCGGGGCCAACTTCGCCTCTTCGATGGCCAACATCGGCTATTTCTTCCCCAAGGCGGAGAAGGGCAATGCGCTGGCGCTGAATGCGGGGCTGGGGAACCTTGGCGTCAGCGTGATGCAATTCCTTGTGCCGCTGGTGATCACCGCCGGAGTGTTCGGCGCGATGGGCGGCGAGGGCGTGGCGCTGGCGGATGGCGGGACGCTGTGGTTGCAGAATGCGGGCTTTGTCTGGGTGCCGTTCATCCTTGCCTCCACCGTCGCGGCATGGCTGGGGATGCATGACATCGCGGATGCGAAGGCGAGTTTCGCGCAGCAATCGGTGATCTTCGGGCGGGCGCATAACTGGCTGATGTGTGTGCTGTATATCGGGACCTTCGGCAGTTTCATCGGCTATTCGGCGGGATTTCCGCTGCTGTCGAAGATCGCCTTCCCCGAGGTGAACGCGCTGCAATACGTGTTCCTCGGCCCGCTGGTGGGCGCGCTGAGCCGTGCCGGGACTGGCTGGGTTGCCGACCGGTTCGGGGGTGGGCGGGTCACCTTCTGGGTCTTTGTGGGGATGATCGCATCGGTTCTGGCAGTGATCCTGTCGCTGCAGGCGGGCAGCTTTGCCGGGTTCTTCGCGGGCTTCATGGCGCTGTTCTTCTTTACCGGCGTTGGCAACGCGTCGACCTTCCAGATGATCCCGGTGATCATGGGCCGCGAAGTGCCGCGCCTGATGCCGCATCTGGCCGGGGCAGAACGTGCGCGCCAGATCGCCATGGAAAGCAGCGGCATTGTCGCCTTCACCAGCGCCATCGGGGCCTATGGCGGGTTCTTCATCCCCAAGGCCTATGGATCCTCCATCGCCATGACGGGCAGCCCCATCGGCGCGCTGTGGCTGTTCCTGATCTTCTACGTGATCTGCCTTGTCCTGACCTGGGCCGCCTATACGCGCCCCGGCGGGCTTCTCCACGACATCGAGCATGGCCGGCGCCTGGGTGCCGCCCATCCTGCCGAATAACGAAAGGAAGCGACGATGAGCCACCTGCTCGACAGACTGAACTTCTTTCAGAAGAAGACTTTGGAAACCTTTTCGGATGGTTGGGGAGAGACGACGCGCGAGGATCGCGGCTGGGAGGACACCTACCGGAACCGCTGGCGGCACGACAAGATCGTGCGGTCGACCCATGGTGTGAACTGCACCGGGTCCTGTTCGTGGAAGATCTACGTCAAATCCGGCATCGTGACATGGGAGACGCAGCAGACCGACTATCCGCGCACGCGGGCGGGGTTGCCGAACCATGAGCCGCGCGGTTGCGCGCGGGGGGCGTCCTATAGCTGGTATCTGTATTCCGCGAACCGTGTGAAGAACCCGCTGATCCGGGGCCGCCTGATGCGGGCCTGGCGCAAGCTTCGGGCGACGATGCCGCCGGTCGCGGCATGGGCGGCGATCCAGAAAGATCCCGCCCTGCGCGCGAGCTATACCAAGACGCGGGGCAAGGGCGGCTTTGTGCGCGCCACATGGGACGAGGCGACCGAGATCATCGCCGCCGCCAATGCCCATACCGCCAAGGTCTGGGGGCCGGACCGGGTGTTCGGATTCTCGCCCATTCCGGCCATGTCGATGGTCAGCTATGCGGCGGGGTCGCGCTATCTGAGCCTGCTGGGCGGCACCTGCATGTCGTTCTATGACTGGTATTGCGACCTGCCGCCCGCATCGCCGCAGACATGGGGCGAACAGACGGACGTGCCGGAATCGGCCGACTGGTACAACGCGGGCTTCCTGATGCTCTGGGGGTCGAACGTGCCGCAGACGCGCACGCCGGATGCCCATTTCTATACCGAGGTGCGCTATCGCGGCACGAAATCCGCCGTGGTCAGCCCCGACTATTCCGAGGCGGCGAAGTTCGGCGACATCTGGCTGAACCCGCAGGCGGGCACCGATGCGGCGCTGGCCATGGCGATGGGGCATGTGATCCTGCGCGAATTCCATCTGGACCGGCAGGCGGAGTATTTCGAGGAATACGCCCGCAAATACACCGACATGCCGATGCTGGTGGTGCTGGATGAACAGGATGGCCGGCTTGTTCCAGGACGGATGCTGCGGGCCGAGGATTTCGACGACAAACTGGGCGAGGCGAACAATCCCGACTGGAAGACCGTGGCCTTCGATGAGGCGACGGGGCGTTTCGTTGCCCCGAACGGCTCCATCGGGTTCCGCTGGGGCGAGGAGGGAAAATGGAACCTTGAGGAGAAGGCCGCCGATGCCGAAACCCAACTGCGGCTGAGCCAGATCCTTGACGGCCAGCATGACGCGGTGGTGGGGGTGGATTTCCCCTATTTCGGCGGCGCGGCGACGGGCGATTTCGTGAAATGCGACGCGCCAGAGGTTCTGACGCGCAATGTCCCGGCGAGGGCTGTCACGCTTGGCGATGGGCGCGAGGTGATGGTGGCCACGGTGTTCGACCTGTTCTGCGCCAATTACGGGCTGGATCGCGGGTTGGGCGGTGATTGGGTGTCGAAGGATTTTGACGACGACATGCCCTATACCCCCGCCTGGGCGGAGAAGATCACGGGCGTTGCGCGGGAAAAGATCATCGCGGTGGCCCGCGAATTCGCGGGCAACGCAGAAAAGACCCGGGGCAAGTCCATGGTCATCCTCGGGGCCGGTCTGAACCACTGGTACCACATGGACATGAACTACCGCGGCATCATCAACATGCTGGTGATGTGCGGTTGCATCGGGCAGGAGGGGGGCGGCTGGTCGCACTATGTGGGGCAGGAGAAGCTGCGGCCACAGACCGGCTGGGCGCCGCTGGCCTTTGCGCTGGATTGGAACCGCCCGCCGCGGCACATGAACTCGACCAGCGCCTGGTACGCCCATACCGACCAGTGGCGGTATGAGACGTTGCGCGCGGGTGAAATCCTGTCGCCCACGGCGCCCAAGGGCGACTGGGACATCAGCCTCATTGACTACAACATCCGGGCGGAACGGATGGGCTGGCTGCCATCGGCCCCGCAGCTGAAGACCAACCCGCTGGAGGTGTCGAAGGCCGCCAAGGCAGCGGGCAAGGACATCAAGGAGTTCGTTGCCGCTGAACTGAAATCCGGCAATCTGGAAATGTCCTGCCAGGACCCGGATGCGCCGGAAAACTGGCCGCGCAACCTCTTTGTCTGGCGGTCCAACCTGCTGGGGTCTTCGGGCAAGGGGCATGAGTATTTCCTCAAGCACCTTCTGGGAACCGACCACGGCGTCATGGGCAAGGATCTGGGCGAGGAAGGCCATGCCAAGCCCGTGGAGGCCGTCTGGCATGACGAGGCACCGAAGGGCAAGCTGGACCTGCTGGTCTGCATCGACTTCCGCATGTCGACGACGGCGGTCTATTCCGACATCGTGCTGCCCACCGCGTCCTGGTATGAAAAGGACGACCTGAACACATCCGACATGCACCCCTTCATCCATCCGCTGCAGGCGGCGGTGGACCCGGCCTATGAGAGCAAGTCGGACTGGGAAATCTTCAAATCCATCGCGAAGAAGTTCAGCGAAGTGGCCCCTGAAGTGTTGGGGGTCGAAACCGACATCGTTCAGCTGCCGCTCCTCCACGACACCGCCGCCGAACTGGCTCAGGCGCATGTGAAGGACTGGAAAAAGGGCGAATGCGACCTGATCCCCGGCAAGACCGCGCCGAACTACATCGCGGTCGAGCGGGACTATCCCAACCTCTACAAGAAGTTCACCTCGGTCGGTCCACTGCTGGAAAAGCTCGGCAACGGTGGCAAGGGGATCAACTGGGATACCAAGGTCGAGGTCGGGCATCTGCGCGACCTGAACGGGGTGGTGCAGGACGAGGGCGTGTCGAAGGGCCTTGCCAGACTGAACACCGCCATCGACGCGGCGGAAATGATCCTGATGCTGGCGCCTGAGACCAATGGAGAGGTCGCGGTCAAGGCGTGGGAGGAGTTGGAGAAACCCACCGGCCAGCACCACGCCCATCTGGCCGAAGGCGCGCATCACACCAAGATCCGCTTCCGCGATATCGCGGCGCAGCCACGCAAGATCATCTCCTCTCCCACATGGTCGGGGATCGAGAGCGAGGAGGTCTGCTATAACGCGGGCTACACCAATGTGCATGAGTTGATCCCGTGGCGGACGCTGACGGGGCGACAGCAGCTTTATCAAGATCACCTCTGGATGCGGGCCTTTGGCGAGGGGTTCGTCAGCTATCGCCCGCCTGTGGACCTGAAGACCGTCACGCAGGCGGTGAATGGCGATGCGGCAGAAGGCAACCCGCATGTCGTGCTGAACTTCATCACGCCGCATCAGAAATGGGGCATCCATTCGACCTATAGCGACAACCTTCTGATGCTGACGCTGAACCGTGGCGGGCCGGTTGTCTGGATGTCGGAGGTCGATGCCGCGAAGGCCGGGCTTGTCGATAACGACTGGGTCGAAGCCTATAACGTCAACGGCGCGCTGACGGCGCGGGTGGTGGTGTCCCAGCGGATCAAGCAGGGCACGCTGTTCATGTATCACGCGCAGGAAAAGATCGTGAATACGCCCGGATCGGAAAAGACCGGGCTGCGGGGCGGCATCCACAATTCCGTCACCCGCGCCACGCTGAAGCCCACGCATATGATCGGCGGCTATGCCCAGCTTTCCTATGGGTTCAACTACTATGGCACCGTGGGCAGCAACCGCGACGAATTCGTGATCGTCCGAAAGATGCAGAAGATCGACTGGCTGGACCAACCCGCAACCCAGGAGGCAGCGGAATGAGAGTGCGCGCGCAAATCGGCAAGGTGCTGAATCTGGACAAGTGCATCGGCTGTCACACCTGTTCGGTCACCTGCAAGAACGTCTGGACCACGCGGGACGGCGTCGAATACGCGTGGTTCAACAATGTGGAGACGAAGCCCGGCACGGGCTATCCGACCGATTGGGAGAACCAGAAGCGCTGGAACGGTGGGTGGGTGCGGTCGGCCTCTGGCAAGCTGCAACCCAGGCAGGGGGCAAAGTGGCGCATTCTGGCGAACATCTTTGCCAATCCGTCGATGCCCGAGATCGACGATTACTATGAACCCTTCGATTTCGACCATGACCACCTGAAATCCGCGCCCGAGATGCAGGCCTTCCCCACCGCAAGGCCCCGGTCGAAGATCACCGGGGAACGGATGGAGAAGATCGAGAAGGGGCCGAACTGGGAAGAAATCCTTGGCGGCGAATTCGCCAAGCGGTCAGAGGATTACAACTTCGACAAGGTGCAGAAGGACATCTACGGAGAGTATGAAAGCACCTTCATGATGTATCTGCCGCGCCTCTGCGAGCATTGCCTGAACCCCACCTGTTCCGCCTCTTGCCCGTCGGGCGCGATCTACAAGCGGGAAGAGGATGGCATCGTCCTGATTGACCAGGAGAAATGCCGGGGCTGGCGGATGTGCATTTCGGGCTGTCCCTACAAGAAGGTCTATTACAACTGGGATACCGGCAAGTCGGAGAAATGCACCTTCTGCTATCCGCGCATCGAGAGCGGCCAGCCGACCGTCTGTTCGGAAACTTGCGTGGGGCGGATCCGCTATCTGGGCGTCATCTTGTATGACGCCGACAAGATCGAGGCGGCGGCAAGTGCCGAGCGGGAAACCGACCTTTATGGCGCGCAGCTTGACGTGTTCCTTGATCCGAACGACCCGGAGGTGATCGCCGCCGCCCGCCGCGACGGCGTGCCGGAGGATTGGATCGAAGCGGCCAAGGTCAGCCCGATCTGGAAGATGGCGATGGAATGGAAGGTCGCCTTCCCGCTGCATCCGGAATACAGGACCCTGCCGATGGTCTGGTATATCCCGCCGCTGTCGCCCATCCAGAACGCCGCGCAGGCGGGCCAGATCGCCATGAGCGAACAGATGCCCGATGTGCGCAGCCTGCGCATCCCTGTGCAATACCTCGCCAATATGCTGACGGCGGGAGACGAGGAACCCATCGTTTCGGCGCTGGAACGGATGTCGGCCATGCGCCTCTATATGCGGGCGCTGACGGTGGATGGCGTGCGGGACGAAGGCATCGCCGCCCGCGTGGGCATGTCGGGCCGGATGATCGAGGACATGTACAAGATCATGGCCATCGCCGATTACGAAGACCGCTTCGCCATCCCGACGGCGCATCGCGAACAGAACGAGCATGGTGCCGAACTCCGGGGCGGCTGCGGCTTTACCGATGGGAACGGCTGTTCCACCGGCGAGAGCGGCAAGACAAGCCTCTTCGGCGGCAAGAAGAAATCCTTCGCCCTTCCGCAGGAGACATTCTGATGACCGACCGCACTTTGAAGGCACTGTCCCTGATCCTCAGCTATCCGACGGAGGACCTGCAGACCGCCATGCCCGAGATCGGCAACGCCCTCGTGGGGGATATGCGGCTCATCCCGTCCGTCCGGGCTGCACTGGGCGCGCTGTCGCAGGAACTGGAGGATGGCGACCTCTACGACCTTCAGGAACGCTATGTCATGCTGTTCGACAGGTCGCGGACGCTGTCCCTGAACCTTTTCGAGCATGTGCATGGCGAAAGCCGCGAAAGGGGCGGCGCCATGGTCAGCCTGATCGAGACCTACCGCGCGGCGGGGTTCGAACCCGTCACCACGGAACTGCCCGACCACCTGCCGGTACTGCTTGAATTCCTGTCGACGCGTCCCACAGGCGAAGCACGGGAAACCTTGGCGGACGCGGCGCATATCCTCGACGTGCTTTGCGCGCGCCTCCAGCGCCGCGACAGCCGATATGCCGCCGCGTTCGCCGCCCTTTCCGCACTTGCCGGAACATCGGGCGATGCCGAGGCCGTGGCCGGGATGCTGGCGCAAGCCGAGGACGACCCGACCGACCTCGTCGCGCTGGATGCCGTCTGGGAGGAAACCGAGGTGACCTTCGGCCCCGACCCGAATGCCGGCTGCCCGCAGGTGCGCGACATGCTTGCCCTCATGGACAAGCCCAACAACACATCCGAACACAGGAGCGCCTGAGATGTTCGAGAGCTTTGACATCGACTTCGTCATCTTCGGGGTCATGCCCTATGTCGCGCTGACCGTGTTTCTGGTGGGATCGATCGCGCGCTATGAACGCGACCCCTTCACCTGGAAATCCTCGTCAAGTCAGCTTTTGCGGCGCACGCAGCTTATCTGGGGGTCGATCCTGTTCCATGTCGGCATCCTGACGGTGTTCTTCGGGCATCTCGTCGGCCTCTTCACCCCGGTCTGGGTGCTGGATGCGCTGGGCGTTCCCTATGGGCTGAAGCAGTGGATGGCCGTGCTGATCGGCGGTCCGGCGGGCCTTGCCGCACTGATCGGGGGCACGATGCTGATCCATCGACGTTTGACGGACCCGCGCATCCGCGCGACCTCCACCACGCTGGACATCCTGATCATGATCCTGATCTGGATGCAGCTTGCCATCGGCCTGCTGACGATCACCCAATCGCTGCAGCACATGGACGGGGCAGAGATGATCCGCTTCATGGAATGGTCGCAAAGCGTGGTGACATGGAACGTCAACGCATGGGTGACGGTGGTCGACGTGCATTGGCTGTTCAAGCTGCACATCTTCCTTGGGCTGGTCATCACCATGCTGTTCCCCTTCACGCGGCTGGTTCATATCTGGTCGGGCTTTGCCGCGCCCTTCCGCTATCTGCTGGCGCGGTCCGGCTATCAGATCGTCCGCTCCCGCCGCCGCCGCCCGCTTGAGGACCGCCGCCGCGCCTTTGACAGGCGACAGGCCCAGCGCGGCCCCTCATCCACCACCCCGGCGGAGTGACCGCGATGAACGCAGCCCTTTTTCCCGATGTCGTGGTGAACGGCGAAACCATCCCCTTGGCGGCCATCGCCGCCGAGGCCCAGAACCACAGCGCCCCCAAGGACAAGCCGGGCATCGCTTGGCGCAAGGCGGCGCAGGCACTGGCCATCAGGGCGCTTCTGCTGCAAGAGGCGCGGCGTCGCGGGTTGGTGCCCGACCCTCTCGAACTCGCGCCGGGGCGGTTCGAAACCGAAGACGAGGCGTTGATCCGCGCTCTGCTGGAACAGGCGCTGACCATCGCGCCCGTGAGGGAAGAGGAGGTGCGCGCCGAATGGGCGAAGGACCCGGCGCGCTATCGCAGCGCGCCCCTGTGGGATGTGTCGCATATCCTCGTCGCCTGCGATCCGCGCGACGTGATCGCGCGCGAGGCGGCGCAGGCGCGTGCGAGGGGCATCCTCGCCGGGCTGGAGGGCGATGCGAAGGGCTTTGCCAGCGCGGCACGGCAAAGCGATTGCGGATCGAAGGCGGCGGGCGGGCATCTGGGGCAAATTGGCCCCGGCGACACGGTCCCGGAATTCGAGGCCGCCCTGCGCGGCCTGCCCGAGGGCGGCATCACGCCCGCACCCGTCCTCTCGCGGCACGGCTGGCACATCATCCGGCTGAACGCCACGGCAGCGGGGCAGGTCCTTCCCTTCGAAAGCCTGCGCCCCCGAATCGCCGAGGCCTTGGAGAAGGCGGCATGGGCGCGCGCCTCGCGCGGCTTCGTGGAACATCTGGCGGCAGGCGCGCGGATTACCGGCGCAAGCCTCGCGCCGATCTGAGCACATTGAGAGCATCCGCCAGCGGCCACACCACCGGCCCGCGGCGGCCCGGCCATGAGGGCCCTGCGACTTACCACAAAAGAAGCGCCGCCACGCGGGATCGTGGCGGCGTCAGTGGGGAGCAAACGTCTAGTGCTCTGACCCCCGATAACTCCTCCATCTGATGCTAGAGTCCGGCCCACTGAGAGGATCGGACATGAAGAGATCGAAGTTCACGGAAGAGCAGATCATTGGGATTTTGCGAGAGCAGGAGGCTGGGGCGAAGACGACGGAATGAACCGCGCCGGGTTTGCCGGAGGCTAATTTTCGTTCGTTACGCGGCCTTGGGCTCGATTTCCAGAGCCGCGTAGAAATTGGCTTCGGCTTCTGCGGGTGGGATGTTCCCAATGGGCTCCAGCAGGCGTCGGTTGTTGAACCAGTCCACCCATTCGAGGGTTGCATATTCGACGGCTTCGAAGCTGCGCCACGGGCCACGGCGGTGGATGACTTCGGCTTTGAAGAGGCCGTTGATCGTCTCGGCCAGGGCGTTGTCGTAGCTGTCACCGACGCTGCCCACGGAAGGCTCGATGCCTGCCTCGGCCAGTCGTTCGGTGTACTTGATCGACAGGTATTGCGATCCACGATCAGAATGATGGACCAGCCCCATGCCCTTGACCGGCCGGCGTTCATGGACGGCCTGTTCCAGGGCATCGAGGACAAATCCGGCATGAGGGGAGGTGCTGACACGCCAGCCGACGATCCTGCGGGCATAGGCGTCGATGACGAATGCCACATAGGCGAACCCTTTCCAGGTTGCGACATAGGTGAAATCCGACACCCAAAGCATATTGGGCGCAGGCACACGGAACTGGCGGTTCACGCGGTCCAGCGGGCAAGGCAGCTTTTTGTCAGGAATCGTCGTCTTCTGCGGCTTGCCGCGGATAATGCCTTGAATACCCATGACCTTCATCAGCCTGGACACGGTGCAGCGGGCCACGTCGAAGCCTTCACGTCGCAACTGCCGCCAGACCTTGCGGGCGCCGTAGACGCTCCAGTTCTCCTCAAAGACGCGTCGGGTCGGCCCGCTTCGCCAGGTGATCGTAATAGGTGGACGGGGCGATCGGCAGCACGTTGCAGATCGGCTCGACCCCGTGCGCATTGCGATGCGCATCGATGAAACCCACCATCACTTCGACCGGCGGTCGAGCTCCGCCATCGCAAAATACGCTGACGCCTTGCGAAGGATCTCGTTGGCTTGGCGCAGTTCACGGTTCTCGCGTTCCAAGGCCTTCATGCGCTCGGCCATCTCGCTGGAGAGGCCTGCACGCTTGCCGCTGTCGACCTCGGCCTTCTTGACCCATTCGTTCAGGGTATGCCCCGAACAACCGATCTTCGCTGAAATCGACATGATCGCCTGCCACCGCGAGCCATGCTGACCCTCGTTGTCGAGGACTAAACGCACCGCGCGTTCACGCACTTCGGGGGAAAACTTGTTCGTCGTTTTGCTCATGATGCTCCATCCTACTCAGGAGTTGGAGCCTCCGGCAAACCCGGAACGGTTCAGAACTGTGCCGCAAGCACGGGATGTCGGAAGCGACCTTTTACGCGTGGAAGGCCAAGTTTGGCGGCATGGATGTTTCGGACGCGAAGCGCCTGAAGCAGCTTGAGGACGAGAACGCCCGTCTGAAGCGGTTGTTGGCAGAGTCGCTTTTGGATCAGGCTGCCTTGAAGGATTTGCTGTCGCGAAAGTGGTAACGCCCGCCGCTAGGCGCGAAGCCGTCGCGATCCTTGTGGAGCATCACGAGATGAGCGAGCGGCGGGCGTGTTCCGTGGTCGGAGCGGACCGGACCTCCATCCGATATCGCAGCTGCCGACCAGACGATACCGATCTGCGCGAGCGCCTGCGGACGCTGGCGAGCAAGAGGCGCCGCTTCGGCTATCGGCGGCTGCATGTCTTGCTGCGGCGAGAAGGCCATTCGGTGAACCTCAAGAAGACGCAACGGATCTACCGTGAGGAAGGCCTGTCCGTGCGAAAGCGGAAGGGCCGCAAGAAGGCCAGTGGCACACGCGCACCCTTGCTGAGCGTGGTCATGCCGAATGCACGCTGGTCTGTCGATTTCGTCCATGACCAGTTCGCGCATGGTAGGCGCTTCCGCATCTTCAACGGCATCGACGATGTAACGAAGGAGTGCCTGGCTGCGGTCGTCGATACCTCCATCTCAGGTCGCCGCGTTGCAAGGGAACTCACAACGTTGATTGAGCGGCGCGGCAAGCCTGGACTCATCGTCAGCGACCACGGCACGGAGTTCACTTCCAATGCGATGCTGGCCTGGAGCGAAGACGCAGGGGTGCCTTGGCACTTCATCGCACCGGGAAAGCCCATGCAGAACGGAATCTGCGAAGCCTTCAATTCCAAGATGAGGGACGAACTCTTGAATGAGACGCTGTTTTTTGGCCTCGACCACGCACGATCTGCCGTCGCGCGCTGGGTCGCTGATTACAACGCAACCAGGCCGCACTCCGCGCTCGGCTATCTCACACCCGCAGCCTATGCTGCCAAACTCACCGCAATGGGCGACCGGCTTCTCGAAACGGAAACGCTCCGCCGCTCGCCCATTGCTCACAACGCGCAACCGCGCCAATTTCAACCATCGGCTCTGGTTTCAGGTGGATGAGTAAAGGGGGTCAGAGCAGTCCTGTTGCATCGTATCGCCGCCTGCCTCGCCGAATGGTGACGTTCCAAGGTCAGGAAGCCGAGGGCAAAATCCGTCGTCGTCAATTCACCGTCTGGAACTACGGGCCGATGATGGCCGGAAGCAAGGAGGTGCGCAACTGCGAGTTGCCCGTCGCTGCCTGCGCCTGCCCGCTTATGCGTGCTGGTGCGGTTTTTCGGGTGTGGTGTTGATGTGGCGTTGATGTAAACCGGAACGCCAAAAGCCCGACGGTTTACGTCGGGCTCTAAGCATCTGATATCATTTAGAAATTTGGTTGCGGGGGCAGGATTTGAACCTGCGGCCTTCAGGTTATGAGCCTGACGAGCTACCGGGCTGCTCCACCCCGCGACAGGTGGTGTCTGATTGGGGGATTTTGTGATCGTTTGGAGGGAGTTTTATGTGTTTCTTTCTAGGTTTGGCGGTGACCTACTCTCCCACGTCTTGAGACGGAGTACCATTGGCGCGACGGCACTTAACGGCCGGGTTCGGGATGGGACCGGGTGTTTTGCTCGTGCTATGACCACCAAACCGAGGAAGAAACACGCCCCACGCATGCAGCTGTCGCTGCATGGCGGCGCTTCATCAGTGTTTTCATTGTTCCAAGATTGCTTTTGATGTCAGACAGCCTTGCTGTTTCTGGATCAAATCAAGCCTATCGGGCAATTAGTACCGGTCAGCTGAACGCATTGCTGCGCTTACACCTCCGGCCTATCGACGTGGTGGTCTTCCACGGCCCTCAAGGGAGACCTTGTTTTGAAGGGGGCTTCCCGCTTAGATGCCTTCAGCGGTTATCCTGTCCGTTCATAGCTACCCAGCACTGCCGTTGGCACGACAACTGGTCCACCAGTGGAACGTTCACCCCGGTCCTCTCGTACTAGGGGCAACTCTTCTCAAGTCTCCTACACCCACGGCAGATAGGGACCGAACTGTCTCACGACGTTCTAAACCCAGCTCACGTACCTCTTTAAATGGCGAACAGCCATACCCTTGGGACCTGCTCCAGCCCCAGGATGAGATGAGCCGACATCGAGGTGCCAAACGATGCCGTCGATATGGACTCTTGGGCATCATCAGCCTGTTATCCCCAGAGTACCTTTTATCCGTTGAGCGATGGCCCTCCCACTTGGGACCACCGGATCACTATGGCCGACTTTCGTCTCTGCTCGACTTGTCAGTCTTGCAGTCAGGCTGGCTTCTGCCATTGCACTCAACGAGCGATTTCCGACCGCTCTGAGCCAACCTTCGCGCGCCTCCGTTACTGTTTGGGAGGCGACCGCCCCAGTCAAACTCCCCACCATGCATGGTCCCGGACCCGGATGACGGGCCGCGGTTAGACATCAAGAGTGCGAAGGGTGGTATCTCAAGGGAGGCTCCACAGAGACTGGCGTCCCTGCTTCGATGCCTACCACCTATCCTGCACATCACAATCCTGATGCCAGTGCAAAGCTGGAGTAAAGGTTCATGGGGTCTTTCCGTCTAACCGCGGGTAGTGTGCATCTTGACACACAGTTCAATTTCGCTGAGTCCACGTTAGAGACAGCGGGGAGATCGTTACGCCATTCGTGCAGGTCGGAACTTACCCGACAAGGAATTTCGCTACCTTAGGACCGTTATAGTTACGGCCGCCGTTTACTGGGGCTTCAATTCGGAGCTTGCACCCCTCCTTTTAACCTTCCAGCACCGGGCAGGCGTCAGACCCTATACGTCGCCTTACGGCTTCGCAGAGCCCTGTGTTTTAAGTAAACAGTCGCCACCCCCTAGTTTGTGCCCCCC